>CAUZEG010000145.1:0-11121 GCA_963578775.1 Myxococcales bacterium
ATCGTAATCAGGGATCCTGGAGAATTCAGGCTCTTACCGACTACGAAACGTGCGATTCCAATCATGAGTGCACCCCTTCTTAAAGTACCGAGCGGTACATTAAGGTTATAGTGCAATATGAGTCAAAAAAAATATTATAACTACTTGTAAAAACAAGTGAAAATTGTTTTATAGGAAACCTTATGGTGTACCGGTTGGTACATAGAATGGGCTTAGTTTAGATATTTGCTGTCCTTTTCGGTTCAGTGCGAGGTGGTGGCTGGGATCGAGGGGTGTTTATAGAGCGGTGTCGAGTCACTAGGCAGATGAGATGTTATGGGCTATATTGTCTTCTCGCATGGGCATAGGAGTTGGGCATGAAGAAGTTTCTGGGTGTTCTTATTGTAGGGTCTCTGGTTCTCACCACTGGCTGTATTATTGAGCGCAGCGTGTGTATTGATGATCTGGATTGTGCCAGTGATTCGTACTGCGATGTAGACGGATACTGCACCTATGATGGTTCCTATGATGACTGCGTCGACTATGTGGCTGCGGTCTGCCAGAACGCCATCATGTGTGACGACTCCTTCGTGAATGATGTGGATGGTTGTGTCTCGGACAATCTGATCAACGGTACATGTGATGGTCAGCTAAGCTATTCCTGGTCCGACCTGGACGATTGTTTGTACGCCGCCGATTCGGTCTGTGAAGTGGGAACAAATGGCCAATGGATCCAGCCCATCGAATGCGATGGCGTCTTCTATTAAGATTTAGAAATCTCGAGTAACTGAGGGGAGAAAATGAAACGAATTCTCATAATAGCTGTCGTGTTCTTTTCGGCATGTGTAGTGAAATCCAATACCTGCCTGGACGATGCGGATTGTGGCATTGACGCCTTCTGTGATGTGGACGGTCTGTGCACCGATCTATGTCTAAGTGATGCGGATTGCCCAGCGGGTACCTACTGTGAAGTGGATGGGCTCTGCGACGAACTCTGTATAAGTGACGGCGACTGCCCCGCAGGGACGTATTGCGAAGTCGATGGTTTTTGCTACGACCTGTGCATCCTGGATGCGGATTGCCCCGATGGCAGCTATTGCGAGACCGATGGCCTATGTTACGAAGACTGCGGTAGTGACGAGGATTGTCTCGATGGCAGCTACTGTGAGACCGATGGCCGATGCTATGAATTGTGCATCGACGACACGGATTGCCCGGACGGAAGCTATTGTGACCTCGACGGTCTATGCTACGAATTCTGCGAGTCTGACGAGGATTGCCCGGACGCGACCTACTGCGCAGTCGATGGTCTATGCTACGACAACTGTATATCCGACGACGATTGCGAGGATGGTACCTATTGTGCGGACGACGGCGCGTGCTACGAAATGTGTACGAGCGACGACGAGTGCGAGGACGATGCCTACTGCGCGGAGGATGGGGTCTGCTACCTCTATTGCATAAGCGATGAGGAATGCGACCTGGGTGAATACTGTGAGGAAGATGGCATATGTTACGAGATGTGTCTCAGCGACGAGGAATGTGGCGAAGGCTACTATTGTGGTGTAGATGGCCCGTGCTATGAATATCCCTTCTACGATGCGTGCGTCGACTACATCGCGGCGGAATGTGATAATCGCTTCACATGCGATGATTTTACCATCACCAGCGTGGAAAGCTGTATCGCCGACGAGCTCGCAGCGGGGGCCTGTCACGACGTAATTTCCTTCGACGCCAATGCGTGGCCGGCCTGCGAAGCAGCGTTTGGATCTGTATGTGAGCCCGATGAGAACGGTGATCCGGGACTTCCCTTCGAATGCGATGGAGTGTTGGTCACTGAATAATAAGGGCGCAATAGCGTTGAATCGGAAACAACGACCTGGTCGTGGCGCGCCAAAGTGCGCGTAACGGCAAATTTAAAATGGAGAAGAATATGAACCGCTTTCTTAAAGCATTTCCCTTTGCACTGATCCCCTTCCTATTCGTCGCCTGCGGCGGCGGCGGCGGCGGAGGAGCCAACGCAATCGATCTTCCTGGTGATGACAGCCGGCTGGTTTCGGAGCTGACCCCAGAGGAAGCCACGGCGTTTTGTGAGCAGGTCATAGGGGCCAGCCAATCCATTATGGGAGACGGCAACTTCATGTGTACTGCCCAGGGTCTTGGATTGGAGCAGGCGGGATTCGGTGATTGTGAGGAAATCGTTGCGGACTGTACCGCCGATCCGGAAAACAATTTCGGGCCCGATCTTGACGAATGTGCAGACGCGCACGAGGATCTGGTCGATTGTACGGCAACGGTTGCGGAACTGGAGGATTGCATGAACGAGGCGAACCAGATTTTAAATGACTCCCTCGGGCCCTACAAAGACATAAGTTGCGACAGCGATCCGTCCGTTCTCCAAGAGCTGGAATCCATGGGTGAGCCGGACCAACCGGCCTGCATGGAAGAAATTGGGGCCAAATGTCCAGGCCTTGGTTCCAGCGGAGAGGGTCCACCCCCCGATGGTCCGCCCTCCCTGCCCGGACCTCCCGCATGATGAGGAATGACCACGCCGTCGGTAGGCGGCGTGGTCGTTTGATTCGTCATTTTTCACGGAACTAGCTATGGAGCAATCTATGTGCGGCGTACGTGTACTTACTATTTCTCTTCTGATGTGCGTCCTTGTCGTCGCCTGCAGCGATCCTGCGGTGACGGAGACCCCGGACAATGATACCAGCGGCACGGATAGTAATGTTGGAGTTACCACTGGCGTTGATTTCGCTGGCGACGATAGCCGTTTGATGTCGGACCTTACGGCTGAAGAATGGGAAGTGTATTGTCAGCAAGCGGCAGACGCCATGAACGCGGAACTGAGCGCACTCGACATCTGTATGTTGCAGGCCCTGGGCATGGCCCAGGCCGGACGAGGCTCCTGCGAACAGATTTACGAAAGCTGTCTAGCAGACGAGCCGCCGCCACAAACCATTGATGCCGATTGTGATGATATAGAGCTGACGACTTGCCAGGCGACACTCGCCCAGGTGGAGAGCTGCGTGAATGATCTGGTGGAGGGTATGAAGGCGTTTGTTGCACCCGCTCTGGATGCGGATTGCTCAACAGATCCATCGGTTTTGGGTGACGGCGGCCCGCCAGACCCCCCATGTCTGTTCGAGATTGATGCCATCTGCCCCGGATTTGGCCCGAGTGATATTTAGAAGGTACGAATCTCGACGACCGCAACCCGGTCGAATCCTCGGAGTATAGACTGTGATGCAAGGGATTTCCGAAACCGACTTTGACGAGATGTTAACCGGCTCCGAGGGGCTGGTCCTGGTGGATTTCTGGGCCGATTGGTGTGGCCCCTGCTCCTCCGTGGGACCGGTTCTGGAGGAGTTGGCTCCGTCCTATGAGGGCCAGGTCGACTTCTACAAGGTCGACGCCGATAAGAACCAGCAATTAATGCAGGCGTTCGGGGTCAAATCCATCCCCACGGTTTTATTGCTCAAACCCAGAGATGGTGGGGCGGACGTAGTCGGTCAGCTTATAGGCAGTAGCCCCATGGCGACCTACCGGGCACTGATCGAGCGGGCTCTGAATCCGCCGCCGACCCTGATGCAGCGGTTCATGGGACTCTTTCGATCGCGGTCCTGACATCTTTTACCCGTCCGGTTGTTGGACCCCAGGCCTATTGCTATACTTTGCGTCGAGCCAGGCAGGGAGAGTTGAATGGGTCGGATAGCGAAGATCGTGATTCTTGTATTTGTGGTCGGTGTCAGCGGGCTGGCATGGAGTTGCAGCGATGTGGTGGTGCCCGCCAATGCGGATAACGATGTTCCGGTTGATACGAATGAGGACCCGATCCCGGGTACCATTGATCTAGCGGGTGATGACAGTCGCCAGGCATCCCTGTTAACGGGGGCAGAAATCGAGGAACTCTGCGCCCAGATGAACAGTGCAACGGAGTATGCAAACAGTGTGACTTTGAGCCAATGTTATGCGGGCGCGGTTGTTCAAACCGAGTGCGATCAAGACGACATCAAACCATGTGCGGACAACTCGGACTGTGAAGTGGGCTCCGTTTGTAAATTTATCTCGGACAATTCCAAGGCGTGCACATGCGGCCTACCCTGTGAAGAGGACTATGCGGACTGCATTGAAAACGGCGAAAGCGCGGTTACCTTTAGTGCGAATCCCGACTGTGTTGCCGATATGCAACAGGGATTAAGCGCATGTACCGCGACGGTCGGGGAATTTGAGCAATGTTTAACGGAAATGCTTCTTGGATTTATCGATTTCTTTTCCACATTGAACGCGGATATCGACTGCTCCTCGGATCCGGCCGACGTAGTCTCTGCTATCGATTTTCTGGTTCCCAACTGTGTGCAGGAATTACAGGACCAGAATTGCACGCCAAACTAAAGCAGCGCGAGGGTGATTTTTTGAGAGGTGGGTTGGCAATCGGCGTTATCGTTTTTGTGGTTAGCCTCAGTGTGCTGGCGCAGGGCTGCGCCGAAGTAATTGCTCCCGCGAATACCGATGCAAACCCAGAGGATCCCGGCCAGAGCACCGATGATCCGGGCCAGAGTACGGATGATCCGGGCCAGAGTACGGATGATCCGGGCCAGATCGTCGAGGATCCGGATGGTAGCACGAGCTGGACGGATATCCCCAGGCTCTGCTGGCCCTGCCAATCCAACGACGACTGCCTTCTGGACGGCGACGATGTCGGCGCCCGCTGTATGCCGGGCGAGCAGGGCATGCAGTTCTGTGGGACCTCTTGCGCTGTTCATGCGGACTGCCCGGTAGGATTTGATTGTCTGCCGACCGTCAACGCCGATATCGGAGATCCAACCGGGCAATGCGTGCTGGCCGAAGGCATTATATGCCCCTGTACCGAAGCGGCAGTGGCTGCAGAGGCGGCCACAACCTGCACCAAAACGGGGGCGTCTCCCGGGGCTACCGAACCAGAAACGGAGCCCAATCAATGCGATGGCGTGGCCAGCTGTACCGTGGTCGATGAGGGGCCCGGCCCCTGTGAACCGGTCGATCCGCCGGTGGAGCTGTGCAACCAGCAGGACGACAACTGCGATGGTCAGATCGACGAGACCTTCCCTTTCCTTGGCGAAGCCTGTGATAGCGACGACGCAGATGATTGTCTCAACGGCATCTACAACTGTAGTCCAGACGGGATCACCCTGATCTGCGAAAACGATGAAAATGTACTGGAGAGCTGCGGGAACAATCAGGACGACAACTGCAACGGGATCTCCGACGAGGACGAAGAAGATGCCGAGGGTTGCGTTGTATACGTTCTGGATGCCGACGAAGATGGCTTCGGGACCAACGTGGAGGCGGAGGAGTCGAGCAAGTGCCTATGCCAGCCCCAGGCTCCCTATAAGGCCCCGCTGGACCTGGCCACCGACTGCGACGACAGCAATCCCAACATCCATCCCGATGCTACCGAAGATTGCGAGACCTCTGCCGACGACAACTGTAACGGCAACATCAACGACGCAGACGCCATCGGTTGTAGTAGCTGGTATAAGGATAGTGACGGTGACGGGCATGGAAGCACGACATCCAGCTGCCTATGTTCCGCGATGGCCCCCTACACGGCCACCTTGTCCAACGATTGCGACGACGGCAAGGCCTCCGTCCATCCCGGTGCCACCGAAGTCTGCAATGGGATCAATGACGACTGTGACCAATTGACCGACGAGGCGGGCGCTACCGGCTGCACAACCTACTATAAGGATTTGGACGGCGATGGATATGGACAGGACTTTAGCCCTCGCTGTTTATGTACTCCGGGTGTGTGTGTGGAATTGAATGGGAGTTGCCCATATTACACCGCGACGGTCGGAGGGGATTGCTTTGATGGCAGCTCTCCCTCGTCAATAGGCGCAAATATCAACCCGGGTGTGACGGCCTGGCAATCGGATGGTTATACGATTAGCGGTTCTGTAAGTTTTGACTGGAATTGTGATGGTGTCGAAAGCCGGCGCTGGACCGATTTTGGTGTGTGCGAAGCGCCATGTGTAGCGGATGAAGGTTGGCAAGGAGGCGTACCGAGTTGCGGCAGCCCCGGGAATTGGCTGATTGCTTGCCTTTCCCTCAATTTTGTTAGCTGCAATCCATATTTTCAGAACCCCCCGAAGGTACAGGAATGTCGCTGAGATCGGCGGCCTGGCCATCAATGGAACGAAACGAAATAGGATATTAATAAGGAGAATTTCATGACCGTTTTTCGACCAATCCAAATCTTTGCGCTAGTCCCCTTTCTCTTCTTCGCCTGTGGCGGCGGCGGTGGCGGTGGAGCCATCAATATCGCTGCGGAAGACGAAACAACCCTGGCCGAGCTTTCCCAGGGAGAGCTCGATTCCGTCTGCGACCAGATCGCCTCGGAAATGGAGAGACTTACCTCTCGCTACGACGAGGAGTTCTGTACCGTTATGTCCGTCGCAATGACCTTGTTTGGGGGACCGGAGGCGTGTGAGCAGATGATGGACACTTGCTCAAATGGATTTAGCCAACCTCCAGATGACGAAGAATGTTTCAATACCGCGGAGCTGGCCTCATGTGATGTGACCGTACTCGAGTTTGAGACCTGCTTGAATGATTCTCTGGATGCCACGGAAGAGATGCTCAAGGCCGTCGGAAGGGACAATCCGGACTGCGATGATGGTATAGAAGCACTCACGGCCTATGAACAATACTCGGTTCCTTGCACGGAGGAGCTCGAACAACGGTGTGAGGCCCTGGACATGGATTAAGGAGATCCGGGCTGTGACCGTTCAGGACGGACCCAGTCTAATCCCCATAGGCGTAGGCGGTGGCTGACACACGCCAGCTTCCATTGCCCTGCTCGGGAATGGAGTAGCTGAATGTGTGCGGGCCGGCGCTGGTCCATTGCTCGGGCGTCCATACAAAGGGTGGAGTTACATCTCCAGGGCACCAGTTGGCGCGCGATGCTTTTACGCTTTGTACATTGCCGCAGGGGTTTTCCACACAATATTGGAAGCCGCCGTTCGGGTGGGTCTCCAGGGTGCATAAGTCTTCGCAATCATCACGCCAGGCCAGGAACTGATCGATGTCCACGCCGTCCGCATAGACGATATGGGTTCGCTGGCAGAACTCTTCGGCCGGTCCGATACAGGTGGGAAAGGGGTCCGGATCGCCGCCACCATGCCCTGTTACCCGATATTCCAGCCGTGTAGATGTGGTCCCTTCTGGAAGGGTGAGGCTGGTTGTGAAGGGGTCCTGCTTGCCGTGGAAGTCACTCACCAGGGGAATCGCCGCCAATACATTTCGCGGCGGCGTTCCCGGTACCACGTCGATATGGGTGGTGACATTCCAACCGCCGGCCGAACCGGACACCTGTCCGGCACCATCCGACCAGGTGCTGATATGGGCACGAATACTATGTTGGCCGGGGCGGGCGTTGGCCAGATCGGTCAGATCCACCTCGAAGGTCATGGGGCCGCCAAAGGGGGTGATGGCCCGTACCAGCTCGAAGGCCGGTGGATCGCCCTCTTCTTTCGGATCGTCGAGGGTGAACTCGAAATTGCGGTCGTAAGCGTCGCAGTCGGCCGGCCAATTATGTCCGGCGGGCGGCTGCGTCCAGGATTCGAAGGGATAGCATGTCGATGCCAGCTCAACCCGCATGGTGACCTGCTCGAAAGATGCACCGGCCAGGTCGACATCCGCTACCACGTCTCGAACGTTCACATCGCCGGTGCTGTTGATACGAATATTGTCGAAGACCGTGATGGTGTAGGGATCGGTGGGTAGATTGATGTCTTCCGCTGTTGTTTCCGGGGTGCCGGTATCGACCGCCGTATCGCTCGTAGTATCGGCCGCCGTATCGGGCTCTGTGTCACCGGTATCCGTTGGTGTGGTTGCAGCGCTGCTGCAGCCTATGAACAGGACGATCCATCCGAGAATTCCAAGACCTTTCATTCGATTGCTCCCAACCCGTCGAAAGCCCGATTGTAGCGTTCCCCATCTGGGAAGGGAAATGGTGATTAAACCCTTATGCGGATCTAGTCGAGAATGGCTCGAACACAGTCATGGGACCCGCATTTGGGGCAGGTCGACCATATGGAACTCTCGGACTGGCTTTTGCCCACAAAGCCACAGTCATGGCAACGGACCCGCACATTGCCCTTACGACTGTCGAGGACCAGCTTACCAAAAGGGGTCAGGACCACATCGACGGCCATCAATCCGAATAGAGCTAATATGATGACGGTTCCTGGATCCACGATGCCTCCGTGTGCATGGGCGGCCTCTGTAGTGTATCCGAGACCCAGCCAACCGCCGAAATTTGCCGATTGCTTCTCATCCGAAGCCCTTCTAGTATCGCGCTCATCTTGGGACAGGAGTCTGGCATGAAAACGGCATTGATACTCTGGCTCGGCCTTCTGGTCGCCTGTAGCGGAACGACAAACGGGACCGATACCACGGCAAGCCCCGATGTGCAGGAGACGGCCGACACGACAGCCTCCGATCCGGGCCAGACAGCGACCGACCCCGGTCAGACGAATACGGATCCAGGCCAGACCATAGTCGACGAAGGAGCCGAAGCCGACACATCGGATGTAGTCGAACACTTCTGCCCGGAGACCACCGAGGCCCAGGTGGCGGCCGCGGGCGTCGAGGTGAACGCACTGGGCGATCCATCGGATGGCGCCAAACAGACCTTCGTTTGTGTGCCTCCGGGCGCGGGTCCCTTCCCGGCTGTACTATACAACCATGGTGGACTGAACAACGTGGTGGGCGGGGATCTCGAAGGAACCTGTACCGCGCTGGCCAATGCCGGCTATCTGGCACGTGCCGAATACCGCCCCGGTGAATTGGTTCTTCCCCAGCATCTGCAGCAGGTCTACGACGGGCTGGATGCGCTCAGAGAACATACCCTGGCCGACACAAACCGGGTGGGGATCCTGGGATTTTCACGAGGTGGTCTGCTCAGCCTCCATGTGGCGATTGAGAGAAACTCGGATGTGCAGGCGGTGGTGCTGATGGCTCCGGCTCCCGGTGGAGGCATGTTGTCCTTGTCTTCGACCCTTGATGAAGATGTCGCCCAGATCAGCGCGCCCGTTCGCGTCTATGTCTCGGCCAACGACCTCTTTCAAGCCGACCATGTACAGCTGGCGGCCGATGTGTACAACACTCTTACGGACTATGAGAAAGATGTAGAGTTGATTGACTATCCGGCCTTTTGTTCGGACGGCCACGAGCTCTTCTTTGAAGTGCGCGAGCCCTATTGGAGCGATGTCCTATCGTTCCTGGATGCCACCATCGGAAATTGAGTCTACTGGACTAGACATTGTTGGGTGATCTCCAACTCGTCGAAGCGATGGTAGTTGGTTTTGCCGCCGGTGGTTCCGGAGAAGCCGATATAGCCGCCGCGGAAGTCCAGGCCCGGCAGGTCATCGTTGATCACCTCGTTGCCATCGAATGTTAGGCGGACCGTGGTGCCTGTGATCTCCACCGTGACATCATGCCATTCGAGATCTTCGATGTCGGGCAGGGCTGCATATAGGTGGTGCGTGCCGGCATCGCCATTGAGCATAACGCCGATATGATCAGAGGCTGGGCTCGGATCAGAGATGGGATTATTATTATTGGGGAAGGTGTCGAACTCAATGTGGAAGGCGGTGATATCCAGGCCACCACAGGCTGGTGAGGCCACCCCGTAGCCCAGGCATCCACCCGAAGCGGGTGTGGTCACAATCGATTCGAGCTCGGTTACGGAAGCGGCATCAATGATGCTCATAGCAAAGCCGTCGGCTCCACCTTCTGATGGAGAGCTGACGCCGCCACCAGTGGCGATCTTGAACGAGATATGCACGTCCTGGGGAGTGACCTTTTCGCTGGTGTTGAAGATGGCACCCTGCTTTCCGGCACTGGTTTGTTCAATACCGGTCATTTCGAGCCAGCCGTTGGTTCCGCCGTCGCTATCCCAATAGCCGTCCCCGTAGACGGTCCATCCGGATCCTTCGATATCCACGTCAAAGAGTGCCGGTGTGCTCCAGGTGCAGATCCCGACCCATACATTATCACTGGCTGTTTCACCTGTGGGGCTTTGCGCTGTAGCTGTGATGAGATGGGAGCCGGCGCTGAGTGTATTGGTGGAAAAGTTAACCGTTCCATCGGCGGCGGGATTCAGCTCGGTGAGAACCTCATCAAGATTGGAGCTGAATGCGACGTTGAAGTCCGCCAGGGGCGTCTGTCCACTGGAGCTGACGAGAGCTACGAAATCCACATTCGAGCCGAATTCGTACAGATCGGACCCATTGGGTGCGGTTATCTCGATGGAAAAGGTCGGTGGCGGTGGGGTGGTTTCTGTGTCGGCGGTAACCTCTTCCGAGACTTCCGATACGTCCGGGCTCCCATCGCTGGTTTCCGCTACGTCCGGTGTAATATCCGGTACGACATCTGGTGTGGTGTCCGGCGTAGTGTCCGGCGGCACGGTCACGTCGGGCACGTCGGGTACATCCGGCACAGGAACGGTGTCAGCGTCGTTGCCACAGGCCGCCATAAGCGTGACCAGTGTCAGAACCATAAAGATGGGGAATAGGGGGCGAAATGCGGACATACAAGGACTCCAGGCAGTAGTAAAATCGAATCGAGATAGCCTAAGAGCCCCCGGCGAAACCGTCAATGTCCGGGGGTAAAAGCCGAGTACTGTGGTGAAAAGGTTCAGCTCGATACGGCAATCGCTTCGGTGGCCGCGTGGACTGTAAGGATGGGATCGTCTTTATAGCTCTTCCACAGACCGGCTCCGGGTTTGAACAACCAGAGGCTTACAAGAAATAGAGGGCAAAAGCTGATTGCCGACCACCATACGATAAAATGTGGAGACGAAAAGGCGTATAGGCCCAGACCATAGGCCAGAGACGAAATACAGGCGCATAGGAAGGTGCGAGGAATGAGTCGGGCAAAGACGATGCGCATCAGGGAACGGTAGTTGGCGTAGCTACGGAACTTCTCTTTATGGCGTCCTTTATGACGGGTGACCAGAAAGGTCTGTTTGGCGGCCAGCCCGAGGGGCACCATCACCAGAGTGAACCCCAGTAGAAGATAGATGACCATCGAGAGCAGGGAGAAGAAGAGGGCCGTATCGGGGAATGTTCCCGACGCCATGACGATCTGCAG
>CAUZEG010000146.1:0-11090 GCA_963578775.1 Myxococcales bacterium
AATTACTCGACCATCGTCGATTCTATCCTGAGAGCCACCCTGACAACCTGTTGATGTACGCCGGTGGGACGTTCTGACGGAAATAGCCCCAGTCCCGAGTTAATCTCGGAGATGCGTGCATATCGACGTGCGCTGCGGCGAACCTATTTGGCTTTTTACGCGCATCATAACGCACCCAATATCCTTCAGTTGGCGGCCTGTAATCCAATCTTGAAGGGGGAGAATGCGCTGATTGTAGCACCGACGGCCACCGGAAAGACCGAGGCTGCTCTGGCTCCGATTGTAGAACGACGTATGTCGCTCTCCGACGACAATCTACGAATCTTATATGTGGCTCCCACCCGTGCCTTATGTCGCGATATGGGCGATCGAATGAAAGAGATCCTGGGTGTATTTAAACGAAAGGTCCTGGTGCGGACGGGTGATAGTCCCAATGCCCCGGATCCTCCGCCCTTTATGCTGGTAACGACCCTCGAGTCTCTAGATTCGTTACTGGCCCGGGCTCCGACGGCGCTTCAGACGGTACAGACCGTTGTGTTGGACGAGATCCACGCGGTTCATGGCAATGCTCGTGGGGATCAACTTATGGTCTTATTGCAGCGGCTCGACGCCCTATGCCAGCGCGAGGTTCAGCGGGTAGCGCTATCTGCAACCATTGCGGATCCCGATGTGGTGGTTAGCCGTTATCTGGGGGAGGGCCAGGTGATTGTGGGGGAAGGGCGCCGAGCCACAGTCTTGAAATGTGTACCCGACCTGGCAGGTTTGTTGGCTGCACTTCGTGAACAGAGGTTGCGGCGAGTTCTCTGCTTCGCGGAGACGCGAGCCCAGGTAGAGGAAGCAGCAGCGCAGCTCTTGGAGTTGATGCCCGGAGGACGCATTCTTGTTCATCACGCCGGGCTCAGTGCGCGTAGTCGACACGAGGTAGAGGAATCTATGCGGACCTTCTCGTCCTGGCTATGCGTGGCGACAAGCACTCTGGAGTTGGGGATAGACGTGGGCACCATCGAAGCCGTAGCTCTGCTTCAGGTGCCGGTGAATCCAAGCGCGTTCCAACAACGGATTGGGCGGGGCGCGCGCCGAGATTCGGTCATTCGGGTCTTGGGGGTTGCCGAGACGGATGAACGCAAGCGGCAGCTTGAGATGCACGCACTCTTCGCCGACCGTGGTGAACTGGAGTCGGTTCGTATTCGAGTTGATCCCGGCGTAGCAGTACAGCAGATCTTCAGCATATTATTTTCTCGTCCATCGGGTGTGGAGGAAGACGAGCTGCTTCAACTGCTCCGCGGACTGACGGCGCGGGTTCATCTGAAACGGGTTATTGATCATCTGGTGGCGGAGGGGCATATCCGCCGCGAGCGAGACACCTTATTGGCTACAACGCGTGTGATGGATCTGGGGAGGCGGGGGACGGTCCACGCCAATCTTCCCGACTCGCACGGTTCGCAGGTGTTTGATTCTTCGACCGGGCGAATGATCGGCAACGGGTTTGCGCCCCGGACTCCGGGGAGCGTATTTGTCCTGGGTGGACGCAGCTGGAAAGTGCAGTCCGTAAAAAAGAACCAGGTTTTGGTCGTACCGCATGCGGGGGCGGATGGAACGCAAAAAGGTCTGGGACGATCGCGCGGAAAGGGTCCATGGGACGCGTACCTACCCGCCGAGTATCGTACTGGATTCGAGGTGAGCTAGGAACGGAGCAACTCCTGTAGCTTCTCAATTTCCTGCATGGCTTGTTGCTCTGTTTCCGTCGGCCCGTCTTGAAGGAGCGTCCCTACCAGTTTCGGTCGCAAGCCGACGTCGCGCAGGAAACGACTGATCCGATCCTCTCCAACCGGGCCACCGTGAGGGCGTTTACGCACGTATGAAAGTGTGAGGTTCCGCTTGGCCCGGGTGACTCCTACGTACATGAGGCGACGTTCTTCCGACAACCCGCTTTGATTTCCCAGAGAGCGTTCGTGGGGAAGTATTCCTTCCTCGACCCCGACGATGAATACGGTTTCGAACTCAAGGCCCTTTGCGGCATGCAGGGTCATCACGGAGACCGTTGCTTCGTCCTCGTCGAGAGTATCGTCGGAGTTCATCAGCAGAGCGTCATCCAGGAATGCTCGCGCTCCCTCGATTGGATCCTGATTGACATAGCTTTGCAGGGTGTCGGCCAGCTGCATCACCCGGTGGAATCGACGACTTCCGTTAGCCGGGGTGTCGGCGTTTTGAATGAGGTAATTTCGGTAAGCCACCTGTTGGAGAACGAACTTAAATGCTTTAGATACTCCCGCCGAACGGAGTTTCTTTCGGCCCTCTTTAAGAGTCGATATCATCGCTTTCAGACCCGAGATGGACTGATTGGGGAGGGCCCCGGGGATATCGACGAGAGACTCAGCGGTTCGAAAGAGCGATGTCTTCTGTTTTGAGGCAGCCTGTTCCAGGGTTTTCAGAGAGACTTCGCCTACGCCACGGGCCGGTGCCAGCACAGCCCGTCGAAAACAAAGATCGTCATTCCCGTCGATCAGGATCCCCAACCAGCCGAGAGCATCGCGAACCTCTTTCCGTTCAAAGAAGGATGTGCCGCCCACGCGTCGAAATGGGATGGCGAGCTGGGTCAGCGCCAGTTCAATCGCGGCGGCTTGTCGATTGGCGCGATAAAGAACCGCGATCTCGTCGGGTGATGTGCCGGCCCGGATGGCGTCGGCAATGCTCTGGGCCACGAAATCGGCTTCGGACTCTTCGCTGGAAGCCCCGATCAGCTGGGTGTGGCCGGCGAAGGTACAACGTACCCGAAGGGTTTTTTCGTTTCGGTCGGGGTTGCTTCGAATGATCGCGTTGGCCAGCTCAATGATGGGTTTGGCCGATCGGTAATTGTCTTCCAGCCGAATGGTCTGGGCGTGGGGAAAGGACTCTCCAAAGCGTAGGATATTTTCGACCCGTGCACCGCGGAAAGCGTAGATGGATTGGTCGTCGTCGCCCACGGCCATAAGGGTTCCGTCGTCGCCGACCAGTTTCCGCACCAATTCCATCTGCGCCTGGTTCGTGTCCTGGAATTCATCCACCAGAATGAATCGAGCTCCGGCCTGGACGCGCGCAAAAAGACTGGGATGACTATGAAATAGCCGTAAGGGGACGAGGATCAACTCGTCAAAATCAACCGCATTCAAGGCCCGGAGGCGTTTCTCGTAGGTTTGGACCAGCTCGGATCCCATCGGGACCAGCCCATGGGCGCGGGGAAATCGGACCTTTCCTTCGATGGCCTTATAGGTACGGCCATCAAGAATTAGCGATAAGGCTTCGCCCACATCCCATGAAGCGGGCTGCAATCCCAGTTCTTTCAAGGACTCTCGAACAATGCCGAGTTGATCGCCGCGGTCGATGATATTGGGGTGGGTATGGTATCCCAGCTGCCGGCGGTATCGACGTAGAACCGATAGCCCGAAGCGATGAAAGGTACCGACGAATGGGACCTCTTCGACCAGCCCACGGACACGGGCGGACATCTCACGGGCGGCTTTGTTGGTGAAAGTTACAGCCGTGATCTGCTCTACAGGAACACCCTGTTCGATATGCCAGGCCACGCGGGCTGAGATCACCCGGGTCTTCCCCGAACCGGCTCCAGCCAGGACCAATACAGCATCGCCCGGCGCGGTAACGGCTTCCCGCTGGGCGTCGTTCAGGGACGAAAGGATGGTGTCGAGAGATATCACGAACCGGGTGTACTGGAATTTTGGGTAAAAAAAAGAGGCGGATTCCGCGAAGAATCCGCCTCAATTTGGACAATACGAGAAGTTCGGGCTGCTCCTCGAAGAATAGAAGATATCGTCTGGTTTCGGCCCTCATGGTTACTTCCGAAGAAACAACTATGAAAAACCGAATCCGCGCCTCAAATCGTTAACCTGTGTTTCAGAGTCCCGCCAGACAGAAACGGAGGGGGTCCATCCATTCTGTCAGCTCCGTTTTTCTGGTGTCTTGGCTCATGCTGGTTTGAACCATCCCTCTTGGGTTTTCAGGGTCCTTGGACCGAAGTCCTTGGGTTCAGCAGTTAGGTTGGGGGATTGCCCGAAGACAACTTCCAACCGTGTGCTGACCCTGTTCCGTTCAGGGTATGAACACCAGGCTCCGCGCCGGTGGTTCCTAAGAATCACAGATGCGGTCCCTCTCTTACACTTGGCATCGATTTCAGAGACTACAGATAGCTACTCGTTTGGTATTCACAACTTCACCGACCGCGGTGTGCCTTTCGGCGCCAAACTATCGGGTTGAACGAGCCAACCAGATGGCCTAGTTTTGGAAGCCGCTTACATTTCCAGGGCCGCCTCGGGTTTCATAGAAACTCGATTTGGAGATTCCTGGAGATGCTACCGACCATCCAGATCCCGCGAGCGAGAACTGGGGGCTGGGTCTTACCCTCGACCTGAACCGAAATCCAGGCTCTGAGTAAAGTGTCGGCTTGAACGGTGGACACCGAAATGTCCATCGTGCGTTGTAAACACTAACATACCTTCCACGAGCTTTTAGGGTTCCCTTCCGCGTCCGCCACGGATTGGGCCACGTTCAACTTCGGACGCGGTTGCCGAAACAACCATGACCGGAGCCATTTATATGCGGGTTTCCAACTCCGCAGTACCTGGCACATCGACCTTCGGATGCGAACATCCGCGGGCCTATCGGGTTTCACACCCGCCTTGCGCCTTGCCTCCCATTCCGCGTTGAGGTCCTGTCTCAGACCGGGAACACGCTTGGGGTTACCCCGTCAACCACCGAACCGACCGTAGAAATCTTGCGATTTCGTGGGGCCGTTCCAGCTGCTCTCTCGCCGCCCCCGAGGGGGTTTTGGTCTGAGCCGGCTGACGTTGCCTCGAACCGACATTACGTCGCATTTCATCCACTTCTCAAAGAGCCGTGAATGATGCTCTCGCACCATCCAAGAAAGGGTTGTAGCAGACTTTTCCCAGCTGACAATCGATGTTCAACTTAGAGGTCGATCATCCCCAGTAAATTCGGCCTATACTCGGAATTCGCTTGTCTCGGCGATCCCCTTGAAACACACCTTTTCCACAAAGTTATTCACAATTTCTGTGGGAAAACCTGGTTCGGTTATCGAGGCCAGGGATAGACCATCTATGATCGCCTGGCGGAGAGCATCCACATCGCCGCAGGGGACCTGGACAATACCCGGGACATCCCCGAGACCGAAGACATCGCTTACGACCACAGGTATGCCCATTTTGGCTGCCTTTTCCTCTGTGATACTCTTCATCCTCGAGCTGGGATTTATCGGAGGGAGATATGAAAACGAATCAATGGGTCGTTGCTATGACCCTTATGTTGAGTCTAGCGTTGTCTGGCTGTGGCAAGAAGGGCGAGCCGAACGCTTCTGGCGGCTCTGATGGTTCTGGTGGTTCACTCCCAAGTTCCGCGCCAGCTGCAATCAGCAATTCTCCCGGATGCGAAAAGGCCTTTGCACACTTTTTGGACGTGCATAAAAAGTTTCACCAGTGGCAAATCGAAAATATTGAAAAGAGAGACGGTGACGCCAAGAAGAAAGAAGAACTAATTAAAGCAATCAAGCTTCAATTGCCCGAGTTGAAGAAATTGGAACCCACGTTCATGTATTACTGCAACCCGTCCGTTCGCAGAAGGTTCACTGAGGCTGATTCAGCGAAATTCGTGGCTTGCATCCTCGCAGCAGATTCCGTGCAAGGAATAAAGGACTGTAACCAGAGGAACAAGAGGAACTAACGCCTGTCCACGGCAACCATTAAGTCGTCCGTTCAGCCGCCAAAAACCGGCCACCAGCCGACAATGAATCCGGCCCCAGCTATACGGGTGTTGAGGCGCGTTGTTCCGTTATCGAGGCCAGGGATAGACCATCTATGATCGCCTGGCGGAGGGCATCCACATCGCCGCAGGGGACCTGGGCAATACCGGGGACATCTCCGAGACCGAAGACATCGCTTACGACCACAGGTATGCCCAGGGCGGCCGCTCGGAGCAGGGGACGAGGATTATGCGGCAGCCAGGCGGGCAATACCACCAGATCGGCTTGTTCGAGACCACGGCATGGCCGCTGGGCAAAGCCAGCCCAGAACTCGTCGTCTTCCAGGTTTCGACCGGAGACTTCGAGGGTCACGTCCAGACCGCGGAGGGCCTCTCGTAATTCGCAGGCTCCCAGTCGGGCCACGGTACTGCCCGGCATATGGACCACCGGTCGCTCCGACGTACGAAGCGGCAGCCGATGCAGCTCTTTTTCCTGCACCCAGTCGATCAACTCAGCTCGCGACCCGTAGTCCGCCGCGATGGTCCGGCTGGGCGTAAGGAACCGTCGCACTCTCTCTAAGGCCTGGGCTTCCAATGCCACCCGATCGGAGTCTACTCGGAAATCGCGCAACGTTCCCCGCTCGGGCCATTGTTGGCTGGCCAGGTCGAGGCGTTCTTGAATCCGGCCCAGGCTCTGTCTTGTGGCGAAGACATCGACCTGGCGTCCACCCAGAACCCCCTGCCTATGGAGATGGGGTAGGAGGTGTTGCCCCACAATAAGTTCGGTGACCGTCGGCGGCAGCATGCGGCCCATACTTGTCGCCAGGAATTCGTCCATCCGCATCTGGGCTGCACGCATCTCGGGCCCTTGTTTCTTATAGATCCGTGCGGTGGCCGCGCGCAGTCCAAAGGCGATCGGGAACTCTACGATTTCAACTCCCTCCAGACCCCAGCTGTAGCGTGAAAATCCACGCCGGGACCCATCAATAGGCATATATATAAGATCGTTGGGACGTAGGTTGGTCTGCAGCCAGGCCTCGAATTCGGGCCAGTACGTATCCAGCAGGATAGCCCGACGAGCCTCCATCGTGGGCTCCACCCGGGAGTGGCGGCAGGTGTCGATATCACAGCTATAGCAGCTTCGTACCCCATGGACCGAGGCTCCCGACAGCCGCAGGGAGCTGGGAGCCGTTGCGTTGGTCCTGGCCCCGATCTGGCGTATACGTATTTGTAGATGGGTCTCGGTCAGTTCGGTCTCCAATCGCCATGGCATGGATGAGCGAAAGCGGAGATCGACGTAGTTCCAGAAGACGGTAGCGTCCACATGTTCCGGCTCGCTGGTAAATAGCTGCTGGGTATGTCCATGACGCTCCACGATCTCGAGGCCCGCCTCCAGAGCTGCTTTATATAGGGAGTTGCTCAGAAGACAGAGCCCGCCTGCGATGGTGGGGATCACGCAGCCCGCCCGGATCTCACGACCAACGACAAAGCCGGCCTGGGCGGAGGGGCGTCCGATATGATTCCAGAAGGAAAAGATCTCGTTGGCTGGGATCTCCAGACCATCCAGTTTCTGGGCGGCGAGGCGAACATTTTCCACCTTGCCGGCTTCTAATACCCATTCCTCTTTGGGAACCTCAAACCAGAGTTGTGCCTTTACATCGGCCGCCAGATCGCAGTCGTGGCTCCTCGGCTTCTGGGGCCAGCTGTGGATGGCTCGTGTATCCCGGACCTTTCGTAGAACCTGATGCCGAAGGATCTTGAGGCGGTGCAGCGCTGCTCCCAGTCGGCTGACTTCTGCCCATTCTTTATGGTTCTCGGAAGAGATGGTCGTCTCCTGTGGGTACATCGAATTCAAGGCCTCAGACGTCGGGATTATTTCAGACCGAATGCAATCCGTGAATTAGAAATATACACACCACCATTGAGGCGGGGTTACGGATCCGTCATACTGGAGTTTCACGCCGTACAGGCGTATAAGGATTCATCATGGACGCACCCCAAGCCAACCAACCCGAACGACCTGCAGGACCCGTGCAGCTGCGCATCCAGGCCAAATTACAAGAGGCCTTTGCCCCCGCCGAACTGCAGGTGCTGAACGAAAGCTATATGCATAACGTTCCGGAGGGGTCCGAAAGCCATTTCAAGGTGGTTGTGATCAGCAGTGGTTTTGATGGGGATCGCCTGGTGGCGCGCCACCGCGCCATTACGGACACCCTGGCTGACGAACTGGCGGGCCCGGTCCATGCCCTGGCCATCGAAGCCCACACCCCCGACGAATGGCAGGCCAAAGGTCACTCCATTACTCCATCGCCCGTATGTCTGGGTGGTTCGAAAGCCGATGGTGGCGTATCGAGTTGATGCGCAAAACAGGTCCGCTATAGGCGGGAATCAAGGCATCGGTCCACAGGCGTCGCCAAGAACCGATGCATCCTGTTGCGCAAGTCGCGTCATATCGTCGCAGCTCATGGATTTAATATGGGCCAGGCAGATCCCCATCTGGTTTTTCGATAGTTTCGGTCCCGCTTGCCCCTTGCATACGCCTTTGCAGACCATAGGGCAGTCGGCGGATCCCCCGGAGCATTGTTTCGCGCGGGTACAGCTGGCGTTACAGGTGATTTCACAATCGTTCATTGTGGTCTTACTGCAAGCGAATACGCAGACCATCAATCCCATCAGAAGTAGAGATTTGAACATATCTTTGCGCCTCTCAACTGTTTGATTCGAAACCGTAGTCTACGCCCAACCCGTAGATTTGGCGAACCGGCGGATAGGGATCAGACCCGTGGGCGTGAGGCTCGATAGAAGGTAACCAGAACGATCACAGCGACCGCTGACGAGGCCAACTGCATGGTGCTCGCGGATGTGAGCTGCATAGTCTTTACGCCGGTGGCGGCCACGATGGCCAGGCCAACCCCCATAAGGGCTTCACCAGCGATGGCTCCCGAAGCGAACAGGGTGCCGCGGCGAGACAGACTCTCATGCTGGGATTCCGGGTGTCGACGCAGCACGAAATGTGCGATGAGGCCACCCGCCAGGATGGGCGTGGAGAGCTTCAAAGGAAGGTACATTCCAACGGCGATGGGCATGATATGGGCGCGGAATTTGGAGCCACTGTCCTTGAGCACTTCGTCAATCAGCAGCAGAGCCAGCCCAATGGCGACTCCGTTGCAGACCATATCCCAGGGTAGCTGTCCGTCCCCGAAGAAGCCGCGGGCCAGGCTGGCAAATAGCCCGGCCTGAGGCGCGGGAAGGCGTTCCCCACCGATCCCCGCACAGGCTGTGCCGGTGTCGAGATCCATGATTTGGGTGCATTCACTGGCGAAGGCCGCGATATCCTGGGAGTGCAATAGTTGCATGACCGGTGCCATCACCAGGGCCGCCACGGCGATCCCCATAATCTGCATGATCTGCTGCCGGTAGGGCGCAGCCCCCACCAGATGTCCGGTCTTGAGATCATTGCAGACGTCGCCCGATGTACAGGCCGCACAGCAGACAATGGCAGCCACGCCGAGGGTGGCCAGCATTCCCTGCTCGCCGCTGAAGCCGAACAGGGCCAGCATACCGCCGGTAAAGAGCACCGCGGTTATGGTCATGCCGGAGACCGGGCTATTGGAATTGCCCACCAGCCCGACGATATAGCTTGCGACCGCCGTGAAGAAGAACGCCATTACCAACATGATGACCGTCGTGACCACGGTGATGGTGACTGAGTCCGTAAGCTTGAAGTAGATGCCCGCGACCAGGACGGTTGCGAGGATGGAAAAGAAGACGATGACCGAGCCAGGGATATCACGGTCGGTGTCGGCGACATCCTCGGCGGCCTTCTTGCGTCCGCGCAGCTCCGATATGGCCTGCACCAGACCGCCCCGGACTTTCCATATGGAGGCGATCCCACCGACCAGCATCGCTCCCACACCGACGTATCTGATCTGCGTTCCGAACAGGGTTTTGGCTCCGGTGAGGGCGGATTCCGAATCCGGCACGGTGCCCAACATGGGCAGAAGAACCAGCCAGCTCAACGCACCGCCAAAGAAGATCAACACGGCAATATTGAGTCGTACGATAACGCCCACGGCGACCAGGGCCGGCAGGCTCTCGCTCCCAAAGTAGAAGTATCGTCCGAAGGCCTGATGAGCCCCCTCCAGACTTTCTTTAAACAGTCCCAGAAAGCCGGCGCAAACCTTGAAAGTGGCGCCAAAGAGAGCACCGTAGATGATGCCCATGGCTTCGGACTTATTATTGTCGTCTTCCGCATCACCGGCTTCAAGCACCGCGGCACAGGCGACACCCTCGGGAAATTTGAGTTCATCGTCGTCACGGATCACGAAGACCCGGCGCATGGGGATCATAAACAGAATACCCAGTAGACCACCCGTAAAGGCGATCAGGGTGGTGGTCCAGAAGTCGAACTTCTGCCAGACACCGATCAGGATCAGCGCCGGCATGGTAAAGATGATGCCGGCCGCCAGGGATTCTCCGGCCGAAGCGGCCGTCTGGATCTGGTTGGCTTCCAACTTGGTGCCATCACGGAACAGACCGCGAAGTACCAACATACCGATAACGGCGGCCGGAATGGAGGCGGAGACGGTCATCCCTGCGCGCAACCCAAGATAGACATTGGCAGCCCCCATCACGACCGCCAGGACGAGTCCGATGAGGATGACGCGTAGGGTGAGTTCGCGGGTGGATCCCGAGTCAGAATTCATGATTCACCTATTGGGTGTAGTCCTTGTACTGGTAGGTCCGAGCACGTAGACCGAAGATGATTCCGGCCGCCAACATCAATCCGGCGAAGACCCAGAAGAAGGTCGCGCGTGACATTTCGGTTTGGACCAGGCCCACAACAAGGAAGTCGCCGATAGCGACATTGATGAGCCAGAAACCCATGATTACGGACTTCATTCGTTTGGGGGCCTGGCTATAGGCAAACTCAAGGCCGGTGATCGACACAAAGACTTCTGCGAAGGTGACGATCACGAAGGGCAGGAACTGCCACGCCACATGCACAGAGCCGCCGGCATCCAACTTATGCTGGATGAGAGCGATGGGTATGAACGAAAAGGCCGCCAGGAGCATGCCTATGGTCATTCGTTTCAGCGGATGGGGATCCATTCCGAATTTACTCATGAGGGGGTAGATCCCATAGATCGTATAGGGGATCAGGATCATCACCAGGAAGGGGTTGGCCGCTGCCACCTGGCGCTCATTGATGGTGGCTGGGAATACATCGTGGAGCAGGTAGCCCAGGGCAACACCGCCGGCGCCACCGGCCAGGGTGATAAGCCAACGCCATTTATGGGATTTGGTCAGCGATAGCGCCACCGCAAGGGCGATAGAGGCCGACA
>CAUZEG010000147.1:0-11021 GCA_963578775.1 Myxococcales bacterium
TGGGGTCTTCTGCCATCACCAGAACCTCGTCAAAGAAGGTGTCTACCGATGGACGCAGATCGCCGAGGATGGAGATCGCCAGTTTATGATCACTCATGGACAGTGCGCCCTCAAGATTGGTCTGGGCCTGGCGAAAGGCTGTCTCCAGTGCTTTTTCCGCCGGGTCCACGAGTTGTTTGCTGTCATAGGCACTCTGGGAATGGTCACGGCTGATGTTCTGGATGCGCTTGAAAGCAACCGCCGCTTCGTCGAACCAGCCCTCGGTTCGTGCCAATTGAAGAGCTTCGATCCGGGCCATCAGCTCGTGTGGCTGTTCGCAGCCAACGGCCAGGACGGCATCTACCAGGTCGTGGGTATAGCGTTCCGAATATTGAACCCGAACCCGGGCTTCCACGAACTCGCCGGCCGCTTGTTGCATGTCCGCCGTGGTGTCTACGCCCTGCGCTTCGAGTTGGTTGAAGGCCAGCGAAAGCAGAGCGCGGAAGCCAATGTCGTAACGAGTGTCTTCCAGGATGCGTAGAATCCCGATGGCAGCCCGGCGTAGGGCGTAGGGATCGTGGCTCCCCTTCGGTATCAAACCCACCGCGAAACAACCGGCGATGGCGTCTACCTTATTGGCCAGAGCGACGACCGCACCTACCGTGGATTGGGGCAGGGCGTCGCCCGAAAAACGTGGCCGGTAATGGTCCTCGATCGCCTGGGCCACTACCGCAGATTCCCCGTCGTGGAGAGCATAATAGCGCCCCATGGTCCCCTGAAGCTCGGCGAATTCATTGACCATCAATGTGACCAGATCGGTCTTTGCCAGCTGTGCCGCACGGACACAGTCGTCGACGCTGTCGGGAAGAACCTGTTCCGCGACGGCCTGACTCAAGCCGACCAGGCGGTCGGTCCGATCCTTCACCGAGCCAAGTCCCTTGAGATAGAGGACCTTCTCCAGGGTATCGACACGGTCTTCCAAGCGTGTTTTCCGGTCTTCGTCGAAGAAGAATTTCCCATCCTCCAGACGTGCCTGAATCACCCGGGCGTTGCCTCGGAGTACGGCCTCTACCTGGGTTGGCTGGGTTCCGATGACCACTGCAAAATTGGGTACCAGGGCACCGCTCGCATCTTGGATGGCGAAGATCTTCTGGTGTTGCCGAAGTTCGGTGATCAACACCTCGCGGGGTAGCGCCAGGTAGCTGGACGGAAACGAGCCAAGGGCGGTTTCCGGCCATTCCACCAGATTGGTAACGGTGTTGATCAGAGCTGGGTCTGGGACAACCTTCAGGTCTTTGGTTTCGAGAGCCGCCAGACCTTTCTCGATCCGGGATTTCCGTTCCTGCATATCGGCCAGAACGAAGCGGCTTCGAAGTGCGTCGACATAGTCGTCCGGTGATTCCAGAGCAAAGGCGTCCGGGGCCAGGAACCGATGCCCCTGGGATTGATTCGAGGATTTCACATCGCCGATACCAAACGGAATTATCTGGTTTCCCAGCAGAGCTACCAGCCAGCGAATAGGCCTGGAAAAGGCCAGGCCGGAGGCCTCCCAGCGCATCTTCTTGGGGAAGGGCAGATTCGCGATGATATCCGGTAGGGCGTCGGCCAGAAGCGCGGTGGCCGATTGGCCCACGACGTGAACTTCGGCAGCCAGCACATCCCCACGTTTTCCGGGTTGCACCGACATTTTTTCTACTTCGACACCAACCTTGCGAGCAAAACCGTTGGCGGCCGGCGAGGGGTTTCCCTCGTCGTCGTATGCGATGGATACGGGGGGCCCTAGTACCGTTTCGGATCGATCGGGTTGTTGGGTCTGGAGATCCGATACATGTACCGCAAGACGCCGAGGCGTGGCGTAGGTCTGGGAGGAACCGATCTGAAGCCCCCAGGAGTCCAGGGCGGCCTTTACACGGTCTTCCAGGGTCTGCACTACGGTATTGATGACCCCGGGTGGCAGCTCTTCTACCCCGATCTCCAGAAGGAGTTGGCTGTGGGTCTCGTCCGAGCTCATGCCGAAACCTGTTTGGCCAGGGGATGTCCGAGATCGGTACGAAGTTCGATATAGCCTTCCGCCACGCGTCGCGACAGGCCGCGAATTCGACCGATATACGCCTGGCGTTCGGTCACGCTGATGGCACTGCGAGCGTCAAGCAGATTGAATACATGGGACGCGCGCATGCAGTAGTCGTAGGCCGGCAAGACCAGTCCTTTATCGACCAATCGGATACATTCTTCGGATAGCTGCTTGAAGAGATCAAAATAGAGGTCGGTGTTGGCCTCTTCGAAGTTATAACGGCTGAACTGGACCTCGTCCTGGTGATGGACGTCGCCGTAGCTGATGCCCTGGCTCCATTCCAGATCGTATACGTTCTCCACGTCCTGGAGAAACATGCAGATGCGTTCAATGCCATAGGTGATTTCGACCATGATGGGATCGAGGTCGATTCCACCCACCTGTTGGAAATAGGTGAACTGGGTTGCCTCCATCCCGTCGATCCAGACCTCCCAGCCAAGTCCCCAGGCTCCGAGGGTGGGTGACTCCCAGTCATCTTCCACAAAGCGGATATCGTGATTCTTCAGTTGGAGCCCGATCGCCTCGAGGGAGCGAAGATACATTCCCTGGATATCGGCGGGGGCCGGTTTCATGACCGTCTGGAACTGGTAATAGTGTTGCAAGCGGTTGGGGTTCTCACCGTAGCGGCCATCGGTTGGCCGGCGGGAGGGTTCCACGTAGGCTGCGTTCCATGGTTCCGGGCCCAGAGCCCGCAGGAATGTGGCGGGATTAAAGGTGCCCGCCCCCTTTTCAACATCGTAGGGCTGGACGATAAGGCAGCCTTCATCGGCCCAGTATTTTTGAAGGGCTAAAATGACGTCTTGGAAATTCACAACTACTGTCTCCGATCTGGGTGGCGAACCCTAGCAACCGTGCGCACACGGGTCAATGTCCATGACACGGTTTTCTTTCACATATCAACAACGACAAGTGTCAGGAGATGACAGCGAATGACATCCAATGTTCGCGCAAATCATTGGGTGGATGGGGCGGCAAGCAGGGATATCGCCGACCCTGTTGACAATCGCGTGCTGCCTTGTTGGGTTGATGTTGATAACGCGATGGAGCTAGGCTCTTGGCAGAGTTTTTGAATTTCCGATGGGCAAGAGGAATCGACATGACCGATGATCACAACACTCCACTCGCTCGTACCATCCCGATGCTCGCCGCTGTGTTTCTGTTCGCGGTGGGCTGTGCTGCATCGACGGGGGACACCGGGACAGACGTCGGAACGGACACCGGAACAGACATTGGAACGGACATCGGGACAGACATCGGAACAGACATCGGAACGGACACCGGAACAGACGGCGGGACAGACGGCGGGACAGACGTTGGAGCAGACATCGAACCGGACAGTGGCACCACCCCGCCCATCGATCCTGACCTCAACGGGGACGGGACCGTAAACATCCTGGTGATCGGAACCAGCTATTCCATCCGGGATGGCGGCGAAGCCTTTTCCCCCGACTCAATCGCCGCCGAATTGCAGAACATCCTATCGGCCGACGATTCTCTCTCCGTTGATGTGAATGTGGTCGCCGAGGATATATATCGGGCCAAGCAGCTCGTAACGGGTTACGGCCAGGGCGGCGATGAGTACGACTGGACCTATTACTGCCATTCCCTTGCGCAGTACTACTTCTGGCCAGAAGGTCGTGATGCGCGCCTGACAAATCTGGCAGGGAAGGGTGACGTCGACTGGGACCAGGTCGTAATCGGAGGCGACCCCAATATCGTTTCTGCGGTTCCTGGTTACTATTCTCTCGGGGTCAACATGGTGGCCTCGAAGGTCGCCGAGGGGGATGCCCAGCCGCTCTTGCTCATGCTGTGGCCGCAGAATGAAAACGGAGCCACCATCGATCATTTCGCAGAGTTCACCTACCGCACCAGCGATGGAGCGAAGGTGCCGCTGCCGGTCGTTCCGGCTGGGCGCGCCTGGGGGGACTTGCCTGCCCACAAGAAGGACAGCACAGGAATTCATCCGACGCCGAATGGGGCCTATCTGGCTGCGGCCACCATCTACGCGCAAATAGTCGGCAAGAGCGCATCCTCGTCGGAGTATATCTACGATGATGAGCTGGCAGACGCGGCTTTATCGACTGTGCTCGACGAAGCAGGCAAGGTCCATTACACGGGTCATCGAACGTTCGTCTCCCCCTTCAAGAGTTGTGACATTACGGACAGGATCTTGAACTACAATCACACCGGCTCCAGCTCCGAGAATGGCATCCGGGGCGGTTTGAACTGGGTCCTCGCAAAGGCACACGTCAAGCTTGAGTCTGGCGGAGAGCCCCCCATCAACTTCAACTATGGCCGAGCGAATACGGAGTTTGAAGCGCACAAACGCTATAAGATTGTTCCCGAGGAATTTGAGTTCTCGCTCGGTTTCCCCATGCAGGACCACTCGAATTATGGGAACACCACGATGTTATACGGTCTGGATAAACGTCGACACGGCACGGAGAATGGCACAGATCTGGGTGTCGCCCGCAAGATGGTCTGGGATTTCGAACTTCCCTATGCACGGGCCATTCCCGTACGCACTCTACTCCTCCAGATGAAAGAGGCTATTCCGGAGCAGTCGGCTTATAGCGATGGCTGGCATATGAACGGCGACCTGAATAAGGCGATCGGTGCCTACATGTATACCTTGCTCACAGGCCACTGTGCGTTGGATGCGGAGCCCGGCGACACAGACTCCAACGAATGGCGTTCGTGGCTGGCGCATAAGACGGGTTACGAGACCGCCTGGAATCTCATGCACCTCCGCGCCGCCGCCCCCGGCTTCAAGGTGACTCCAGACTCTCCCGACAGTACGTCGGTCACCACCACGGAGGGGGCGGGACTGTCGGTCTCGTTTGCATACCCACCAACGGGCAATGTGACGGTCAGCCTGTCAACGGACAACGACGCGGCTGTCACGGTTGAGCCGACCGAACTGGTCTTCACTCCAGAAAACCACGACGTCCCGCAGATGGTCTCCATGTTGGGCCTGGACGGCGAGCTCCCGGTAGAGGTCTACACAATCACGGCTAGCACAGAATCGACCGATCCAACGTTCGACGGCCTCGTGGACCGGTGGGAATACACGGTCCTCCGATAAGCGCCACGCTATCTGAGGCTGGCCTTCACGAATTGAGAGCTGGAGGGTTGTCGGACCGGGTGAAGGGTCGGGTGCCCTAATCCGAATCTCGTTCCTCGAGCCGTGTTTCGGGGAGGACATCTCGTGATACGGTGACGTCGATACTTTCACCGACCGGCAGCTCATCGAGCCGGAAGTCTTCGCTCCAGTCGTAGCGAAGCCCTTTGGATTTGTCCTCCGGGCCGTAGTAGTGCACGTCGATGGCGTCGGTATCCGACACATTGCGGACCGCGTGAATCGTGTCACCGGCCGTAAACTCGATCAACGCGCCCGGATCGATCTGTTCGCGTCGTTTCACGGTGAGCTGGTGTTCGTCCGTTCGCTCGAAACCGGTCATTTCGATCCGGCCTTCGAACAACTTACCAAGTCCGTTATGGCCGTGGGAATGGATATGAGCTTGTGCGCCCGGCGCCCATAGTACACCCACGAGGGAGCCGTTGTCGGAGTTTGATTCCCAATAGATCAATCGGCGGTATTGAATGGGTGGGACCAACTCGCCGGTTCGCAGCGGCTGAAGTTCACCAATGGCGGGATACAGTTGCCGTAGGATGGCGGTATACGTGGCCGGTTTAAGCGAGTCATGCTCGTCATGATATTCGAGCAGGCTCACGGCTTCTCGGATGGAGAGTGGTGCGCCGTCTTTGAGTCGTTTTAGCAGGGGACGATGGGCGGCTTTGCCCGATGCGGTGACCCGGTACATGAGATAGGACATAAGCAAGCCAGCGCCGCCGGCCAGTACACTGGTCGCGGGCGCATCGTTGGCGAACCCTACCAACATGACCAGGGACAAACCGGCCACACCAATGGCAGCCATTCCACCGGCGACAACCGCTTTCCAGCCCAGCTCGATGATCGTGTCTATGTGGATCTGAAGTCCAATGCCGGCACATACGGCCAGGATCAGCAGCTTGACCAGTACGCCGTTGGCGTCCAATACCGTCTGCCACGCGGCCACGTCACCGAAGGTCGCATCACCCCAGACGCGCACACCAAAGAATAGGAAATACCCCAGGATAAACTTCGGAAAGTGCGAGAGTAACGACGGACTCTTTTGCTCGGGATCACGACCTCGGCGGGTTGGCCGAATCAAGCTGAACATGATCAACAGGGGTCCGAGCAACATAATCCGCACGGATTTGGCTGCGGTCGCAATGATGGCTCCCTCTTCGCTGAATTGCGAACCAACGGCGACGCTACTGGACAGATCATTGACGGCCAGTCCGGCCCAGAGTCCGCCATATTCGTCGGTCAGGCCTAATGCCTGGGCAACCGGGTAAAAGCTGACGAGAGCCACTATGCTGAACAGAAAGACGGCGGTAATAGCCAGGCCCTGATCACGCCGGCGAGCATAGATGACCGGCGATAGGGCGTTGATGGCCGAGGCACCGCATATCATGGAGCCAATACTGAGCAAATCGCCCAATTCCCGTCGAAGACCCAACTTATATGACGCCACATGGGTGAGGAAAAATGCGCAGGGCAATGCAAATACCAGAATGGTCAGTACCATCTGGGCCTGGTCGGCGTCGAAGAGATCGGTCTGGATTTTCAACCCCATCAAGATGATGGCCAGGCGCAAGACCCACTTGCCGGTAAAACGAAGGCCGCGCTCATAGCGATCTGTATCTCGATCGGTTCGCGCTCCAAGATCAATCCAGCGGCTCAGCGGCGTATTGAGGACCAGGATCCCCAGGAATATTGCGATGATCACATCCGATACGTAGACCGTATGCGGCCTGATTGCCGAACCCAGTCCGTAGGCGATCAAGCCCATCAAAACAGCCAGGCCAATGCCCGAGACTTCATTTTTTGATGGGATCCAGGGCTTGTTCAAGCAGTGGTCTCCAGCGTGAGACTGAGCTGTGAAGACCGATCGACGTGACGGTCTTTGGGGCTCACTCGTGCGGGTCTACTCTTAGCACTCGAACGGCTCCTCGGTCTACAGGGTAGCGTCGGTCGTCCAGTCCGACCTCGATACTGTCGCATTAAGTCTTCGGAGCACTCGCGCCAAGTAATAAGTTGTAAAACCGTTTGCGCGGACGCGCATCGAATGTTAGATTCCCGCCACTTGTCTATACGGAGCATGCCCAATGTCCGACGAAGAACGTCCTGACAATCCAGAAAACGGTGACTCGAGCGGAGACGAAGCAGCTCCACCCGGTCTGCCACCCGTGCCTCCTGCGTCTTCGGCCGCAGACGGTGCATCGGATGAACCCGCATCCGGCGAGGAGTCGGATCTTCGAGATCGTCTCGGTGTGAATGTAGAGCACGATGATCCCGAACTCTCCGCCATGATTCGGGCGGCGTCGGAAGACCTGTCGGGACTGCGTGGCGCATTGAAAGATGTGGATAGGCCAGGGCGAAGCTTCAAGATCTCCTCGTTGAGCATGATCATCGCGGGAGCCGCGAGCGTGGCCATGGTTCTCGGTATTATTCTATTTGCACCCAAGGTGATGGGTGCGTTCTTTGGGGGCGAATACGTTGATTTCAAGAACCGTTCGGCGGTGAAAATCGATACCGCTTTGCGTGATAAAGACACCCGTATGCAGAGCATCCACGGGAAATTTGAGCTTGCCTATGTACCCGCAGATGCGCAGGTCCATATCGAAGTGCATAAGTACATTGAAACGGCCGGCGAGTTCCTACGCCGAAGTCGTGGCGGTCGGGATAGTCGCAGCATGGACAGCCCGAAGGTTTTTCCGGTCGACAATGACTCCCTTCATCTGGTGACGGAAGCGGGGGAGACCATCGAGAAGATTCCATTGACGCTCCCCATTCGGGAAAAGCTCTATGGAGACGATGGAGCCATGATGGGTCGTGGTCCGGCGAATACTCTATGTAGTGATGACAGCGTCTGCTACGCAGGAATGGCTTGTGCCGAACGAAAAAGTACCAAGCCGGAGTTTATCATCTATCCCAAGCGGCCGGAAGGGGAAGACGAGGAAGAAGAGGAGCCGGAAGAGAAGCCGACCGAACCCAAGGTCTACACCCTGGCCGAATGTGTACAGCTATGTTCGACCGTGGGCGCACCTCTTAGCCGCTATAAAACCGATAGCCCACCCGTTCCCAAAGAGAATAAAGATGAGATCGTAAAGACCTTCTCCGGCTCCTTCAAGTATGAGGCCCAGGACACCATCGATGCTATCAAGTTCAACCTGACCAAGTCCGCCAAGACGGTCGCGGTGACCATCAAGAACAAGGCTGGGCAGACGATGCGCGTCATTGAACGTGGCACCCAGGAGTCCGGTGATATCGTGATTCCCTGGAATATGCAGGATGATTATGGTGAAGCCGTCGCAGCGGGTGAATACACCTGGGAGGCCAAGGCACTGATTCGTCCCGCCAGAGCTATGGGTTCACTAGCACCGGCGGGAACCCGCTGGCGAGCCAACGATCCGAAATGCAATGTCAAGAATGGTGGGTCGACCTGTGTTCGGCCGCCACTCCCCCAGGTCTGTACGGTCAGCGATTGCGCCATCGACGAGAAAGAGGCGCAGTTGGGTGACATTAATATCGCGACCTATCGGTATTTCATTACGATCCGGCACCCGGATTACCATTCTCATTACTTCTATTTGATTCCCGAAGATGAGTATCTGGAAGGCGACAAGGTTCCCTCCCAGGTTCGTTCGCTGTTGAATAGCGATAAATTCGAGGCGCCCAAGTGGAAGCAGATCGCGGGTATGGATACCAAGACCATTATAATCGAAGGTGGTATTGCGCTCCGGAAGACTGCGGCTGCGGCGTTGGGCTGCGTCCGTATCCCGGAAGGGTTTTCCTGCGACGACGAAGGGGGGTCCATTAAAGGCTTCTTGGAAGACAAGTACTGCATGATCGACAAGGAGGGTATCGACGATACCTCTGAAGATTATAGTTCTCTGATGATCGAGGTTCTCCAGCGCAACAACTTCCGCACGATGGCCGAATACGAAATGACCATCGACGAGATAAAGCTCAAGGCCGAACTTACGGAAAAATACGAGAATGTGCTGAAAGAAGCGACCAACCCGCGTAAGAACAAATGTGAAGTACCCGAGTAGGGGCTCCATCCGAGGTCAGTTTATCATGCCGCAGGGCATTCCGTTTCTTGTCCTTATTATTGGACTACTGTGGTCGTGTGTGTCGGCCAAGTCTCTGGTTCCGGTCGCCAACGACCCGCCGGAAGTTCGTACGCATCTGGAGAAAAACGGACATAGCATGGATACACGGGCAGCGACGGTACAGATCGCGGCGCAGTTTGTACGTGCGGTACGTCAGCATGATGGGGCCGACTGCTGGTTTTTATTGGATCTACGTGCGGCGGCAGCCTGGCAAGCGGCCCAGGACGGGAAATCGGGGGCCGGGCCGAAGAATATCACCCATTTGCTCCAGCCTTTATTGCCAAAGGGGCAGCCCACCGAGATCCGCAGTAAAGGCGGAACCGATAAGAAAGAGGTCCAACTGGTCTATGCCGATGGCAAAATGGCAAGTCTGGAGCTTGTACTGGCCCGAGGTGGCTGGCGCGTGCTTTACCTGCCACCCGACGGGATATTGCCCGAGTTGGCTCGTGATCCCCGGACCAGCCAGACGGCACCGCCCATCGATTTCACCGAGGATGTCAGCCCGGGGCGGGCACAGCGTCAACCCATGCGTCCCATGGGTGGCTATTGAGGTCGGTCAGCCCAGAGAGATACCAAGCCGGAAACTGAAGAATAGCAATACCAGCATATTCCAGCCGGCATGAATTAGAATCACAGGGATGAGAGATCCGGTGCGGTCACGAACGCGCCCAAGGACCCATCCAAGGATGAACAGGGAGAGGGCTCCCTGTGGGTTGAAATGAAGGGCAGCGAAGGTGCTCGCCTGGATGAAGTTGCTCTTTGTGACCGTGTACTTTCCCCGAAGAGATGAAAAGAGCAATCCTCGAAACAGTAGCTCCTCGAAAAGGGGTGCTGCACCGAGGGTTATGAACATGAGCGCGGGAGCGTAGCCTTCGTCCAGAACCTGCATGGTCAAGATTATATTGGGGTCGGGGGCCTCGACGATCATCGCCATCAGAACTTGCATCAGGATCATCAGCGGCAAAGCCATACAAAGACCGACCATGCCAAATCCCAGCCAATGTGCCACTCCTCGCAGATTGGGAGCGTTCGCCAGCCCCAGATCGGAAAAATGCGTGCTGGTACGCCGTAGCGCCCACCAGATGAGACATAAGCCCACGATCGTATGGGGAATATAATCGTAGATCAGGGTAGCGGTGGCCTGTCCCTGGGCCAGCAACGGTACAAATCCACCCCAGATCACACGAAAGACAAGCCACATGCCGATGAGCCCGAAGACATCGATCGGTTCGACGGAGATAGGGGTCAGGCAGGATAATGGTCTGGAGAACAGGTGTTTGAAGCGGATCCAGCATATTGCGCCGATAACACAAAAGAGGAGTACCAGAAGGGTCAGCCCGGATAGACTCAAGCTCCGTCGATAGGTCTGTTTTCGTGCAGACAGGATGTCGAGACCGGCCGTTTTGGCTTGTATCCGTTCCAGGATCCAGGCCGGGGTACGACCCTGGGGCTTGGGGTTGTAGCCCGGTTCATAGAAGCTCCGCACCAGATGAATCCAGGTGATCTCCGGAAGGTAGAATCGCCGTGGACCTTTGGAGACAAGCTGTTGGCCGGATTTCCCGTAGACGGCCTCTAGAAGAGCCGCTTCCATAAGGTCCAGTTGATCAAAAAGACGCTGCGCATTCTTAGTTAGACATGTTGCAGAACCGTCCGAAGATGCCACGCCGAGCGGTTCGCCACAGTTGGAGTAACCGGCGTAGGCTTCGGCCAGGAAGACGTCACTCAATACCATTCGAGTTTGAAT
>CAUZEG010000148.1:0-10787 GCA_963578775.1 Myxococcales bacterium
GTCCTGGAAGATACTGACCGTATATTCCAGAGCATCCGCCGATCCCTCCAGAGAGGCCTGGGTCTCCGGCCAATGATTATCCACCAGAGCCGACCAGGAACGGTTTAATCGTCGTTCGCCGGTCGACAAGGGACCGAAGACAGCCGCAAAACCGTCCATACCGTAGCGCAACTGCACACGGGCCCGAGCCTCAACCAGCGGCGCAATTCGGTCCTGCAACGCAGACTCGATGTCCTGCTTGGTCGATTCACGAAGAGCATCATCGGGTGTATCGGTAGCCCCCGCTCGTCCGGCCAGGTCACGAACCGCCACGGCCAAATTTCCCAGGGCCACACCGAAGTCCGTCGGACCTTCGCTTTTGCCTTCGCCACTATCGGATCCGATCAGCTCCGCTCGTACCGCCTTGCGATATAGAATGCCACCGGTGATCACGAGCAGAAGTCCCAGCGCAAAGGGTATCCCCGCAAATCCCAACCAGTTGCTCACTCGTTTGTTCGGTGAGGGGCCGGGTGGCAGCGCGATGGCCAGGGCCTTCGCCTTGAGGTGCGCACACTTCTCCTTGATCCAGTTAGCGCGGGCCGCAAATACCTCGTCGGTTTCGTCGGCTCCTCTGGCAGCCTCCGCTGAACAAATGTTTTCCTGCCCCACCACAGCAGCAAAGGCCTTCGCGGCCGTACCGTAGGCGTGCTCAAAACGACATTTGGAGTATTCCGCGTTCAGCCAGCGATTTACGGATTTCTCGCCCTGGTAGACCACCTTGATGGTATCCTTCTCGGCGTGGAGCTCCTTCAGGGCCGCCTCGTAGCTCGTAAGGCTCTTGGAGGAGGCATCCTGTGGTATACAGCCACTGGTACGCATCGCAGCGATATCGGCCATAAGCGCATCGCCGTCTGTTAGAAGCTTTATTCGGAAGGCGGCGGCTTTCTCCGCCGTGGTCGGCTTCTTTTCTTCTGGTTTTTCCGCATCCTCGTCGGCTGTGCAGCCATGTCTGGGTAAAAGATCCGCGTCTTTCAATGCCCCACAGTACGAGTCAAATGCCTTCTGGGTCGCTCCCCCACGCAGAGCGGCTTCTCCCGCAATCGCATGCCGGTCCAGTTGGACATCCGAGTTTCGAGAACCCATGGCCGCGCTAAGGCCAACACCAAGAATCACCAATATTAATCCAATCGTCTTCATGATGACCTCCTCAACCCGTAGCCTTGATGATGCTGATCACCAGACTCGGTAACGCTTCACCGATGATAAACCCGGCCGCTAACGGGACCATGGTATTTCCCATCCAACGGGCGCCTTTCTTGCGCTGGATTGCAATCGATACGATGCAACCAATGCCGTATGTAACGGTAATGTAGAAGGGCAGGTACATGGCCAATCCGACCAGAACCGCCACCCCGCTGATGGGGAAGATCCCCAGACAACATCCGAGTACGATGCCGGCCAGATATTTATCCAGGGCCACATCACCGGAACGAAGACTCTCAATTACCGCTTGCAGGGCCTGTCCCTGGGGCGCACTTAGATCCTGCCCCGGTCCAAATCCTGGCGTCTGCCAGTACAGATACACCGCCCCGACCGCAATCGGAACCCCGATCCAGGCGACGGCGAATTGAATTGTCTGCTGGCGACGAGGCACCGAGCCCACCAGATGCCCGGATTTGAGATCGGTCATCATATCGGCGCATTGACCAATACCGATACAGATGGCCACACCGATGGTAACGGCGGCGAGCACATTTCCGGCCGTGAGGAAGAAGAGTACGGTCACGCCAATAAGCGACATGCCCGATAAGGGAGATATGTCGGTCATACCTGTGGCCTGGGCTACGATGAGTCCGGCTACCGCCAACCACATTGTACCCACTATAGCAACAGCTACAGCCTGCCCCATACCGATGCTGTCCGAGGACGCCAGGGCCGCCCCAAATAAGAGAACCATGGACGCCGTAAGCCCAATGCCGATGAGTTTCATGGGCATCTCGTCGGATGCCAGCGATTTACCGGCGCGGGACTTCCCTACCGCCGAGAGGCCTTTCAACGCCCCACGCAGAGCCGGGAAGGATGCGATAACACCCGCAACCGCGCCACCAATGAGGATGCCGATCCCCAGAGGTCGTAACATTTCTCGGAAGATCACGTTACCGGTGATCCAGGCATCCTCGCCCCCAACTCCAATGCTGGGGACCCAGGCCATCGACACAGCCAGCGGGCTGATGATCCACCAGGCCAGGACGCCGCCGGCCACGAAGGGAAGACCGCCCTTCCCCGATAGCAATCCCGCCCCAAGACTGGCAAAGCTGATTCCAAAGGCGATGGGGATATAACCCGGCACACCCATCATACGGCCCAGGTCGACCGGTTCGGGGAGAAGATGGTACTGGGCCATCGTGGTGAAGATCGTCCCGATGAGCACCCCGCTTACCAATAAAACCGCCTGGCGCATGCCAGCGCCCGGTGATTTGAGCAGGCTAGCAACCGCGATTCCGCTGGGGAATCGGAGTCGTTCGAACTCGATCATCTGCTTGCGCAGGGGAATAATGAGAACAATGCCCATGAACGATCCGGCAATACCGGCCAGGATGAACGGCATCGCACTCGAAAGCGACTCCATGAAGGTTCCGCCGATAACAAAGTCGAGGGTCGGATCGTTGGCTTTCATCAAGAACAGGGCGGGCAGGGTGAATGCCACACCGGCCGAGGCGTTGTTGATACCCGACGCGACCGTCTGATTGATATTGTTCTCGACGATCGTTCCCTTGCCCATAGCACCGCGAAGGACCGCAAACCCGAGGATTGCAGCCACGGTGGATCCGGCCAGGGTAAAGCCGAGCTTAAGACCGATATATACAAAGGCCGCCGTCATGATCGAGCCGAGTATGACTCCGAGTATGACGGCAGGAATGGTTACTTCGCGGTATGCAGGAACCCCGGTACCCTTCGGCATTGGACCCTCCGTTTCATGCCTGGTTGCATCGCGGCCCGCAAACGGGGACGTGACTGGCGGGGCGTAACAGATGATCCCCTCGACTGCAAGGATTCCCGCTTGAATTCGCAAGGAGTTCCTACCCTTGAATAGATCAACCTTGCACCCCACCCCCGGCTATGTTTCTGAATCCTTGTATATTAAAGTAGACGGTTCAACCAATGACGCCCCAGAAGACAAATCGCCTCGCGAACGAAACGAGCCCCTATCTACTGCAACATGCGCACAATCCTGTGGACTGGTTTCCGTGGGGTGAAGAGGCCTTCGAAAAGGCGCGCTCGGAGAACCTCCCCATCTTCCTGAGCGTTGGCTATTCCGCGTGTCATTGGTGTCATGTGATGGAACGCGAGTCTTTTGAAAACGAGGATGTCGCGAAATTTATCAACGCACATTTCGTGTCCATCAAGGTCGACCGGGAAGAGCGACCTGACGTCGACCGGGTATATATGGATTTTGTTCAGGCCATGACGCAGCAGGGGGGCTGGCCCATGACGGTATTCATGACCCCGGACGGCCAACCCTTTTTCGGCGGCACCTATTTCCCACCCCACGACGGCTACGGTCGTCCGGGTTTCCTACGGCTCCTGCACGGCCTGCATGACGCCTGGGAAAACCAGCATGAAGAAGTTCTTCAGAGTGCCACGCAGATGGTGGCCCGGATGCAACAGGTAAGCGACCGGATGAACGCCGCACAGTCCTCGGCCGAACTTCTGAAGGCCGCCACAGCCAATCCCGTTGCAGACAATCTACATAACGGCTTTGATCCCCAATACGGCGGCTTCGGACATGCGCCGAAGTTCCCGTCTCCAACTACCCATGAGTTCATCCTGGCCCATGGAATGCGGCGATCGCCCGACAGCCGTGACGGCTTCATCAATATCGTCACTACGACTCTCGATGGTATGCGAAAAGGTGGTATTCAAGACCATCTGGGCGGAGGCTTTTCGCGCTATTCCGTAGACCACGAATGGCTGGTCCCCCACTTCGAAAAAATGCTCTACGACAACGCCCAACTGGCCCGCTTATACCTACACGGTTGGCAATGCACGGACCGCCCGGAATACCTCGCTGTCGTACGAAATACTCTGGCGTATATGCGCACCGACCTTCGCTCGGACGAGGGCTGCTTCTACACCGCCGAGGATGCCGATTCCGAGGGGATCGAAGGGAAATTCTACGTCTGGACCGACCAGGAAATCGAAACACTTCTCGGGGAAGACGCGGAGCTGGCCAAGGCCTGGTACGGGGTCGATTCCGATGGGAACTTTACGGATCCCCACCATCCAGATTTCGGCCGGCGTACAGTGCTCCATCTACCCGAAGACGCGGCCACCTGTGCAGAACGGTTCAATATGGACGTTCCGCAACTCGAAGCACGTATCGAAACCATACGGACCCAGATGTTGACGCAACGAGCCAGCCGAGTTCGCCCCGGTCTGGACGATAAGAGTCTTACATCCTGGAATGCACTGGCCCTCGCCGCCTTTGCCGAATGTGGGCGGGTGCTGAACGATCCGGAGTTGATCGGGATCGCCGAAGAGACGGCCGCATTTTTTGAGGAGCACCTACGATCCGACGACGGTGGCCTTTACCATTGTTATAAGGCCGGTCATGCGCATGTTACGGGCCAACTGGAAGACCATAGTCTGACCGGGCTTGCCTACCTGGAACTCTTCAAGGCGACGGGAACCTGGTGCTGGTATGAGCGGGCGGTCGAGCTATGGGACCATATTATGGCCCATTATTGGGATGAGCAGGCCCACTGTTTCTACAGTACTGCGGACAATGCGGAAGCATTGGTCCTACGACCGCGGGAATACTTCGATGGCGCTATGCCCAGCGGAAATGGAAGCGCCGCGTTGCTCGGCGCCTGGATCGCCCGCTATCAAGCACGTCCAGAGGCCCATACTATCGTCGAAACACTGCTTTGTTCCGCTCTTCCCATGATGGGTGCGGGAGCCGGTGGCTTCGGCTGCCTCTGGCAGGCCTTCGAGCTTCTCATGGCTCCGTCAGACGAGGTGGTCATTGTGGGTGATGCCCAACAACGCACTCCTTTCGAACGCGAGATAGCGGGCCATTTTCTACCGCATACGGCGATTTTCCCATGCACGCCAGGCGTGGCTCACCCCCTTGCCAGCGGACGTGACGAACCTGGCCGCGCCTACCGATGTATAGATAAGCTCTGCGCGTCACCAGCCACCAGTCCGGAACAACTTCGGGACCAGTTGGTGGGCGTCTGAGGCCCAGACCCGACGACTGCGTTAGTCTGAAAAAAAATAGCTTGCGGCATCAAATTCGGGATCAGTGACCGATAGATCTAAGCAGGTAGAGAATCCACCGGAAGGGACACCAAAAATCCCCAAGGCCTCATTCCAAGATCGTTTTCCACCCGTCTTATCAGACACAGGTCACGGATGACCGAATGAACCTCCTGATAACCATAACAGCGTTCGCCCTTGGCTGTGTAATCACCGGGGTCTTAATCTGGTTCTTCACACAGTCAGGCCTGACGGAAAACTCCAATACTGAAGCACAAGCACCGACACAGCCCGAACAACAAAAAGGCCAGCCCGTTCGGACCGAAAGGCGCGTCCTCTCCAGACGGCTGGCCTCGGATGTGAAGGGCCATGAGATCCGACTGCGTGAACTCGAAAACCATTTAGAGACCGCGACCCGCTCCATAACCAAGCCTCGTGGTCCCCAGGGCGAACCACGCCTGCTCAACGCTCTCCGTGACGTTTTGGAAACTTCCGAGACGCCCCAGGATCGGAAACAACAAGCGTCCAGCGATGAAAATGCAAGGCCCCGGGAATTTTCCCAGCTCGGCGAATACCGCGACCAGCAGAATGCGCCGGAGCCAAAACCCCAGGAACTTCTGAACGACGTCGTTTAGAGCCCTCGCCTCCCGCTTGACCGGCGGCTGACCGCGCCATAGCATAGCAGCTCCAGGGTGGAGTGGACGTGCAACGGCGACAGATTCCAGGGACAGAATTAGAGATCTCCGTAGTCGGACTTGGCTGCTGGGCCATCGGTGGCCTGTGGTGGGGAGACGATGTCCGCGATGAATCCAGCTCTGCGACGATTGAAACGGCCCTGGAACAGGGCTGTAACTGGTTCGATACCGCCCCCCTCTACGGGCATGGACACGCCGATGAGGTCTTAACCGAAACGCTCGGTGGACGCCGGCACGACGTTATCATCGCAACCAAGGTAGGAGTCCGCTGGGATGGCTCCGGTGAACATGCCAGCAGTGATCTGACACCGGCCTATATCCGCGCCGATACAGAAGCCTCCCTGACCCGGCTCAAATTGGATCGGATTCCACTTCTTCAGGTGCACTGGCCCTGTGAAGAGGACACGCCTCTAGAGCAAAGTATGGAGGAGCTCGCCCGACTCGTAGACGAAGATAAGGTCCAGTACGTCGGCCTCTGCAATTATGCACCCGAGGCGCTCGAGATGGCTCGAACTATGACCCGGATCGTCAGCCTGCAAACACCCTACTCCATAATGCGACGCGAGTTTGAACACGGACTTCAGAACGAATGTATTCGTCCGGAACCGACGGGAGATCCCCTCGGTGTCCTGATCTACGAACCCCTTTGCCGGGGCCTTCTAACGGGGAAGTTTCGGTATGAGCCCAGCTTTCCGTCGAGCGATCTCCGGGCACGGGATGACCGTTTCAAGGGCATTCGATTTCTGCGCGCCAATGTTCTGGTACGACGTCTGGAGGCGATCGCACAAAAGCTGGGCTTCCCGACGAGCGCTCTCGCCCTCGCCTGGGTACTCCGGCAAAAGGGTATAACCTCGGTGATCGCGGGGGCCAAAAGACCGGAACAAATGATCGAAAATTCCAGTGCAGGGAAGCTATTGGAACATCCCACTCTATGGCCTCTTATGGACCGTGTCGTGCAGGCTTACCGCGGATAATCCTGCTTCCATCGAAAATCCAATAAAACAATGTTGATCGCGCGCGAGGATCCTTGTAGAGTCCGCGCCCCACGACGAAGGGATGCTGTCGTGAATCAACCACCGTGCTGACGATTGAGGTTCTGGTATGAAACTGCGTACATGTCTATCATTCGCTTTTCTGGCTATGTTTCTTTTCGCTTGTGGAGGAAATGGAGACGGCGAAGCCGACACCACGACCGATACCGGTTCGGATGTAGGAAGCGATACGAACGAAACCACCGATTCTGGTGAAGAAGACCCAGGCACACCCAGCGACCCGGGAACGCCACAAGATCCCGGCAGCCCGGAAGACACCACGCAGGGCTTTTTGATCACCCCAGGCACACCGCAGAACGATCTGGAGATGGTGGTCAACGCCGACGTCCGCCACTATCGCCTCTATGTCCCGGCCGACTACGATGCGGCTACCGCCTATCCCGTTGTATACCAGTTGCACAACTATTCTCCGCAACATTATCCAGAGCAGCAACCCATCTATGCCAGCTCGGATCTTCTGGTGGAAGACCATGGTTTCATCCTGGTTCTGCCACGAGCCAATTGGACGGGTTCGGGCTACTCCTGGATGTCGCAGCCCTTTGATAAGTCCGACACATTTCTCCGCGAGTTGCATGCACTCCTGGCGGAGGAACTCAATATCGACCCCGAACGCGTCTTTCTCGTTGGCGACGGCAGCTCGGCCCGATATGTCTCACGAAGCACTCGCCATCTGGGAGACCTCTACACTGGCTTCGCGTTCCTGAATGGTGCCCAACAATCCATCCCGGATGTTTCCAAGATCGCGGAAAACAAAATCTACATCGGGACCAGCCTGGTGGAAGATTACCAGCTGACCTATGGCCTTAATTTCGCGGACGCTCTGGAAGAAGCAGGCTGGGCACCAGGCCAGGACTTTGCCATCAATATCTATCCGGGGAGTAACCCCCAACGCTATCGTCATCTGAAGGATGCTGCTCGCTGGTTGGATCCATCCGGTTTCGAAGCACTACCCGATTTGGCTCCCTCCACATTGACCGCGGAGGCCCTGCCCGCCGAGGCTATGGGCAGTACAAAGCGTATCACGGCCTTTGTAGCCGGCACCGGGGGTGTTCTTTATGCCGTCGGATTACGGAACACGGTCCTCGCACGTGATAACGTGGATGGTAGCTGGGGTTCTATAGCCAGCCCCTATGACGATCGCGACTTCTATTCCACTTGCTTTGGTAACCAGGGACTTTGGGTTGGCGGCACGGAAAACGCCATCGCCAATATGGCTGTCGAGGGTGGAGCATTGGAGAAATATCTCGGTGCCGCCGCTTCACTCAAACAGGATGCCGCTAACCGCAAGCCTGGGCTTATGGGCCTGTCTTGTGCCGGCGACGAGATCTGGATTGGCGCCGCCAGTGATGTGGCTGTCTCCACCGATGGTGGTCAGTCCTGGAAGACCAAAGAAGGTTTCAACCCCGCACCGGGAGCCGGGTCGGGAACCATCGTCGACATCGCCACCAGCGGATCCGGTGAAGGTTGGCTTCTGGCTATGGATGGCACGGTGTTTTACAGCACGGATGGTGGCATAAATTGGAACGAGCCTGAGCCCGACTTCCCTTCAGACGACGAGATTGAAAAGACCGCATGGTGGTTGCAATACAGCTCCAGTCTGGGGGTCGTCCCGTGGCAGGGAATGACCGCCATTTCCTCGCCGGACGCTGGAAAGGCCGTGGCCATCGGTGCCGCTGGTACCATTCGCGTACGAGTGGAGGCGCAGAACTGGACAGATGGATCCGTCCCCGAATTCCTATCCGCCCCCAGCAACGGTCCAACCGACGGCCAGGGGGAGGTCTTCGCGGTCTATTTCTATAGTGCGACCCATGGTTGTATTGGTGGGCAGGGTGGCTTGATCCTGGAAACCAGCGACGGCGGGGCCAGCTGGACGGATGTTCCAACAGGACCGGGAGACGATATCAGCGCCATCTACTGCGACGACGACGAGATCCTGGTGGCCGGCTCAAATGGCATGCTCTACAAACATTCCAAGTGCACAGCCGTCACCTGCCAACTCTTCTGCGAAAACGGCTTCGCGGTGGACGAGAATGGCTGCGAAATCTGTTCCTGCCAGGAATAGGTAGGCACCCTTCGGCAACCCGCACTGCGGCACAACTTTCGAACAGAGGATTCTATGAGTCTCGTTCCCGAACATCCCTGGATTCGCGTTCGTGATCTGCCCAATCATATCGGCGAAACCGTAACCTTACGCGGTTGGGTTCGAAACCATCGTTCATCCGGAAAAATCCACTTCATCGAAGTTCGTGATGGCTCAGGCATCGTCCAGGTAGTCTGCGGCAAATGGGACTGTGATGAGGACACCTTTGAGCAAGCCGGCACCTTGACCCAGGAATCCTCGGTGGAGATCGTGGGCGAAATCCGGGCCGACAAGCGCTCTCCCCTGGGTGTGGAAATGGGTTTGAGTAGCCTGAAGATCTATCATCTATCCGAGGCCTACCCGATCACCAAGAAAGAGCACGGCGTGGCATTTCTGATGGATCATCGTCACCTGTGGTTACGTAGTCGCCGTCAGCAGGCGATCATGCGTGTTCGACATACCATCGTGAAGGCCATCCGGGATTTCTTTGATGACCGGGGCTATTATCTGATGGATTCTCCGATCCTGACCCCTGCGGCCTGTGAAGGAACCACGACACTGTTTCCGGTGGACTATTTTGGCAGTGAAGCCTACCTGAGCCAGTCGGGCCAACTCTATCAGGAGGCCACCGCCACGGCCTTTAGTAAAACCTATTGTTTCGGGCCGACGTTCCGGGCCGAGAAGAGCAAGACGCGCCGCCATCTCACAGAGTTCTGGATGGTGGAACCGGAGATGGCCTTCTTCGATATTGAAGATGATATGAATGAGGCGGAGGCCTTTATTTGTCATATCGTCCAACGGGTATTGGAGACCAACCGATCTGAACTGGACGAGCTGGAACGGGACCTGACAGCCCTGGAGGCTACCGTTCCTCCCTTCCCCAGAGTGCATTACGATGAGGCCATCGAAATCCTGAAGAAGCTGGGCTCCGAGATAGAATGGGGCAGCGACTTCGGCGGCAACGATGAAACCATCCTTACCCAGGAATACGATCGTCCCATTATCGTCCACCATTTCCCCACGGCCATTAAAGCCTTCTATATGAAACAAGAGCCAGGCCGAGCCGAGGTCACCTGCTCCATGGATGTGCTGGCACCCGAAGGGTATGGAGAAATCATCGGTGGGGGTGAGCGCGAAATAAATCTTGAAACTCTGCAAGGGGCCATCGAGCAGCACGGCCTCGATATGTCGGTATTCGAATGGTACCTCGACCTTCGACGCTATGGCTCCGTGCCCCATGCGGGCTTTGGGCTGGGGCTGGAGCGCACCGTTGCGTGGATCTGTGGTTTGAAGCATGTGCGTGAGACCATCCCCTTCCCACGTATGCTGGAAAAGATGGTGCCATGATGCATGCCTCTCGTCTCCTGGTTCTCCTCCTCAGCGGGGTACTTCTCTCCTGTGCCGGCAAAACACCGAAAAAGCCAGCCGTAGATTCTAATTTTCGGAGCCGTATCATCAAAGCCGCTACGACGCAGAACCAATGCCCTAAGGGTTTGCCACGACTTGAGGGTAGTTGGCGTTTTAATGGCGAAACCAAAGCTCGAAAGTTCACCGATGTTTTCGTATTTCGTGGGACGGAATTTACCGAGTTTCTGGCTGCTACTTCACCCAAGACGGAAGAGAAGGCCATCATCAAAGGAACCTACGCCTGCACCCCGGAGAAGAAGATCGTTTTCCACGTCACCGAAGTTGATCCTCCGGGAGCCTTTGGAAATGATTCGG
>CAUZEG010000149.1:0-10766 GCA_963578775.1 Myxococcales bacterium
AGCTGCCGATCACGAACACATGTGCCGCAGATGAAGTTGCCAGCACCTCCACTCAGGTACAGGATCTTCATTTCGGTCCTGTAAATGGATCACCATAGTCGACTGAACCCGGGGGCGTCGTAAACGCGTCAAGAGCTGCGTATAGAGGACTGAAATCGCGGGCCACATTGCCGATCAGGCAATCCGTGATCGCTCCGGTCAACTCCGGATAGGTCCGGGCAAAGCGAGCAAAACTGAATTCCGGATCGTAAAACGCAAAGATCAAGCGTCGCAACGGCCTCAGAGTATCTTTGAACCAATCCGCATAGTCCTGAAACTGGGACGCATCTGTACGGCCCTCGGCCAGGGCGGCATGGGCCGCCAACCCAGCCTTCTCGCCGCTATGCAAGGCCAGAAAGACCCCCGTTGAAAAAACCGGATCCATAAAGGTGAAGGCATCTCCACATAGAATCAGTCCATCTGCAGCACAATGTTGCGCCCGGTAGGAGTAGTCACGAGTCGTGCGAATACTGGTGATCTGACGAGCCGGTTTCAAGCGATCGGCAATCCAGGGATTGCATAGAGACTGGGCATCAAAAATAGCCTGTGGGTCATTTTCCTTTGCCCCCAGAGTACTGGCCTTCGCCACAACCCCTACACTGGAGCGATCTTCATGTAATGGGATGAACCAGAACCATCCATCCTGGGGAAGACGAGCGATGGTCGTCGCGCCCTCATCTCGGCCCGTATCGCGTACAGCGCCTTCAAAGTAGGCCCATATCGCCACCCGATTCAGGTGTTTCTCCCCCTTCCGCCAGCCATTCCTACGCATGAAGAAACCCTCTCGGCCCGAGGCGTCGATGGTTATCGGGGCTCGAAACTCCAGGCTCGTACCCTGTTCTGCCAATACCCCCACCGTAGCCGACCCATCGACGATAGCATCGACAACCGTCGTACCTTCAAAGACGTCCACTCCCTGCTGGCGAGCCTTGTCGAGGAGGATCTGATCAAATTCGTCTCGCATTACCTGCCATGTTGTCGCCGCATCATGGTCCAGGTGATCGGAGAAATAGAACGGCTTGGCAACCACACCACGGGCCGAAATAAACTGGACGCTCAACTTCTTCGTAAAGCTCGAATTCCGAAGCACGTCCAACACATCCAGTCGTTCCAGTACGTGGTAACAAAAGGGCAACAGCGATTCGCCAATCCGATATCGGGGGCCTTCCTGTTTCTCGATCAACGCCACTCGTCGGCCGCGCTGCGCCAAAACGGTAGCGGCGGCACAGCCGGCGGGGCCGGCGCCGATCACGATCGCATCGTATGAGTGTACGTTATTCATCAATCCGACTGCCGGTCCTGATTATGCTCCGGGCGGAAAAACCAGGGCAGAAGCCGATCAACCTGAAGAAGCGCCTGGCGACTGAGTTGTACGCCCCTATCGTCTACCTGGGCCAATCCAAACCGTTCCAACCGTTTGATCGGACCCGCAAATCGCTGACCGATATCCACTCCATGGCCCGCCAGAAAAGCGGCACGATCGAGATGTCCTCGCTTCAGTTGAAGCACAACCTGGCGAATGAGCTGTTCATCGGCGTTCATCACATAACCACGCATGATCGGAAGGACTCCCGCCTTGATACGTGTCTGGTAGCCATCGATATGTTTGTCATTCTGATAATGCGTATCACCCATCTTGGAAAAGGCAGAAACCCCAACACCCAGCAGATCGGCGCCTTCCCATAACGAATCTCGATACACAAAGGTCGCAGCATCCCGAGCCGCTGTATAGCCACTACTCAACTCATAACCCGCAGCTTCCAGTTGGTCGAAGGCAGCCTGGGTCCAGCGACGTTTGGTTGGCCAATCCGGAAGCTCCGCCAAATCACGTTCTGACTCCCGCGATTCTCGGTGGAAGGTGGTGTTATAAGGCAACTCCAGTTGGTAGATCGTGACACTATCGGGATTCAATTCGACGGTCCGACGGACCGAATCCTTCCAGGTTTCTTCTGTGTCGCCCAGAAGACCGGAAATTAAATCAATATTGATCTGGGGAAAGCCGATCTTACGCGCCAATTCATACGCTTCGTAGATATCGTCATGGTCATGGGCTCTGCCATTCACCTCCAGAATCTGGGAATCGAAATGTTCTACACCAAGACTCAGCCTCCCCACTCCGGCCGCACGAAAGGCTTGGAGCTTATCCAGATTCAGGGTCCCTGGCTCACATTCGAAGGTAAACTCCTTCAGCGAACTCAGGTCGAGTAAAGGCTGTAGCGCGCCTATGAAGCCATCAAACTGTCGGGCGGACAGATAGGAGGGAGTGCCACCTCCAAAGTAGAGAAAATCCGGAGTCCGGTTGGTGAGGGCCGGTTGCTCCCGCAGCAACGCCACCTCCTGGACCACCGATCCGAGATAGTCCTCCACCATCTGCGCGTTATAACCGGTGTAGACCCGGAAATAGCAGAAATGACACCGTTTCCTGCAGAAGGGAATATGGACATAGACCCCCAAAGGCCTGGTGCTGGGCTGCGATACCTGTAACGAAGCGGGCGTAGAGATCACGGCGTCATCCGTCCAATGGGAAAACGGCGGATAGTTGGAAACGAAATAGCCCCCACCATAACCATCGGCGGCGAACGCCTCTTCCGGTATCTGGTCCATTGGTTCCACTACGACAACTCTACTTATTCCGAGTTCCGAAAGCATATACGGAACCGTTCGAAGAACCAATCACAACCATTCCTCCGACGACGGCCGGTGTCGTAGAGATGGAACCGCCGATATCATGCTTCCAGATAGGTTCGCCATCGGTCGCGCGCACAATGTAGAGGCGCCCATCGGTCGACCCGAACACTATTTTCCCATCTACCAATACAGGCGAACCATCCACTGCTCCGCGCGTTCGAACCGTCCATAAAACCGTCCCGTCGGAACGATCTACCGCATGTATGTGGCGATCCCGGCTACCGAAATAAACCGCATCCTCTCCCAATGCGGCTCCCGACAGATACGGGAAGTTCTGGTCACGATACTCCCACTGGACGGTGGCATCCGACAGGCGAATACGTACGAATCGATTGCCGTACAATCCTAAATAGGCCTCGTCTCCCGAAATAGCTGGTGATACCCCGATCTGCGACTTCAGGTTCAGGCTTCGGATCGCAGTGCCGTCCTTGACGGATACTACATACAAAAATCCATCACAGCCTCCGAACACAACGGTATCTGCTGTGACGCTGGCACTCGCATGCACGTAATTATCCGTCGTATGAGACCAGCGAAGTTTCCCGGATCCAGGGTCCAGGGCATATAGTTTTCCGTCATAACTCCCGACCACAAGCAGCGGGCCCACGGACGTTTTCGGATGATAGGTCGCCGTGGCCAGAATCTTGTCCTGGGTCTGGTATGACCAGAGGACTTTCCCCGTGGCCCGACTGTAGGCTCGAACCGCACCATCGGTCGAACCGACGACTACGGCGTCCGGAATCAGGGTCGGAGAGGCCTCGATCCGCCCCTCATTCGCCGCAGACCATATCTTCGTCCCGGTCTTCTGATCCAGGGCGTATAGCTTTCCGTCCCTGGAGCCCACATAAACACGACCGTCCGCGATTGTAGCGGAAGACACGACCTCATCGTCCGTCTTGAATTGCCAGAGCAGCTGGAGATCGGCCGCTAGATGTCCATCCGCACGCCCCGTTTGCAGTGGTCCACCCCGAACATGGCTCCAGTCCGTTGTCTGTGACCAGACCTGCTGCGGAACCAGAACACCCATCAGACCAAGCAGAATCCACATATATCCGAATCGTATGATTCGTTCTTTGGCAGGACGTCGAACCAACCCTTTCACCTTCAGCCTATGCAGTAGGGGTAATTGAAAAGCCATCATAGCAGGACTCGGATTCCCGAAAAGCTTATCGTTGCCTCGCCAACCCTTCAACGCACAAGCGCAAGGCGATACAAATTCTCGAAATCCGGTATGTCCACGATCCGGGGATTAAACTGGGCCGTCCACTGTTGTGCCGCAGCCCTGGCCAATTGCGCTACGTCACCGTCCGACACATCGAGCGCCTCGAAGGCCGCCCGAGCCCCACTCTTGGCACATAACTCTTCCACAATCGAGACCAGCACACCGACACCCTTCTTGTCCGATTCTTCGGCAGGGATGAGTCCACTGGTTCTGGCCAGATCGCCATAGATTGCAGCCACAGAAGGGTCTTCGGCGTTGAAACCCATCACATACGGAAGCATTACACCCACGGCAAAGCCATGGCGTAATCCATAGCCCTGGGTGAGCGGGTTGGCACAGGAATGAGCCGCTCCCAACATGCTATGATCAATGGCGAGTCCAGCATAACAGGCCGCTTTCAACATCTCGCCGCGTACACGAGAATCTGTCGACCCGTTCAGAATTTGAGTCGCCGCCGGATAACCAAGACGAAAGGCCGCCCCGGAAAACGCCTGCGACATCGCAGTACGAGTTTTTGTTACCACGGATTCCAACGCATGGGTCATGGCATCAAGAGCCGTAGAACAAGCCACCTCTGCCGGTTGGCTCAGGCTAAGATCCGGATCTAGAATCGCTGTGGTGGGTCGGATCCCGGAACCACCACAGGCCATCTTTTGATGGGTCCGCGCATCCGATATCAACGCGACCTGCTGTACCTCGCTGCCGGTACCCGCCGTGGTCGGGATGGCAATTAAGGGAAGCATGGGCTCGACGACCTTGTCCATACCCCAATAATCTTGAATACGTCCCCCCTGGGTCAGCAGAAGATTCGTCCCCTTGGCGGCATCCATAGCGCTACCACCTCCAAGACCCACCAGGATATCCGAGCCCTCTTGTCTCGCTACCTCCGCGCAACGACCCACATCCACGTCCGTGGGATTCTCCTGAATGTCCAGGAAAAGTGTGGATGGGATCTCTGCGCCATCGAGGATCGCCTGTGCCTTTGCAACATGGCCGGCATCCGCCACCCCCTTATCACTCACCAACAATACGCGCCTGCCACCAAGTTGATTCACCTCATTCGCCAGACGCGAAATACAGCCCGATCCAAATAAGACGCGTGTTGGAAGATCCCAGCCAAGGGTGTCGAAACCGGTCGTATTCATGATGGGGTCTTCGAACAGAGGTGATCGACCAGATTGCCCTCTGGCGGACAGTCCCAGCGAATCGCAGTGGTTGGGATAGGACCCTGGTGCATGGTGCTGATTTTGCCCGACCGCCGCAACCCGTCCGCGCAAGAGGTATCAGCGGTTAGAACCGTGGCCACCAGACTGGGTTCCAACCAATCGTTCCACTGATCAGGAGCCACTTCCACCACGGATACAAGAGGGAATGGAACCTCGGTTTGTGCCAATGGATGTGCCGGATCGCTGCATAGGACCACCGTCGGCAAGAGGTATTCGAGGCCTTCGTGAACAACCCAACGAGGGGAACCTCGAAGGTCCGCCGAACAATCCACGACGGCGCCACTCCGCACAGCTTCGTCCACATACTGGTTGAGTCGTTTGGCCTGACCCGGCTCCACGCAGGCCGCCAGTGTATCTCCCTCGGAAGGAACGATCTCCACCAGCCGCTCCGCAAGAGCCCGGGCGACGTCCTCGGCCTGTGAAGGGACCATAATGGTCGACGCGCAGATACAACTTCGACCACCGTTGTACAGTACGGAAGCAGCCATCAACTCAAGATGCTCGGGCCAGTTGGATATTTCATCAGGACCAAAGATGATCTTACTTCGACCGGGACCACGAACAGACACATCCACACGTGTCCGATACGGGTTCACCGTGGCGCCATCCCCAAAAATCAATCCACGTGGCCAGCAATTCAGCAACATGTCCACGCCCGCATGGGTCGACGGATAGTAGCTCATTAACGCCTCGGCAAGACCCGCCCGACGCCAGGCCGAAAAGACTCGTAAAGGGGTCCATGGGTCCGAATGACCAGGCTTGATGGCCACCGGAACTCCCAGTCCGAGGGCAGGCAACCACAGCCCGTTGACCCCCGGGGCGTTATTGGGCAATACCACCGCCAGACCGGACGCCACCTGCTTCAGAGCCCTGCCACCAGCCTGCTGCTCGACACTCTCGGATACGGTGCGGATGGCGTCCGCCAACCGCTCCAACTGAACTTGTGCATGGCCGAGTGTCAGACCCGTCGTTCGACATAGATGAGCCAGATAGTCATCGGGACCGTGCGCCGGTCCACCGGGATATAACTCCAGGTCGTCCTTCAAGAACCCATCGGCGGCCGCACGGGCTAACGCCTGCAACTCTCCAGAATCAAGCCGGATAGGCATCGTCGGATTCGAATGGAAAGCACGTGCATCGCGTTCGATCAGATCGGTATTTGCGATGCTGATCTGGGCAACCGGCGATCCATCTCGTGGATCAACCAGTGGTCTGACATCGAGGCTTTGATAGACCTTGCCACGGCGAATCACCGGTATGTGCAGAGGTCCGGGCATTCCGCTAATAGACTCCCTCTGCCACCGGCGCGTCCGTCGAGCCCAGGGGACGGACCTGCCCAACCCCGTCATAGGGATATTCAGCGCATGGCTCCAGGCGAATGGCCTCATCACGCTCCAGAAAACGGGGCATAAAAAATTCCCGCGTCAACGTGGTCAACTCCACGCGGCCGACCTGACCATAGTCGACCAGGTTGGAGGGATCGTCGGGCTGGACCACCCGGAGAACCGCACGTGGTACGGGCGGGTAGTAGTTAAGCTGGTAGCCTTCCTCCGCGCGAATGGCGCAGCTTGGAGCCACGCCCATCAGGGTGTTTCCGTAGGTGGGAAATAAGCGCGTCTGCTCGCCTAGTACCTCTTCCAACAGAAATCGTACGGTCTGCGCTGTCATAGAGGTGCCACCGCACATGATGCCGGTGACCTGGCTCTCACGAAGAGGCCACAACTCGTCCAGCCCCTCCAGAAGACTGGGTGTAATGAACAGGCATTGGATCGAGGTCGATTGTAGGATCGCTACCGCCTGCTCCAATATATGGGCTTTGTATTCCGCAAAACGTTCGTGACGGCCAGACGCCATCAAAGCTCTGGCCCAACGAGCATCCAGGTCTACATGAAAGCAACGGCCACCACGTATCTGCGCCAGATATTCGATGGTCAGACGTATACGGCGTGGTCCCGTGGGTCCAACCATAAGCCAGCTGGCACCCTGCGGAAAATGCGTTTTGGGCAGGTGTTTGGAGAACTCGTCGTAATCGGTCCGATGATCGTTCCAACTCAAACGACGATGCGGTGAGCCGGTCGAACCACCACTCTCAAAAATCCGATAGGGTTTATCGGCATAGCCCCTGGGTATAAAAGCGTCGAGATCTCCACTACGCAACGCATCACCGTCGAAATCAGGAAACCGCAGCAGGTCTTCAAAGCTGCGTACATCCGACCGTGGATCGAAGGACTGTGCCTTGGCCCATGACAACCAGAACGGTGTGCCCGTCTCCTCCGAAAAATGCCACGCCACCATGCTGCGGATATGGGAGTCGAGTTGTTCCTTTATCTGTTCGGCGGTCCTCATCTGGAATCGTCCTCAATCGGAAAAAAACGCCGCAATCGTTGGCTTTCGACCGGCTTCGTACCCAAGGATACCACGATGAGACTCACCGTCGACGCCAACACGATGAAGACGACAGGCATCATTCCCAGAACAAGCGTCTCTTTGCCCGGCGATTGGACGAAGAAAACCAACCAGACAACCGCTGTGGTGCAGATACAGGCAATAGCCCCGGCCGCCGTCGTTCGTTTCCAATACAGGGCCGCTAGAACCAGCGGAAAGAGGCCCGCAAAGCCACTAAAACACCAGATCCCCAGATCGAAAATGCTCTTTGTGGTGATAAGGGAGAGCAGATAGGTGCATAGGATCACGACCCCCACAAAGAGGCGGGCACGAAGAAGTTTCTGTTTTTCCGTCAGTTGATCCTTTCCCTTCATTCGAAACACCACATCCTCGCTGAACATGGTGCCAAGACAGAGAAACTGCGAATCCAACGACGACATGATGGCCGCGAGAATACCTGCGGTGACCAGACCGGTAATATACGGATCCTTCAATCGGCCGACCATGATGCCCAGGATGGCATTCGGCGGCTTCGATGTCCCAAGGACTCCCGTCGCCCAGACCCCGATCAAGATACAGGGGACCCAGACCAGCATGATCAGCACGGGATGCAGGACCACCGGTGCCTTAAAGGTTCGGGCCGACCGAGCCGTAAGCCAATGCTGAAAAAGATGGGGAAACATCCCCACCGACAGGGGAATGAACAGATAGCTGGTGAAATGGAGCTTCGAAATCGACCCTTCTCGAACGAGTCGGTCGGGCTCCGCCTGGGCCGTCGCAGCCTCCACGCCGCCCAGACTGTCCGCGATTAGATAAAAGGCGAGAAGCCCCACCACCAGAAAGACGATGGTCTGAAAGGCATTCGCCCAGGCTGCCGCGCGCAACCCGCCGAAGAAAACATAGGAATATACTACCAGACAGACCACTCCGGCCGTTACCCAGCCAGGGATCCCATCCGGCCCGAAGGCTTCCGTCCTGCCCGTCACCTTCTCCACCGTCACCCCGGCTGCCATTAGACCGATGAGAAGATAGGGGACCACCAGAGCTACGAGGATCGGAAAGAGCAATCGCCCAAGCAGCTCACTGCCAAAACGATCTCGAAAATACTGGGTCTGCGTTACATAGCCGTATCGTTTTCCCAGAGACCAGAGTTTGATTCCTACCAGGAAAAAGACCGCCGAATGGATCAGTCCCGACCAGGAGGCCATCAGACCGTAGACCCCGATGCCCTGGCTATAGGCTTTGCCGGTGCTCCCCACCAGGGCGAAGGCGGTCATGGTGGTCCCGAATAGGGACATCACCAGCAGAAAGGGCCCAATGCTTCGACTGGCCAGGAAAAAGTCGTCGCTCGTATTCCGAAATCGACGAGAACTCAGCCAACCGAGTACCAACAACATCGCCAGATAGACGACGATAATGACCACCACGATCATGGGGGCATCTCCTCGTCGTTCGACACATCCAGGTCGGCCGGCCACACGGCTCGAACAACCCACCACCAGAACAGGGCCACCACAATCGAATAGGCGGCGTGGTATCCCAGCCCGACCGGCAGAAAGCCAAACAGAAGGCTCCCATCACCCCAAAGCCAGAAATCCTGGTGTAAAATGGCCAGCAGAATGCCGACCAGGATGATAAATCCTTTTGAGCCCATTACTTGGCGTCCCCACCCATATCCATAAGGGCATAGAGATGTGTAGGCGTCGATACGTAGACAACCCCATTGGCCGCAACGGCTGAGCTGTAAATGGGTCCGACAAAGGAAACTGTATGCAGAATCTTTCGGGTCGGAGACGCCTCTAAAATGGTAAAGACACCATCGGCATTGCCAATATAAACCTTTCCGTCGGCCACCAGGGGAGACGACCAGATGCGCCCCTCCGTATCATGCGTCCAATGATGGGCCCCGGTCTTGGCGTCCAGGCAATAGACCTTCCCATCCAGATCCGCGACAAAAAGTAACCCCTTCGCGATCGCGACGGTAGAGATGGAACGACCGATCTTGGTGAAGCTCCAAACACGGCCACTCTCACTGATTTCACCTTTCTTGGACGGATCGATGCAGCTCAGATTCCCGACGCCAGGACCATGCTCCGGATCCTGACCAATCACCACATAGACCTTCCCGTCGTGGAAAACGGGTGTCCCGATAATCTCGCTGGGACCATCGCGCCGTGGGTAGCGGACCGGTTTACCGTCCCGCACACGGTAGCTCTTTGGATTCCCATCAAAGCGCCAGAGTTCCGGCAACATCGGAAAGCCGTCCGCATCCTCTTTCGGCTTGGGATGGAAGCCATAGCAATAGCCATCTCCGGCCCCAAAGAGGACCATATCACGACCTTTCACCTTTCCCAGAGCCGGTGAAGCCCAGTTCCCGTGCAGAACACGTTCACTGATCGTGGAGCCCTCTTCTCCCACCAGCGCACCGGTCTTGCGGTCCAGCACAACCAGGCTCGGTGCAATAGGGGAGGGAATGTTACGATGGGACCAATCCACTCCGTTGGAAGTGGTAACAAATACCCGGTCGCCCACCACCAGGACCGAGCTACTGGCGATATTGTGGGGGAATATGGAGAGTTCCTTTCGCATATCAAAACGCCACAAAATATCGGCGTCCAGAGGGTCGACTGCGACCACCGGTTTGCCCGGCCCGGCCATATAGCTGCCCTCTTCCTTGAACGGCCCCTGATTGCCATTTTTCATGCCATGGGCGTCCAGACAAAGGACTTCGGCGCGATTGGTTACCACATAGATGCGATCATTATGCTGAGCCGGTGACGAACAAATGCCCAGATATTCCCAGTCACTTACCTTTCCGGCGCCGAGCTTGGGCGCGGTAAGCTGCCATAAAAACGAGCCGCTGCTTTCGGTAAAGCACATCACGACGCCCCGGTCGCCCTGGATCTTCTTCTGACGGGGGGTCTCGTTATTCGTCCCCACGCAAATGCGCCCGTTCGATATAGTCGCATTGCCGTATGCCTGCGATCCGAGCTTCTGAATCCACTTCACATTCCGGGTCGTCGCGAGATCAATGTCTTCCGAACCCGCCTTTAAACGACCCGGATCGAAGCTGGTCACAAGCCCAGTCTCGGGCGAAGCCATATTACGAGCCGATGTACGGCCCCACATCGGCCAATCACCAGCCCAGGCATCACCTGCCAACAGGGTGCATACGAGCACCAGTAATGGGAATATGGGCCTGGCTG
>CAUZEG010000150.1:0-10619 GCA_963578775.1 Myxococcales bacterium
GACCGTTGGTTAAGCACCATGTCGAGTTTTCGAAAGAGGGGGTGTTCGAAAAATATCGTGGTTGGTGGCAGGGGGGGCTGAGCCTTAAGTTTGTGATCATCAAACGGGAAAAGGCCAAGTTGGTTTATCGTAGTGAGGGCTCGGGTGTGAAGGTACGTAAGATTGAAGCGGTGGATGCCACGATTCCCTTTGATCCAACCCAGGTCTTTCTTGTGCAGCTCGCATATAGACGAGCGAAATCGGCGGGCGGATCCCTGCCTGTAATTGATCCTCGAACGGGAGAGTTGGGACAGCTGACCATTTCCGATCTGGGAAATGGAACCATTCAATTGGGTGGGGTTGGTACTGGCGGTGTCATTCAGATGAATGCGGCTGGGAAGATCGCAACCTACCAGTACAAAGATCTGTCGATAATGCTGGAGCCGACCTCGTGAAATGGCTTTTCGTTCTCGACCCACTTGAGCATCTCAAATGGGCCAATGATACCAGCCTGGCGATGGTCGAGGCCCTGGTCGAGTTGAACGATGAGGTCTGGTACACCACTGTCGATGAGATGCATCTAGACGTTGGTCGGGGCCCCTGGGCCACGGCCTATCGTTTTCGGCAATGCAGCCCTTTGCAGAAATCGATGGACGTAGATCCTCCGGTGACGGTTTTGATTCACGAGTTCCAACGCGTCTTCATGCGCAAGGACCCGCCCTTTGATATGGAGTACATCTACGCGACCTATGTGCTGGAGGCTGCCGAGAAATTGGGAGCTACTGTTATCAACGGGCCCCAGGGACTTCGTGATTGTAATGAGAAGGTCTATGCCTTGCAGTTTCCAGAGCTGTGCCCGGCGACATCCATCAGCCGTAGCCCGACCGTGATTGTAGATTTTATTCGTGCTCAGCCGGAACAGGCGATTTGTAAACCTCTCGACTTGATGGGTGGTCGTGGCGTTCAGCTCCTTCGTCGCGATGATCCCGATCTACTCCAGATAGTAGAGCAGGCCACCCGTGGTGGTACCCAACGCGTGATGGTCCAGGCCTTCATCGCGGAGGCCGTGAGCGGTGACAAACGTATCCTATTGGCAGACCGTGAAGTGATCGGGGCGTTTGTTCGAACTCCGCCCCCGGGTGATTTTCGATGTAATCTAAGCCAGGGCGCAATCGCTCACCGAGTTGAACTCGATGCTCGTGACGAGGAGATCATTGCCGCCTTACTCGATGACCTGGAAACGCGGGGACAACGTTTTGTCGGTATTGATATCATTGGTCCGTACTTGACGGAGGTCAATGTGACGAGTCCGATGGGAATTCGAGAGTTGGATGATCTCTATGGCGTGCGGCATGGCCCGAAAACCGTGGAGATACTGCGTAGGTCTTGAGTCCTACAATCCTACAACGCGTTGGCTACCAACTCGGCGACATCGGCGACGACAACCGCCTCTTCGCCCGTTTCGTTGAGTCCATCTTCCAACATCATCGTGCAATAGGGACAGGCGGTAGCGATCACGTCGGGCCGCACCTCCATGGCCTGGCGCACGCGTTCCTGGTTGACCCGCGTTCCGATATGTTCTTCCATTAGCCAGCGAGCACCACCGGCTCCACAACAGAATCCGTTTTCACGGCTTTGTTCCATTTCCACCAGGTTGGTTCCGGGCAGGGCCTTAAGGCTATCTCTGGGGCTATCGTAGATCTTGTTATAACGCCCCAGATAGCATGAGTCATGGAACGTAATACGGGTCTTTTCCGAGCTGTGGCTGGGAAGGTCCAACTCACGAGTTGGTTTGATCCGGCCTTCATCAAGGAATCGAAAGATCATATCCGTATGGTGCTCCACCTCGAAGTCGCCACCGAGCTGCGGATATTCATTCTTTATCGTGTTGAAACAATGGGGGCAGGTCGTGATGACCTTCTTTACATTGTAGCCCTGCATCGTCTCGATATTTTGTTGGGCCTGTAGTTGGAACAGGTATTCGTTTCCGATTCTTCGTGCGGGATCTCCTGTGCAGCCCTCTTCCTTACCCAGGATGGCAAAATCTACGCCTGCTTCCTTAAGTATGCGAACAACTGCGGTGGAGACTCTACCGGCCCGTTCGTCGTAACAGCCGGCGCACCCCACAAAGAACAGATATTCGGCGTCGGGGTTTTCGCTCAGGGTCTTAACATCCAGATCAGCAGCCCAGTTTCCCCGGTCGGCAATTGGCAGGCCCCACGGGTTGGACTTCTGTTCCAGATTGCGTAAGGCCTGGCCCACTTCCTTGGAAAAACTACTCTCCATCAATACAAGATGACGGCGCATATCAATGATCTTGTCGACGTGGGTAATGAGCAGGGGGCAGTTTTCTTCGCAAGATCGGCAGGTGGTACAAGCCCAGATGACATCCTCATTTACCTGGCTGATGAGATCGGGCTCAACCGGCGTGAAGGGATCGGCCGTCGGTGGTTCACTCTTCCGGCCGCGGATCCTGTTAACCAGGGAACTGACCACGTTCTGTTCGGAAATAATGCGCTTTTCGTGATGATGCAGATTCTCCAGGATGTCTTTGATCAGAACCTTGGGGCTGAGGGGTTTGCCCGTATGCCAGGCCGGGCAGTTGACCTCACAGCGACCGCATTCGGTGCAGGAGTAGACATCGAGGAGTTGTTTCCAACTGAACTGTTCCACCTTTGAAACGCCGAAGGTTTCCTGTTCTTCCAGGTTTTCAATCGGTCGAATGGCACCCGCTGGCTCCAGCTTGGAAAACAGAATGTTGAAGAATACTGTTACGACGTGGAAGTGCTTGGATTTGGGGAGCAGGTTTAGAAATGCGAGAATGGTCACACAGTGGATCCAATAGGCTACCCGTCCCACGCTCAGGGCTTCATCAGCGTTGAAACCCAGGCTGGAGTAGATGCCTGCGAATGTTCGCCCGACCGGGCTCATCTGCCCCTCGGCACTCAACGCTCCGGCCTCCATCTGTCCGAGAAATCTGGCTCCATCGAGTAGGAAATCGGTGAGCATCAAGATGCCGATGAACGCCAGGATCAGCAGGGCTTCACCGCTTGGAGTGAGGCGTTCGGGACGGTAGCGGATACGGCGGATGGCCGCTCCAATCACCATGAGAAGGACGAGAAGCTCCAGGATATCCTTGGTCAGGGCGTATGTGGCGCCTAGAGCTCCAGCTCCAAGTCCCGGGAGATGAAAATCAAATCCCTGGCTCGAAAAAGCCATGGCAAACAGGGTGATGGTTCGGAGACTGATGACGCAGAATCCCCAGAAGATAATCGCATGCATAAGGCCGCTCTTTGGCTCCTTGAACATGCGCTTCTGGCCGAACATGTAGACGATGACCCGGTCGATACGTTCTCGAATGTTGGAGAAGCGATCGTCCGCAGTGGCACCCATTAAGACCAGAGTCTTCTGGGTAAGGAGAGTTGCGAAGAGTCCGAGCCCTACAGTGAGTAGGCCGATCATGCCGACAGCCATGGCGTTCATGGTATGCGTCTCCAATTAGCCGGGTTCAAGGTCAGACTGAGCCTATATCGGATAGGAGGGGGACGGTCCAGTCTTAGGCAGAATCGGGAGTGGGTAGGGGCTCGTCGGTACGCCGTATGGTCAAGGTGTAAATCGGGAGGTCGGCGTCGATGAGTTCTTGTTGACGTCGGCTCGGAGGCAGGGCCGCCATCTGGGCGTCTGTCCTGGGATCTGTCTCCAGACAAAAGAATGGACAAGCGTCTACAAGTTTCTGTGCCTGGTCTCGATACTCCTTCACGTCGCTCTTCAGCACCACGAGTCCATCGATATGCACGGCCGAGGCGAGAAAGGTTAAGAAACCTGGTTGGAACAATCGTCGTTTCCAATGTCGTCGTTTCCACCATGGATCGGGGAAGAGAATGTATACCCGATGGAATAGCGGTCCCCCAGTCAGTAATGGCGGTAGCTGCAAGCGGACATCGCCCAGCATTAGAAACAGGTTCTCCAGATTTTGCCGTGAACATTTCTTCTGTGCCTTTCGAAGTAAGACGCGGCGCACCTCGGCTGCGAGGTATAATGTGGAAGGATTTGCTGCGGCGGTCTGAAGAACGAATGTACCGGTGGCCGAGCCGATCTCAAGGGAGACACGCTCGTACTGTCCTACTCGTTCCTGGAAGCGATCCACAGATTCTTGATCTCGAATACTGTCCACCACATTTAATCCGGTGAGCGGTGATTCTCTTTCTTTGAGAATATCGCGGAGATCGCCGCCGATCAGAATCTGTGCCGATCCCTTCGTCTGCGAACGGGAGGTGTCCTCGTCGTCCACTTTGAAGGTTTTGATCAACGCACGTAGTTTGTTCCGGTTTCGCATGGACCTCCCCTATGGTGTTGATGGGGATTCTGTCAACGAAACCGGCAGTGGGGACCGGGTTTAGGGCGGGTTGCTGTGCAGGATTCAAGTTTATTGTCGTCGGATCCGAATACATACACGGTATTAATGTAGTTGGTCGTGGGGCAGCGCGAGTATCTATTCGTAGGCGGTATCATGAATATCTCTACACATCTGACCGCACCCGTCACGCCGTCTTCTCGTCTCATAGGAGACGCCGAAGGTTCCAGCCTTTTCCGTGCGCTGATTCTACATTGGGGGGTTCTAGTTCTGTACCTTGGTCTGTTGTTGGGATCCGAACAGGTGCCCGCCATCGGTTCGATGCAAGGCATTCTTCTGGTGGTTTCGGGTAGCGGCGTTGTTCTGAGTGGTATCATCGTAATCATCATTCTCGGTCGACGGTTCATGACCGGGGTGAAATCCACACAGCAGACGATGGCCGCGCAATACGGTCTTGGAATCCGTGCCTTCCAGGGATACGAGCAGGAGTTATGTGATGCAATGGATGTGGCGGTTGCACGCTTCGACTTAAAGGGGCGTGTACGATACGAGAACGCCAACTTCAAGCGTATGATGGAGCGTCTCTTCCCGAACGAATCCGTCCCGATCAATCTACGCCGCCTGATGGAGACGATCCCGCAACTGGAAGATCTTTTCGTGTCTGGGGTAGGAGGAGCGGAGATCGTGGAGCTTGATACCCAGGTCGGACCACGTACCCTGAAGATCCGTGCATTTACCCAGAGACTCGCATTCTTGCGCGGCATCGCTCAGGTTCTTGTTATCGCGGATGTGACACGAAAATCCCGCCTTGAATCGATCGCTTCGACCGCAGAGTCTGGCGACCGATTTGGGATCCTGGCGAACGGCATTGCCCATGAGCTTGTGGATAGCATGACCGTTGCTCAGGTGACGGCCAAGAAGCTCCTCTGTGAAACCAAGCCCAATACGCCTGCATTTGATGATCTGAATTCCCTTGTGGATGGGTGCCGCCGGGTTGGTCAGATTGGCCGTTATGTCATGGGGTTTCAGGGCGATGGAACGAATAAAAGGCATGTTATTGCGGACGCAGATACCACTCGACGGCGTCAAGTTGAGGTTCTCCAAAGGATATTACCACGAGAGGTCGGCTTACGGTTTATGGTTCCTGCGGACCTCCCGTACTTGAAGCTGTCCCAGGCGAGACTGGATCGAATTGTACTGCAACTTACAATGCGTGGCCTTGCGTCGGTTGATGGGCGTGGCGGAATCCTGATTCAGTTCAACGCAGTGGTGTCGGCGGACGGGAGCCCCTGTGCCCAGATCACGGTCCGGGATTCTGGAGCACCGGCCCGCTTGTCGGGGGCTGAAGAGTCCTTCCCCAACGACCCGGTCCGTAATTCTCGTGCTGTCTCCTACCGGATGGCCATGATTGAGGCATTGGTTGAAGAGGTCGGAGGCCGCATCAGCGAAGTGGAAGGTACGGTTTCCTATCCGGGAACGGGCCTTCAGATACATCTTCCAGCCATCGGTGGCTGTCGGATCGAGTCCCGTGGCTCCAGTGGGAGCGTTACATCCCGGTTCCGGCGTCCGCTGGTCTGGGTAATCGAGGAGAACCATATTGTGGCGGGGACCCTCCTTTCCCAGCTGACACGGCTTGGATACCTGGCCCAGGTATCCAGCAGTACCGGGCCGATACTGGAGCAGTTGAACTCATTCGTCCGACTCGACCTTGTGGTTCTAGACCCGGCGATCCCCAACGGGTCATCGACTTCCTTTCTGACCGAGATTCGAGCCCGATTCCCGCGTCTTCCGGTACTCGTCACCGCTGCCAGTTCAGCCTACCCAGAACTGCAGTGTTTAAATGATGAATACGGCGCAGTACACTTCCTGGAGAAACCCTTCTCTAAGCTGGAAATGTACGATGCTCTTGGCGCAGTTGGGATTCCAGTCGATCCGGTACAACGCAGGTCTGCTCTACGCAACATCGCATGATCAGTTGACAGGTTGTGGTTGTGTGGATTTATTGGCGGGATGTTAAGGTCTGGAGTGCGTATGTTGGTCGGAACCCGCATTGGTGTGATTCTCGTCTCGTTTGTTTTTGGAATGAGCGTGGGGGTGGCGTATGCCCAGGTGTCATCGGCTCCTGTTGTTGAGGTAGAAGATGGGGACCAGGCGGTCGATCTGACGCCGAAACCATTGGGCGTAGTTACGCCCGCCACGACGCCGGCTGCTCCGAAAGAAATAAGCCCGGGCTATCTGCGGTTCGAGCATCATGGGATGTTCCGACTGCGTCCCGATCTAATGTATCGTCTCCATCTGGGGACCTCCGATATCGTGGGAGGCCACACCGTCGGTACCAGCGCGGTGTTACCGCCCACCACGGATAATGTCATCAATAGTACCAGTGGTGGCAATCCCTTTTCCGACCAGGTCGGCCCCACCGACAACGATGCAAGAACCGGTGTGAATTTTCGGTTCCGATATCGTCCGGCGTTGTATGTAGGCGAACATCTGAAACTGGTTGGAGGTTTTGATCTGTTCGACAACTTTGTGCTGGGCAGTACTCCTGCAGCCGGGGCTGGGGATCCGCGACAACCCCTTGCGGTCCTGTCAGGTGGTCAGCAAACCCTTGTTGCCGGAGAGAATGGTTGGCGCGACGCCCTTCGTACTCGAGAGCTCTTTCTTACGTTGCAGCATGGGATCGGAAGCCTTCGGATCGGTCGCCAGGCACATCATTGGGGCATGGGGTTGGTCTACAACTCCGGAAATAAATTCAATTCAGACTTCGGAGATGTAGAAGACCGACTGGTTCTTGAGGCCTCGATACCCGGCCTGGGTTACCATCTGGCCCTGGGCTATAACTATGACTGGTTGATGGATGATCTGGATTGGTTTGGAGCATCCACATCTGGCGACCAGGCGGCCGAACTTCTAGGTCAGGGCGATACAGATTATAGAAAGGGATATCAATTGACCGCGTCCCTTACGAATCGGCCCCACGATTGGTCGGCTCCCCGAGTCCTGGTTGGTACCAGGACGCCACGGTTCGACTGGGGCCTTATGTATACCTATCGGTCCTGGGAATTGGATTCTGCTGGGACTTCGGTGGCCCAGGTACATATACCGGATGTCTGGGGACGATTGGATTGGAATACGGCAGGTACAGACCTCTTTACGATAGAGTTTGAGGCCGCCTATGTATTCGGGAGCATCGCACCGGGCGTATCGGGCGGTTCCAACCTGGAACTAGGCCAACTGGGATTCGCGATGACCTCATCCTATAGCCTGTTGAATCGAAGCCTTACGATAGGATTGGATGCCGGACTTGCTACGGGAGATCCCGACCAGTCTTTTGGCTACAGTCCGTTTCACCAGGGTGCTACGACCGAAACACCCGATTCGACGCTGGCAGCGTTCCATTTCGACCGAGACTTCCGGGTGGATCAAATCCTCTTTTATGAAGTTGTCGGCGGGATTTCGAACGCCTGGTATGCGAAACCCTGGGTCCAATATGACTTTGAACCCGACCTGACGCGAACGCGTGGGATCCGTATCGGGCTGGAAGGGGCTTTTGCAATGGAGTCGACGAGTACTCCAGGTCAGTCCGATTTTCTCGGATTTGAGGTTGATATTGAGGGGTTGTTTGAAGAGGTCGGCCGATATCGATGGGGAGTCTCTATGGGCTTCTTATTCCCTGGAGCGGCGTTCAATCTATTGGCCGCGAACTCCAGTGGCTCTAACGATAAGGAAGCGGACTGGGCCATGCGGGTGCAGGGATTTCTGGGGTGGGTGTTCTGATGAGTGAGAACCGAATGTGGGGGGGGCGTTTTAGCGAGGCGCCCGATAGTCTACTGTTGCGAGTAAATGCCTCAATTGGTTTCGACCGGCGTCTGCTTGCCCAGGACATTCTTGGCTCGATTGCTCATGCAAGGATGTTGGGCCGTATTGAGATCCTGTCGTCGGATCAGGCCGAACAATTGGAAGACGGACTGATCGGCGTTTTGAACCGCTTTGTGGCGGGTGAGGTCGAGTTCTGTGATGAGCTCGAGGACATACACACACACGTGGAACACGAACTGCGCACCGTGGTTGGAGCGGATCTGGCGGGGCGACTTCATGCGGGTCGTAGCCGTAATGATCAAGTGGCATTGGATGAATTACTCTGGCTTCGAGATGCGGTATCGGAGGTCCGATCTGGGATTTTGAAGGTAGCCGATGCGCTGATTGCAAAGGCCGGTGCTAATGCTGATGTTCCCCTGATAGGTTTAACCCATCTCCAGGCCGCGCAGCCGGTTACCGTGGGGCATCATCTGTTGGCGCATGCCTTTCCGCTGCTAAGAGATGACGAGCGGTTTGGTGATCTACAGCGTAGAAATCGGTTCTGTCCGCTGGGTAGTGGTTCTCTGGCGGGTTCTCCGTTGCCCCTTGATAGGGATTATGTCGCCGAAATCCTTGGATTTGCCGGTGGTCCGAGCGGAAATAGTATGGATTCGGTGTCAGATCGCGATCTTCTGGTCGAATTCCAACAGGTGTCGGCGTTGGCAGGGGTACATCTGTCGCGTTTGGCTGAAGATCTCATCAGCTGGGCCGCACCGACCCACGGGTATATCGTATTGCCGGACGCTTGTTGCACGGGGTCGAGTCTGATGCCCCAGAAGAAGAACCCAGATGCTTTGGAACTGGTGCGTGGAAAATCGGCCCGTCTCGTGGGTAACGCGGTTCAGATGCTGGTCATGCTCAAGGGTCTGCCCATGGCCTATAATAAGGACCTACAGGAAGACAAAGAATCGGTCTTTGACTCGTTCAATGCGCTTCGTGATGGCTTGGCTCTGGCGGCCTTATGCGTGGAGGGAATGGTGGTTGTCGCGGAACGCTGTCGAGACACCGTAACCAACGATCCCCATCTTCTGGCCACCGATCTGGCCGATTACCTTGTATCCAAAGGAGTCGCATTTCGGGAGGCCCATGAGGTGGTAGGGGTCGCTGTGGCGCAGGCAGAAGAAAAAAAATGTTCCCTGGCGGAACTAGACCTGTCGGAGCTGAACCGTCTTCATACCGCCTTTGACGCGGATGTGCAGGACTGGTTGAACGTGGACGCATCGCTTCGCCGACGGAATACCCGCGGTGGACCAGCCCCGGCTACCGTGACGGCCGAGGCCAATCGTCTAGTAGCCGATGTGAAGAAGCGATTGGACTCTTTCAAGAACATCTCATGTCCGCTGCTCGAGGAATTAGCTGGGGCATGGCCTGACGCCTAAGTGGCTACTGGTCTTTATCCGCCCAGGCGTGGAGAATGACAGCCCAGATGATTTAACGTAAAATACGCCGATTCAATGATGGTAGTGCACCGTATGACGGACGCAGAAGAAATTGATTATAGTAAGTTGCTTCGAGCTGTTCCTTTACTGGAAGGGCTCCCTTCCGATGCCATTGTAGAGATTGTAGAAATCAGCCGGTTGTACCATGCCCGTGAGGACAGTATTCTGTTTGAGGTTGGAGACTTACCATTAGGACTTCTCTTCCTGATCTCTGGGCGTGTAACGCGGACTCATAAACTTCCGAGCAACGAGGTCTTGACCGTAAGTAAAATCGAAGCTGGACATGTGGTGGGGGGCATTGAATTTTTGACAGGAGAGCCATATGCCTATCGAGCGACAATGTCTGAGGATGGGCTCATCTTCCGGGTGGATATGGCCGGGTTCCGCGAACTACAGGAGGCCGGCCATGGAGCCGTTTCCCATCTGTCTCGTGTACTGGGTGTCGAGTTGGAGCAACGTACAACGGGCATTGCCGAGCGTATTTTCGGCATTTTCGAGCAACCGGAAGTTGCCTTAACGCATTTTGAAGCTCTGACCTTGAAACACATCCAGACTGCAAAGTTGTGATGAATGAAAGCTCCCCCGAATCTTGAACTTATTGCCGTCGAAGCCGGACTCAACGAGCGCGAATTGAATCTCCTCGCGGCGGTTTGTACCACCCGGCAATTCGACACGGGTGAGAAGATCATGACCGCCGGCACGCCCTCAACGGACATCTTTCTTCTGGTGGATGGGGTGGTCAGCGTGTTTCAGGAGGTCTCCCATGGGCGTCGAATTGAACATTTCTCGCTTGAGCCGGTGTCGCTGGTAGGATCTCTTGCTACGAGTATGGTCCCTCGGGTTCTTTTTGATTGTGTTGCCAAGGAAGCGGCCCTTTGTCTTACCATATCCCGCGACGATCTGAACTTGATGGAACGTGCCCAGTCTCCCTTGTCTTCAAAATTGCTGTGTTTCTTCTATCGTGAAACCGCAAAAGCTCTGGCGCGCCA
>CAUZEG010000151.1:0-10616 GCA_963578775.1 Myxococcales bacterium
TCCCGGGAGAGTCGAAGGTGGCCTTCCTCTGTGCAGCAGAGTCATTCTGCCCCTTCGCACAGCGCGATTCCCAGATTAAAGATCCAGATCCAAGAGACAACGACGTGGTCCGACGTGTAATCGGCAATCTGAAGGGCTTTGAAGACGCGGTCAACAGCATCAATCGAAAGGTGGGTGAACTCTTCTTCGGGTCCCACGGTTATGCCACCGTACGAATCAATGCCGGCGACCCGATTCCGGACGATGTGACAGCACTGATCATCTTACGTCCGACGCAACCCTATGATGACAATACCTGGTATCCGGTGGATCAGTTCATCTTGAGTGGAAAGCCGGTGATCATATTTGCGGGGATGTGGAGTGTGGCTCTCAACAATCTGGCCTACCCCGAGGGTGACTCCTTCGGCAAGCAGGCGGAGCCCATTAAGAACCAGGTGCTGGCTCTTCCCAATGATCTGGCGCAACGGTTGCAGGCCTATGGGATACGAATCGATGCCAGTGGTATGGTCGCGGACACCAGCAGTAACGACAAAATCTCCATCATATACCAGCCAGACCAGGGACCGTCCGTCCAGGCCAAGGTGAATTATCCGCTGCTACCGCGAGTTAATGATCTTAGTAAAATGAAGAAGTTCCGGGGCACCCTGAGCGGCGTAACCCTACCGTTCCCGGTGGAGATGCACCCGATACCGGAGCGTTTGTCGGAAGCCACCTTTACTCCCCTGATGCGTTCCAGTGGGAACGCCGTGTTGCTCAACAACCCGCAGGCCGAACCTGGGCCCCTCGGACGCCAGATTCGAGATGCTGGCCAACGAAAATCACGGATTCTGGCGGCGGAGGTTACCGGCAATTTAAAGAGTTATTTCCCCCCTGATAAACTCCCGATCGGTGACGAGTCGCGCATGTCGCATATCACCGAGGGGGACGTGCAGCTCATCGTCATCGGCAGCCATATGGGCTTGGAGGGAATTAGCGTGAATCAGGTGGTGGGTACCCTCGATCCCCAGGCACTCAAGGACGATATGGGGATCCTGTTTACCAAGCTCCGGGCCGCTGATCTGTACCTGCAAAACTGGGACTTCCGTATACGGCAGCTCTTTCCGGTCATCAGTGACAATATGAAGTTCATCCACAATATCCTGGACTGGGCCACCATCGATCCGGTCCTGGGTCGGATCGGCCCGAAGATCACCCGGGGGCCACCTCTCTACAGCAATATTGGCTCTATGAAGGATATCTGGACCTGGGGGCTTATCGCTGGCCTGCCGTGGTTGGTCTGGATGTTTGGCTTTATCGGCTATGTCGTTCGCCAGAGCAGAAATGCCGATCGAAAGAAGATCTTTGAGGACTTGGCTTCGAGCGGGGCAGAGTAATGAACCGGAAACTCGTCATCTTGGTGGTGATGTTCGGTGCTCTACTCTTTTTCGTCATAAGGCGACCGGGTAAGCGCGCATCCGATGCGGGCACCCACGAAGGGATTGAAAGTCTGGAATCGGAGGCAAAGCAGGCCGGCGAGAGAGAGACTTTATTTCAGACCAATGTACGTATGATTGAAGTACGGAAAGGCGACCGTGTGATCCGCCTGGAGCGGACTTCGGATCGCGGCACGGACTGGGAGATCGTGAAACCCATCACCGGATTGGCCTCCTACCAGAAGGTGCGGGGGATTCTCGATTTCTTCCAAAGGGATGTGGTCCCGCAGGTGGTGGAAGATCTCACCGATGCCAACAGCCGGTCGTTTGGCTTTGTCGGGCGCGACACTCTGGAGGTGATTCTAGAGTCGGACGTAGCGAATCGTATGCATCTGAAGATCGGGATCATCGACCCGGAAACATCGACGGGAAGTGAGAATGTGGCGGAACGAACGTGGATCACCCGGGTCGATTCGAAACGACCCCAGGCTCTGCTGGTGAGTTTGCCCGGGCTCCGGTCGGTTCTCGACGTGCCGGTTGCTCGCTACCGTTCCAAGAGGCTGATCCCCGCCAGGGAGTGGACTTCTATTGATGCCGTCACCATCAACAACCCGGAACATGCGGGCGGGATCATCGAGATTGTACGCGACGGGACCGAGGAGGAGCCCAATCGATGGCGATTCCAGCGTCCGGCCGATCGCAGACTGGGCAACCCGCGATCCTATTTCTCGATTCTGACCGCGCTTCGAGCGCAAAAAGTCCACGTCAGGGGGAAGATCGGGGACATCGGTCATTCGGATGCCGGCAAGGTAGCCACCCTTGAAGTGATGCTGGGAGAGGAACGCATTCGAATGCATGTGGGACCGCGCCAGGATGCCTATTGCTACGTTACGGTCGATGGACGTCCTGATGATGTCTATGAGCTGGGGATCCATCAACGTCCTCAGATTCTGCCCACCACGGATGCACTTCGTGACAAACAAGTACTTCCTTTTGAAGAGGAAGGGGAACTCGGCCAAATTGAGACCTTTGCGGACGGGAAGCCCCGTCTCGCTCTTCGACCATCGGAGCAGGGATGGGTACAAATTTCGGATGGGTCCCTGGCCGAACCATCGTTGGTTGATCTTCTGGTGAAAACGATCCTACGGCTAGAGGCCAAGGAGTACGTTTCGGACATGACACTCACGGACGCGGGCCTGGCGACCCCCTCGTTGCGGCTCAAGGTAACGGGGGACAAAGGTAGATTCGAGGTCGTGTTTGGAGAGGACAGCAAAAGGAAGATTCATGCGCGCCGGTCCGATCGAAGCGATATCTTTTTGGTGCCCAGGTACATCAAAGAGAAACTCTCCACGAGCTGGGAGGAACTGGAGAACCGCAGTCTGTTCTTCTGGAAATCCGGCGATCTGGAGACGATCTTGATCACCCATCCCGACGGGCAGGTGGTCCATTTGACGACAAAGGGGGATACCACCTCGACCTGGAAGTTATTGGACGGAGATCGGCAATATAACGTGGACCAGGCCATAATACGCCGGATCGCGGCGCAGGCTGTCACTCTTCGGATCCGGGAGAAGAGATCCGATCTACGAAGCCCCAGGAAAACCCCGGGAGTCACACGCTTTATCCTTCGGTCGAGTGACGGCGAGGAAGGCCAGGTTTTTGTCGGGCCGCGGCGTTCGGATGGTAGCCATCTCTCGGCCTGTGCTGGTTGTTATTTCGACGATGTGCCCTTCACCCTGTCGGCCGAAAAGCTGGCCGGGATCTTGAAGCGCAAGGAAGATTTACTGGCCGGACAACCGTGATTTAGCGGCGGCGTGATTTGACTTTGACGGGTGAGACAGCCAGCTCGCGTACGATAGAGCTCCACCGTGACCAAAGCCAGGTGTCCGCAACACCCAGAATGGATCCCGATTGGCCCGGTACCGAAAAGTTCTTGGCGTAGGGGGATCTGCGTACCATACGGTCAAGAGCAACCAATCCGAGAAGGCCATCGAAAGCGTCGGACATTCGTAATAGCTGCGAGCGGGTCATAAGCACGAGAGGATCGTCGGACAGTTCGTCAAACGCACGTCCGTAGGGAGTTCCTTCCAGAACGCCCACGGCCTGTTTCAAGGCACGGACCATATCTTGTCGCTTGCTGGCTCGCTTATAGCGCGGCGGGCGCTTTTGCCAGGCCCGGGCGTCGAGCAGTTCATTCCACTCGCCATCGTCGAGGAGTTTTACAGGTTTCTTGTCGGAAACGTATTGCAAGCTCCACAGTACCCGTAATACCGCGTAGGGGTAGAGTTCTACGACCTGGCAATCGGGCACTGCTTCTTGAATACGTGAGGCGATTTCCGAGCCAAAGGACCCGGCCTGGGCCGAAGGAAGCAGTGGGATCCCCGCCTTGATCAGACCACGATCCACCGGACGAAAAGAGTCGGATTGGCTCGTTGCCGGGGAGCCGTCGAGAGGAATATCGATACCTACGATACCTCCCGGCACGACCAATTCCTTCACCCAATCCTCAATCCATTCATCGGGTTTGAGGAGATCCACCTTGGCGCGGCCGGTCTTAGCGTCGCTCCAAGCCACCGCGGTTCGAGACCAGTTGGTCCGACTCCAACCGACGTCGATAACAACAGCTTTAGCGGTTTTTTTACGCCGGGGGCGACGAACTTTCATGATGGATTCTTATGGCCTATTCTGCGGTTTTAACCATAGGAGTGGCCTGCACATTTTTGGCTGTGACCACCAGGTTCATGTCGAAATCCTGTGCAAGTTGAGTCTGTAGCCCGGCGTGTAATACCTGCTGGCTTACCTTCGTACCGTTGTGAACAGTACAGAATGCACGGAATTTCTTATCGGGTAGCGCCTCCTGGATGGAGCGCTGAAGCTGGGTACATTGTGTGCCCATATGGGCAATCCGGGCACCGAAAATCCGAACCATCGTTGGCTTCACAGTGTTGAGAAGATGAAGCCGCATCATATTATCTGTGGCATAACTCAACTGACCCAGGGGCAGGAGGATGGCTTTGGATATAGCGGGGTCGTCCTGGTTGTAGGTATCGATGGCTTTAAGAAGTCTCTCTACCTTATATTTCAGGTTTAAAAGGGCGGTCCATAAAGGATCACCCATCGGTAGCGCTCTTGGTTGTGATGCTGTTTCCGGCACAGGGACTCCTGTCCGTCATGGCGAGCCCGAGGCAAGAAGGTCGTGCTCATCGAACGGAAGAGCGCGAGTCTAAACAGGTTCCCGAATCAGTTGCAACCACTTTGAATGCGGATTGGTGTGTCGATTAGGCGATCTAAGGGGGCTGGGATTGCCAGAGTCATGAAGGAAGCCTAGAATCAAGGTTTGGTGTGCAGTCGATTGTATGAATTCCCGGGGGAAGAAAATGAATCGATGGGTCGCGTATCTCGCGGTGATGGTTGTGGTCGGATGTGGTCCCGGGTCGAGCTCTAAGCTGGATGCTGGATCGGGTGACACTTCGGATGTGGGAGATGCAACGGATTCAAGCAACTGCCCGATGGACTGTGATGACGATGATCCCTGCACCGTTGATACATGTAATAGTGAAGGGGAGTGCGAATATGAGTCGATTCCCGGTTGTGGTGTGGCCTGTACAGTTTCGGGTCAATGTGATGACAAAAACCTGTGCACTTCCGACAGCTGCGAGGACGAGGAGTGTTCACACTCTGCTATAAGCTGCGATGATCAGGATGCCTGCACGGATGATGCCTGCGAACCGACCCTGGGTTGTCTTCATGTACCAAGCTCCAGTTGTCTTCCCACTTGTACCGAAGACGAGGAATGTGGAGACGGAAATCCATGTACTTCGGACCTATGTAATACGGACTCTGGGACGTGTTCTTATGAGCCCGTCAGTTGTCCGGATCCAGTCGATCCATGCATGTACGCGGTATGCAATCCGTCGGCTGGTGGTTGTGGGGCGGCTCCCGATCCGGACTGTGCACAGATCTGCACGTCCGCTGATGACTGTCCTGCCACAGAAGATCCCTGCAAGCTTGTAGGCTGTACGAACGGTCTGTGTGGTACCTGGGATAAGACCTGTGACGATGCCATTCCGTGCACTGCCGATTCTTGTGTGGCCGACACGGGGGCCTGTGTGCATGAACCCATCGCCGATTGCAGCTTTGACTGTGAGACGAATGATGACTGCTATTTCGAATCGGGAACGTCCCTTTGTATTAAGAACTACCAATGCATCGAGCAGTTGTGTGTCTTTGAGGTCGAGGATTGTGATGATGCAGATAACTGTTCGGAAGACAGCTGCGATCCTACATCCGGCTGTCTGCACAGTCCGATCGCTGGATGTAATCCGCCCTGCGCTACGGATGAAGAGTGCGCAGACGACAACAAATGCACCATCGAAGGTTGTCAGAACAACTTCTGTTTGCAGGCGGTCATTGAATGCAACGATGGAAACATCTGCACGGCCGATTCCTGCAATCCTGCCAGTGGATGCGTTCATGAACAGTTGAGTCCCTGTCCGGCGTGCCAGTTTGCGTACGAATGTGACGATCTGGATCCCTGCTCTCTGGATTCCTGCGTAGTCGGGATCTGTGTCGTGGATTCGAATCCCCAGTGTCAGCCCTGTGAAGATGCCACTTGTAACGATGGGAACCCGTGCACATACGATAGCTGTGTCGACGGGTATTGCACCCATGATTCGGCGCCGCTGGAAGGCGAAACCTGTAACGATGGTGATCCGTGCACGTCGGATGATCGGTGTGTAGCCGGAAGTTGTCTGGGAGCGTTACCAACCAATTGTGTGGATGATGATCCATGTACGCAGGACCTATGCCTTCCGCAGAGCGGCTGTACCCATCCGCCATCAGCCCAATGTATGCCGTCCTGTGCCGAGGATAGCGACTGTGCTGATGCCAACGAATGTACTCTCGACATCTGTGTGGTGGGGGTATGTGTCTACAAAAACAAGACCTGTCACGATCAAAACCCGTGTACTGACGATCTGTGTATCCCGGAGACGGGAGACTGTAACTTTGTACCGTCACCGGGGACATGCAACGACGGGAACCTGTGTACAGTTAACGACCAATGCGATGCAGGAACCTGTATCGGCAGCGACAAAAACTGTGGCGATGGCGATGATTGTACCGTGGATACGTGCCAGACCGGGACCGGGGCCTGTACCCATACACCAACACCGGGCTGCGGTGCGGGCGGCTGTAGCATCGATCTCGATTGCGCCGACTTCTTCTTCTGCACAACCGATAGTTGCGATGCGTCTACCGGACAATGTTCCAATGCCCCGGTGGATTGCGACGATGACAACCCTTGTACGGATAATGCCTGTGATCCCCTCAGCGGATCCTGTTTAACCATCGAGATAGACTGCGATGATCAGGATCCCTGTACAACAGACAGTTGTGTTCCTGAAACCGGCGGATGTATCCACGAATGGGACCCATCTTGTGGGTCGCCGTGCACGACGAACCAGGATTGCCTGGATGGGTTGGCCTGTACCATTGATCTCTGCGGCCAGCAGATATGCTTCAACTCACCCAAGCTCTGTGATGACGGTGACGAATGTACCGAGGACTCCTGCGATCCGGCCAACGGCAACTGTAACGCCGTGCCCATCCCCAACTGTTGTCCGGAGGGTGAGTCTTGCGATTAGTAATCGCCTCGGTTTCTAACGGAAATCGATTAAGAACTTATCGATGCCACCGTGGTGGTAGGCGTAGAAGTTCACCAGAAAGTCGAAGGACATATATTCGTCCGAAGGCGGCAGGGGTTTTGGACGAGGCCGGCGGGTAAGAATCCGTTCCTTTTCCCAGTCGATCTCCACAATCTCGATGTCCTCATAGAAGGTGTCCTGGCGGCGTTTTTTGTTCTGGAGGAAGTCGAGTAGTCGCTCAAGTTCTTCGACCGTAAAGCGACGTTCCGGCTCCGGCTCCGGCTCCGGTTCCTCCATCTCCTCTTCGGTACTCTCTGCCGTTTCGGCTACAGCCGCTGCTTCGTCTTCCGTTGGCGTATCCGTTGGGGCGGCTTCTACCGCAGCCTCAGAGGTTCCTTCGTCCGCGTTCGTCGGCTCAGCCGTTGCTGCGGTTTCCGTTGGCGCATCCGTTGGCGCATCTTCGGCTGCCGCCTCGGGGGTGGCCGCGTCGTCTACAGTTGTTCCATCCGGCTTGGTATCGTTGTCGCTCATCAGCTCGTCCTACGAGGAGTATAGGATGTCTATAAAGCACCGATAAAAAGCTGTAAAGCCCTTCTCGTATTCGCACTCTGTATGTGGAGCGAAAGGAATCAATCGATGGGCTGTGTTGTTGAGTAGACCGGCCTGCCAAGAGCAGGTGGATATGATACAATCGCAGCGGCTGTACGGAGGCAGAGATGCAGGCATTTTTTCTGATGATCGGGCTCTGGTTGGGTGTAATCGGCCCCTTTCAGATGGGCTATAAGGCGTGGACGGCGGACGATTGCAAGGCGTTCTTGCGCAATAATGATATCTACTGCAAGACGGGGGATTGCAAAGCCCTGGTGCGTCGTAACGATATCTACTGCGAAACGGAGGATTGCAAAGCGATTCTGCGCAACAACGACATCTACTGCAAAACCGGTGATTGCAAGGCCATCATTCGTCGTAATGACATCTATTGTAAGACAGGCGATTGCAAGGCGTATCTGCGCAACAACGACATCTACTGCAAATCACCCACTTGCAAGGCTATCCTCCGCAATAATGATATCTACTGCCGCTGAGTTGGAGGAAGGGCAGGGATTTTTGCGCGGGCCGCGTCATCGCCGCGATTACGTACGGTAGTGCAGGATTGTTGATCACCGAGGCGACACGCCGCGATGCATCCTTTGAACAATGTAAAGGAGCAGTTTTCGTTGCATTGTTGCCGTTCTTCCAGGCGACAGGCGTTGGAGCAACCGACGACACTGTTTTTCTTACATCGTTCGATGCAGGCGGGCCACCAGGCGTGTTGGCAGCTTTCGGAATAGCGCGGGGTGGCCAGAGTGGACCGACCCAGCCTTTCGTGGGTCTGGGCCTGGGCCATCAACACCCGCCCCTGGCCGAGGCGGCCCGGTGTGACGGGAGCAATACCCATGACCAGATGAACCAGAAGCGCACCCGCTGCGACCCCGATAGCAAGGATCGGGCGGGATTTAGGACTGTCGTCGGATGTAGTCCATATGGACCCTCGTAAAGCCCACCCCAATAACGCGAGCCCCCCGAGCAGAGGGACAGCAAAGACCGCAAAGCCCGAGGGTAATAGTGGATCCCAGATAGACGGGCCAGCGTTTCCATCCAGGAGTACCGGTAGGCTTAACTCGAAGATGGGGTTTTCAATGTCCTGTGGGAAATAGGGGAAGACATGCGCCCCCAGAAGGCAGAAAACGAAACTCGAAAAGAGCAGGACCGGGAGAACATGGCGTCCTCGACCTCCTCGAAAGCGTTCCTGGTAGTGCCGCAGCCATAAGGCCACCCCGACTCCGAACAGGGGAAGTGCTGCCACCAGATGACGAGGTCCAAGAGCTTCGCCGCCATCCCAGTCCACGAAACCGCTCAAAAGGACGGGGATGCCGAAGGTACCCCCAACGAGGGCCACCTTCCATGCTTTTGCCAGGTCTTCGGAGCGGGTGGTTACAAAGGTCACCCAGGGGGCGAGAACCAGCCATGGGGCCACAAAAAAGAGGCCGCGTTTGGATCCGAATAATAGCTCGGAAAGGCGATCGACCGATGGCAGGCCAAACCCGAAAAACCCGTGGGATAGGATTGTCTGGTGCTCTGCACTGACCTTATGGGCATAGGAGAGCTCCAGAGGGTGTCCAAAGACGAGCCAGTTCCACATCAGTAATACGAAGGCCGGTCCAATCCCGCCGGCGATAATAAACGGCAGACGTTGGCGACGTTCCGGGTCGGCAAGTACGGCGGTACAGATCAGGACGACCAGAACAGCCGTGGGATATTCGGTCAGAACGGCGACCCCAAATAGGAGCCCGGCGAGCAGTCCGTGCCGTCGCCGGAACGGGCCCGGATCATTTTGTAGGGATCCCAGTGCCAGCAGACTCCCGATGCCGATACAGGCGGCGGCCAGAGCGTGGCCAAATAACAATCCACCATAGGCCAGCCAGGGGGTGCATAGCGCGAGGGCCAGGGGAAGCCATAAGCGAATCCTCTGGGGCATATTCGGTTCGCGCTGCAACCAGCGACCAAAGACGGCGCAGAACAGGATTGTTGGGATGGCGGCGAATAGGAGCATGAGCCACCAGGCGACGTTGGGATAGGTGGATGCATCTATGGTCCCTCCCGCCAGTCGATAGCCCGCTAGCACCGGGACGCTCAGGAGGGAGATCCCGGGTGCTTTATCCAGGCAATAGCTCTCGCCACATCGGGAGACATCGAAGTTGGGCGGGGTCGAGCGTGAGCGCCAGCCTTGATAATAGACGTCGAAAACCGGGTCGAGGTGTGCGGTGTCTTCATAGGCCAGGGCCTGGGCGGTGTAGATACGGGTGGCTTCGTTGGCTGTATGACCGGCTATCCGATAATGCTGCGGGGATACCAGCACCAGAAGCAGGATCACCCACGGCAGGGCGCGTTTCGCTTGAAATGGCCTGGCCATTACATCACAACGCTATCCGATTGTGGGGTCGGGCGAAGTTCCAACTGGGCTCTGTGGTCGGGATGGACATTCTCGCGATAGACCCGTTTACGCAGATTAAACTGGCGTTTTAGAGCCGGGATCTTCCAGTCGACAAAATCGATTACTCGAGGCACTTTCTTGTCCAGATGGGGGCGTAGGATACGGCCAATGACCTGGGTGAGCCGGGGGACACTTCCGATAGGTATGGTCAAGAACAATGTGTCCAGGGCGGGGCAGTCGAAGCCTTCACCAACCAGAGCGGTCGTGGCGACAACAATCCCGATATCTCCCTGTTCGAGCTGATGAAACACTTGTTCCCGTTCAGCCGTCGGCGTTTCACCCACGACGCAGGCGGTCGGGACCGATGTAAGGCGGCTTAAGCGGTCATGGAGTTCGGCCGCATGAAGAACCCGGTCGGTCAACACCAGAGAACGTTGGCGATGACGGCTGCATATCGACTGGACGATATCCCGGTTGCGCGATTCGTTGGTGGAGAGGGCTTCGATCAGTGCCGTATGGTCCCCTTTGTAGGCGTATTCGAAGGGGGTAAATATGGGGTTCACTTCAATCTGTAGAATGGCCCCA
>CAUZEG010000152.1:0-10565 GCA_963578775.1 Myxococcales bacterium
GTTCGCCCGCCATTCGCAGTTGCACGGCCACGATAAGGCCGTTGGGAACGGTGATTCGGGTGTTAACAACGTCGGAATCGATTCCACCGTAGAAAATCCGGTAGCGATTATTGGTCAACAGATTGTCGGCCGAGGTCCGGTTGTTACGCCAGGGGAAGCCGATTACAGCGGTGAGGCGACGATTCAGCTGTTCCGGTGTGGCGAGGCGGCCGGTCCCCAGATCCTTGAGTTCGACGGCTCGCACTTCATCCAGTTCATGACCGCTGTTCTTGGCCCGGAACCAGGGGCTCATGACCAGCCCCTTGACCACCGTTTTGATATTATAATCATCGGCGGCAAAGTTGTCTCTGATGTCGCTGAACAGGTCATCCTGGGAGTTATAGGTGGCCATAAGCTCGGCATAGATCTGGGTCTCGTCTTCGCTGGGCGGCGCAGCCGGGACCAGGCCGGTCAGGCTTTTGAACATGGTGTGGATGGTCGCCGTCATAAAGCGTGAGTCCGATGCGATCCGTTGGGCTACCCAGGGAAGGCTCTTGAAACGCTCGGGATAGGGCATGGTCTCTTCGCCGTAGCCCGGCGGCAACATATCGCCGTGCCAGCCCTCTTCGGGAGGCCGGTAGCGTCCGGCTGCGTCCCAATTCTGGAAGCCGCCGGCGAGAGGATCGATCACATCGTGACAAACCGCACAGTCCGAGTTGAACATGGTCGGGTTATGTTCTTGAATCGAGGTGGGATCGATAGGCCGTTGGGCCAGCTTCATTACGTCCGTGGCCAGGAAGAAGCTGTACAACATACGCGAGCGATGCCGGTTTACATTGGTGTCCGTTGTCGGAAAACGGTTGAGGAACATGGTCGATGTGAGGATCCCGGCATGGGGGATCCCGGGTAATTGGACCGGTCGGAATTCGCTGTCATCGGTGATATTGTCGAAGCTCACCTGATCGGCCACACCATAGCTTATGGCCGAGAAGGGATTGACCACCATATAATCGGCCGTGACCACTTCGTGGAAGGGGCGGTCGTGCCGGGCGATATAGGCGATGAGCTCGAGCGCTTCCTGTGCCACGGCGCGATTGGAGTGTTGCCTACCCAGGGTCATTATATTGGCCGAGTGCATGGGCTCTTCGGCGTCATACCAACGGCGATCCGGGTAGTCGGTGCCGTCCAGCAGATTGGAGGCGCGGTTGCCGGTCACATAGCGGTCCGTCAGGAAGAGATCATTATAGGCTTCCTTCAGCCAGGCATAGAAGGCCTCCTCGTCGAGAAGATCGTTGAGCAGGGGCTCAAGGGCGGCAAATCCACCCACCTTGAGATAGGAACGTTCTTCCACCGTGGGGAGACGTCCGGCGATCAGCTGGGTGGCTTTTCGGAAGGTTTCGTAGGGTCCGGCCAGCTCTATACCCTCGAAGAAGGCATCGGCGGGCCCATCGTCGGGGACGCAGTCGATTGGATTGTCAAAGCGGAAAATCAACTCCTCCAGGGCCGCATACTGGGCACTGTCGGTGGTGATGATCTCGCCCCCCGCGTGGTCGATCTGGTTGGTGGGTTTGAGCAACAGGATCGACGTGCCATCGTATTGATAGGAGGCTATATCTCGCAGAGTGTCCAGATTATGCTCCAGGAAGCCGGTGATGGCCGAATACTGCAGCACCAACTTGGTGTCCTTGGCGGCACCCTGGCTATTATGGCAGGCGATGCATTTGGTGCTGACCATCGGCGCCCAGAGCTCGGCGATGAAGAAGTCTTCCAGGGATACACAGGGTGCATTGGGATCGGTCGGATCGGTCGGATCGGTTGGATCGGTTGGATCGGTCGGATCCGGCAGACTGGTGTCCAGCTGGGATGACGTATCCTCGGGCGTGAAGTTCACATGTTCCATCTGACAGCCTGTGAACAGCACAGACACGATCAGTAACGCGGAACCCGTTACAAAAATACCAACCCGGAACATGAATACGACCTCGACGTGCAAAAGTATGCGCCCGCAGGGGTTCGAAAGTCAATGGATCTATCGGTCTATCCCCGTAAAACCTTAGGGAAATGTTGAGGTTTGTGGCCCGGGTACCTTGTGGGCACGACTGCTGGTGAAAGTTCGGCGGGTTCTATATGATGGTGGGGGTCCGCCTATGGCGTGACGATATTGAGTTCGATAGAAACTTCGTTCAGGACGGCTAATGAAACAAAGTGCTATGTGGAACTTAAGCTGGCAGCAATTTGGGCGGATGGCCCTGCTGCTCATTCTGGTGGGATCCCTCGCCTGCAACCAGCAGGCTACCGAGTTCTTCGACACGGCTCCTTCCGATAACGCGCCAACCGACATCCCCGAGTCTGATCTGCCCGCGCCCGACGTACCGTCCCAGGAGAACGTTGCAGACAGCGGAGACGGCGTGCCAAACGCGAACGTACTTTTGGGCGAGATCCCCGCCAGCATGGAGATTGACTGCCCGACCTCCGCTCCGAACCAACGCTGTGAGGGCCGCTATATATTCGAGGACAAAGAAGACGACTATGTAGTGCACTTCTTTGTGGAAGTGGGGGTAGATAGCAGCTGGGAAAACGAGGAGGAGCCCGGGCCGGTCACCAAGATTTACGGCAGCTATTGGGATCAATACGGAGACGAGCCCGCCGGCTTGAAGGTGGATTTCGAGATCCAGCTCGCCGCCGAGCGAACCGAGACCGATAGCGGAACTCTGACCATCGACGAAGAGATCATCAATAGCCATGTAAATCTCAATGAGAAGGGCCTCGCCAAGGTGCAGGCCATCTCTGCGGGCCGCTTTGGGGTGGCCCTGAGCCAGATCCCCCTGGAGCTGGGTTGTCTCGCCTCCGCCGATCCGAACACGAATCTGATTGGCCAGACGTCGCGCTGGGCCGGTCTATTGCTGCCCTGGCAAATGGCCTTGAAGAATCTGAGCTGGGATGAGGGTGTCCGCAGTCCTACCACCGCCAATAGCCATCTGCCCAAAGCCACGGAGTCGTCCTCCGAGGGCGGTGGAAGCTCGGCGGGTGGCACCGCTCATACCTGCACCTACTTCGCGCCCGAGATCAACACGACCGATCCCGAGGGCAACCTCAGCTGGCCGGAGTGGCAGCACCCGGTGGCCCTGGCCTTCTCCCATGTGCATCCGATGCCCATGGCCATTGGGATCTTTCCCTTCGCGATGCCCACCGAGGAGCAGCTCAACGGCTTCAACGAGGGTATGGGCGTGGTCGTGCAGAGCAACGAAGACGCCGCCTATCTAGAGGATTGCTCCGGCGCCTGCGGCCAGGGTTGTCATAATAATAATTGTACCATCCGGATGGAAAACATCTGCGGCGACACGGCCGGTGAGTTCAAACAGGTCATCACCGTGAGCTGCCAGACCCACACTCTATGCCAGAACAGTGATTCCTGTATTGGGAGCTGCAATATCGCCGCGGCCGGCCTGGCCGACGATGCTATGCACGGGGTGCAGAGCTTTGCCGCCAGCGGCTGCCGGGCCCGCTGTGTGAAGCAGGCCTGTTTTGGAGCCAACTCCCCGGGTTCCGTGGCGGAATGCACCCGGCTCCTATTTGGAGGATCCGGTGTTAACGATTCGGCGGGTTTAACCGAAACACTGACCGAATTTAGCGAGACCGTAACCTATGCCAGCAGTCAAACGCCGGGTTTCGGCGCGGATGGTGGCGAGGGAGATAGCCAGTCGACCTTGCCGGAGGGACTGGTAAAGGCCTGCTGCGCCCAATGCGACGATGGCTTCTCGTGTACCCTGGACTGCAACGAAGACTCGGGAAGTTGCTTGAGTACGACCGATCCGGATCGGCTCCAGGACAGCCTTTGCGATGGTAATGACAATCCCTGCACGAAACGTGTCTGTAAGGGGACCCAGGGGGCCGGTCTGTCGAGTGATGGTTGCCACGTCGACTTTTTGGATGGGGCGTCCTGTGCTGGAGACACCAACCTCTGCACCCTTGATGAGACCTGTGCGGCGGGGGTATGTGGCTGTGACGAGGGGAATCTGGATAATTGCCCCAGCGATAACTTTGTACCCAAGCCATGCCCCGACGACCCGGATCCCTGTAGTACCAATATATGCCTGGCGGACACAGGCGAATGCCAATGGGAGATGCTCGACGACGGCCCCTGTGACGATGGCAATATATGCACCGAAGCCGACGAATGTTCGGCGGGGGCATGCGTGGGCGAAGACAACGAATGTGACGACTTTAAAGAATGTACGTCGGACTCCTGCCAGGACATTGTCGGTTGCAGACATACCCTGGAGCCGGGCAGCTGCCTGATTGATGACGACTGCTATTGGGCCGTGCAGTCGTCGCCGGATAGTGTATGTTATATATGCGATCCCTCAATATCCACAGATGAGTGGACCTTTGTATATGGCTGCGTCGAATAGGTTGTGGGACGGCAGGGTCGATCCAGCGGCGCGCCATCGTAGAGACCGTTAGCCCTGCGCCAGCTGCTCGGATAGAAGCTGGACCAGCAGCCGGATATCGCTGAAGCGCTCCGCCAGGGACGGGCTCCCCTCGGAGGCCTCGTCGGTGGAGGCGCCCCGCTCGGTGCAGCGTTGGATCCGCTCGCCCACCCTCTGTCGAACCGCTTCGGCGTCGGGTTGGCCGGCCAGATCGCAGGCGGCCTGGGCCAGGGCGGCAAAATGGCCCGCCAGGGGATTTTGCAAACCATCGCTGATGAGCTGGGCCTCGTCGGCCAGGCGGCGGGCCTCGTCGAGCTGGTCGTCAAAGGCTAAAACGGCGCCCAATAGGGCCAGATGGGTCACCAGGGAGGGTTTATCGCCCATATCCCGAAACAGGCCGATGGCCTGGCGGTAGGGGCCCTGGGCCGCCGTTGCGTCTCCCTGGCTCAGATAGAGGGTACCCATGGAGCCCAGCAGCATCCTTTTTGATTTGCCGAGTTGTTCGGTTATCGACAAGGCTTCCGATAAGGCCTCCTCGGCCTCTGCCCAGCGTTCCTGCTGGGTATAGAGGCTGGCCAGATTGCGCAGGTTTGTGCAAACACCCCAGAGGTTGCCCTGGGCGCGTTGAAGCTGCAAGGCCATTTGCAGATAGGTCTCGGCCTGGACGAAATCCCCTTTCTCCATGGCGAAGGTACCCAGATTGGCGTTCAAGATCCCCTGGGCGGCGGTGTCTGCGGCCTCTTCGGCCAGGGCCAGGCCGGCCTTGAGATCGGCTTCGACCTGGGCCGGCTGGCCGCGCCACCATTGCAAAATACCCCGGTCGCCGGTGAGCAGGGCCTCCAGACCCGGGTTCTGGGCGTCTTTGGCCGCGTCGATGCCTCGTTCCGCGGCCTCAAAGGCCTGGTCGATATGGCCAAGATTACGGCATAGCACCCCCTGGAATTTCGACATACGGGCCACCAGGGTGGGATCCAGCGCGGGCCCGGCAGCCAGGGTACGATCGAGGATCTCCAGATAGCCGGCGTAGGGGCCACGGTTCAGGGCGATGGGTTCGAAGGCCAGCAGGGCCCGTGCGGCCTGTTCGGGTTGGGTGTCCAGGAAGCGCTCGTGGATGACCACCAGATTCTCCAGCTCGGCGTTGAGGCGATGGCTTTTTTCTACGCCTCCATGTTGGCTGATGCCGCTGGACAGGGCCTCGCCGATGGTCAGATAGTAATCCGCATGGCGTTGGGAGGCTGCGTCCAGGTGTTCCTGCTCCACCAGTCGCTCCAGGGCGTATTCGCGGATGCTCTCGTACATATAAAAGCGTGGCTCTTCGGGTAGCTCGCGTACTTCGCGGGTCTTGAGCAGGGATTTGTCGCGCAGGGATTGAAGTGTATCGAGAACCCAGGGATCGTCGTCGAAGTCGGACAGGTCGATGATGGTCTCGGCCCCGTCCAGAAAGAAGCCCCCCTTGAAGATGGCGCATTGGGCCAGGGCGCTGCGCTCATGGAGATCTAATAGATCCCAGGACCAGTCGATCATGCCCCGCAGGGTGGCCTGGCGGCTGCCGGCGCGAGTGCGTTTGCCCTTGAGGAGCTTGAAGCGTTGGCTCAAGCGGTCCAGCAGCTTTTTCGGTGGCAGGACCACAACCCGGGCGGCGGCCAACTCAAGGGCCAGGGGGATCCCGTCCAGCCGTTCGACGATCTGTCGTATGATGCGCCGGTCATCACCCTCTATTCGAAAGGAGGGCCGGGCGGCGCGGGCGCGCTCCACGAAGAGCTCGACTCCCGCCTCTTCGTCCAGGGGTTCCACTTCATAGACATGTTCGCCGTCGATGCGCAGTCGTTCGCGGGTGGTCACCAGGAAGCGAGCCTGGGGCGCAGCCGCCAGCCAGGCTCCGAGGGTCTCTTCGGCGGTGGTGGTCACCTGCTCGAAATTGTCGAGGATCAGCAGGATCCGACCGCGGCCCGCGATGGCGTCGCCGAGGCGTTGGATATTATTTTCGAGATCCCCGCCCGTCAGCGGGACTTGCAGGGTGTTGGCGACGATATCGAGGACGCCCACCAGGCTGCGGGCTTCGGAGAGATCGCAGAACCAGACGCCCCCTTCGTCACTATAGGAGTCCAGATGTACCGCACCATAACGGGTGCATAGGCGGGTCTTACCCAGTCCCCCCACACCGAGCAGAGTGACCAACCGGGCTCCGCCGGAGAAGAGATTCTCTACATTCTGGAGGTCGTTCTGGCGGCCCACGAAGCTGGTGGGATGATCCTGTAGATTGGTCTTCTGGGCGTCGAGGGTGCGCGGTGGCGGGAAGGAGCGATCGGAGAAATCCTCCACCTTCACTTCCACCAGATGCTGCACATGCTCAAGGCCTTTGAGGCGGTGTTGGCCCAGATCGTTGGCGCTGGCTTCGACGGTCTCATGGACCGTATCCCAGACGGTCCCGGTCACCAGGATCTGGCCACCGTGGGCGGCGCTGGCGACCCGGGCGGCCCGGTTCACGCTGGGACCGAAATAGTCCATCCGGCCCGTGGTGGGATCGGTACGACATAGGGGTTCGCCCAGATGGACGCCCATACGCACCCGGAGTCCGCGAATACCGGGTGCTTCACAAGCCTCGGGCCGGGCGAGCAGGGCCTCGGACCAGGGGGCCGACTGAAGGGCTCTCTGGGCGGCGATGCACCAGTTTACAGCGCGCACCGGCGAGGCGAATGCCACCATAAAGGCGTCGCCCTCGGTTTTGACCTCGTAGCCCATATGCTCTTCGATGAGATCGCGCATCACGTCCTGGTGGGTCTCAAGTGCCTCTTCCATCATCTGCGAAGAGGCCTCCCATAATTCGGTGGAGTGCTCGATATCTGTGAAGACCAGGGTGACCAGGCCCATCGGAGCCTCACCGCTGACGGTACGTTTCTTTCTGGGTACGGTTGGGGGCCCCAGGGGGGTCCGGACCGTGACCTCTTCCAGGCTCGTCACCAGGGCTTCTGTGGTCTGATTTATGCGATCTATGAAGTCGGCGACATTTACAGGCCGTTTCGAGATCTTCTTCTGCAGCATGGCCTCGTAAAGCGAGACGAGCTCCGGGATCGGAGGTATGCCGCAGGCCAGAGGATCGGGCAGGGCTGGAATAGGTTGCTGAATATGGGCCATCAGCACGGCCATCATATCTTTGGCCTCGTATGGCGGGGAACCGGTCAACATCTCGTGGAGGATACAGCCGAGGGCGTAGATATCGGTGCGGGAGTCGACGTCTTTACCCGAGATCTGCTCGGGCGCCATATAGGTGGGCGTGCCCACCACGATGCCGGTGGCGGTGAGCTGGCCCGTGTCCGAGCTGCTATCCATCTTGGCGATGCCGAAGTCCATCACCTTTACGAAGGTCTCTCCGCCGGGGAGGGTGGTCAGGAAGATGTTCTCTGGTTTCAGATCGCGGTGAACCAGCTTCAACGGTTCCGCTTCGGCCAGGGCCTGGGCGATCTGCTTAAACAGGTCCATCGCTTCATGAGGCGAGACCGGACCACCGTTGTTGAGCCGGTCTTCGAGGGTTTGGCCATGCAATAACTCCATGGCGATAAATGGCATGTCGGTGTCGTCGTCGACGCCGAAATCATAGAGCCGCACCACATGGGGATTGTTCAGCTGGCTGGCGGCCTTGGCTTCTCGGTAGAAGCGGGCTACGCGTTTCGAATCCTTCAGAGACTCGGGATGAAGCACCTTGAGGGCGACCTCCCTGTCGACACTGCTCTGGACGGCCACGTAGACCTTGCCCATGCCGCCCTCGCCGAGGAGCCGCGTGATTTCGTAGCGCTTGGAGAAGATCTTCCCCACCAGAGGGTCTTCCGCTTTGCGGTCATGAAACCGACCGAGCACCGTGGGTACACCATCCCTGGGACAGATGTCGTCCAACATCGTCGAATCACAAATAGGACAGTATCTTTCGCTTCCTGCCACGATGGTTTCCCGTTCAAGCCCTCCCTTCAGTGGCTACACAGAATTTCATCCGTGCGCAAGCGCGCGCGAGGCAAGGCCAGCTCTAAAACCGGCACGAAGGCCTGCAAATTATCGCATTGGAAGATGCCCCTGCCTGATCCCCCGGTCGAACGCCGATCGGGTATCAGTGGGTGCTTTGTAGGGATTGATCCCAGGCCGCTTGCGCCAAAAACCCGTGCTCTTCCAGTCCCGGAATGATCACCTGTTCGATGGTGTCGAAGAAGAGGGCGCGGGCATCGTTCCCATCACAGACGCCTACACTTGTGGCGGCCTCGGTCGGTGGGGTCGTGACTGGAAGATGGGCGAGCTCATGTTCGCGTACATGCCGAAACGCGGCTACCAGATAGTCGCTTAGTCGGGCCTTCATATCCGCCGGTATGTCGTCGGAGATCTCGCGCAGTACATTCCAACCGAAACGGGCGTGTTGCACTTCGTCCGCCAGAATAGTTTTCAAAGCCTCTTTCATCTCCGGCGGACCGACCTCTTCCTGTTCGGCCCGGATCAGGGAAACCGCCACGGTCTCGCTAAGACAGGATATGCTGAGCAGATTGCGCAGAAAACCTTCCAGAGGCGGAGCATCGGGATGATCGGGAACATCGGCCAGGGCCGGTATTTCGGCTACAGCCTCACCGCCGAGGGCGTGCACCATCGCCGCGCATTGGGCGCCATGGCTGAGTTCTTCCTGGATCATCTGGGCGACATCATGCTGCCATTCGGGAGCCAGGCCGGCTTTCATCATCTGCGGGATCAGGGCGGCGAATACACGAGCCGAGATATGCTCGTTGACCATGCGGCCCTTCCAGGTAGCGATGGCTCGTTTCCGGTCGAAGCCGTCGAGCTCGTACATTTCACTGAGCTCGGGAGCCTGCTCCTGGCCCATGCGGCGAAGATCCAACATCACCATCAGGCAACCTCGAGCGCGAGCCGATGGATGGTCGAGCCATCATAGGCCGGTGGTGCGGGTGGGCCCCAGGGGGTACAGCCCGCAAAGCCATAGTGGTCCACCTGGTAGTGGCTGCCGCAGCATTCTCCGATGTCCTCGGTGCTCATGCCGTATAGTGTACACAGCCCCTCTTCACAGGACGAACCCGCCTCGCAGGGCATTTCGTCGGAACATGTAATATCTGTGGGGATATGCGAGAATTCCCCGGCCCAACAGTCGCTGTCCACGCAGAATAGTCCCAATCCTGGACACTGACCCGCATCGTCACAATCCAAATCCGTATTCATGATACAGGGATTGCAGCCGAGGACGGCAACGTTATCTATGAGCTTAACGGTCACTTCTTCGGCGTCTGAGGCCATCACGATGGCATCGCAACAGTCCTGGGCTGCCCTTGTGGCGTCGGTTGTCTCGTGGCAAGTGGTGTTAACACAGCGCGCTCCGTCCGGACAGATTGGATCCTCATCGGAACAGGCACCGGCCTCTGTAACGGCGACCATGCTGATGTCCTGTGCATGACATTGTCCATCCAGGCATACGAGGTTGAGGCCGTTGCACGGGTTGTCGTCCGAACAGGTCAATTCCGTGGGTTGAAGGCAGCTCTGGGCGGTTGTTGTTGTATCCACGGGCTGGCCTTCATCCGGGTCCGTACTACCTTCGTCCGTGGCCGTGTCAGTTCCGGTGGAGGCGTCGGTTCCGGTTGATGTGTCCGTGCCGGTTGATGTGTCCGTGCCGGTTGAGGTGTCGACCGGTGGACTGGTGCCGTCGTTGCTGACGACTTCGGTGGTTGTTCCGGTATCGACAGGATCGACAGGGGGATCATGCCCATTGCAGGCCGGAAGATAGGCCACCAGAGCCAGGCCCGCCAGGGTTGGTATAATCCGTTTCTTCGTTCCTGCGACGACAGATTGTGCGGCCCGTAATGCTTTCCGATGTGTCTTCCTATCCATGAGTCTCTCCGGCTGAATTGGAGACATTGTAGGTTACTTGCCCCAAGTAAACAAAGTTGAAATGTTTTCTCCCCCGGACGCGGATGCGATGCGGAACGAGTCTCAGACGCGCATGGCAGGGGAGAGCCTGGAACCATCATAGGCCGGAGGAGCCGGTGGTCCCCAGGGCGTACATCCGGCGAGAGCAAACTGATAAACCCGGAAATGTTTCTGACAGCACAGGTCCATGGTTTCGTGGCCAACCCTATTGCTTTCGAGGCAAACGCCGCCCTGGCAGAACCCTACTTC
>CAUZEG010000153.1:0-10472 GCA_963578775.1 Myxococcales bacterium
GAGCGGAGAATTCAGAAGCTGGTAGACCTGCTATCCTCGTAAGCCCGTCGGCCGGCACCATTTTCTATCGACCACGACGGCTCAACTCCTACGGGGGGCTCCTGGTCAGGGCGTGGTTTCGCCGCTCGTGATCTTCAGGTCGAGGGCCCGTACCGTATCGGCGATAGCCTCCGGTATACGATGTTCTATCCAGTGATCCACACCCGGGAAGGTCTGCACCTCCAGATCGGCGACATATGCATCCAGTCCCTCGGCATTTATCGCCAGCACCGCCTCATCATCCAGGCCCCACATGACCACCGTGGGAACCGTGACCATTGGTGATAGAGACTCCATGAGGAGCGCTGTCGACTCGATGGTAATCAAGTTGGCGCGGTACCAGTCCAGACCGGCCTTGATAGCCCCGGGTTGGGCCCATGCTTCCTTGAATATTTCCATCTCCGTATCGCTTAAGAAACCCTCGAATTGCCCGGCCAACACATCGGGGGTCATAAGGAGTTCGCTGCCCGGTTGACGGAAGAAGCTCATATAGCTGGAGGCCTCTTGCTGGGCCGGATCATTTGCGATCAGCTCGGCAAATCGTTGCGGATGCGGACCATTGGTTGCGATGAACCCACGAATATGGGCCCCGGGCGTATGGGCCACCAACCACCCCACGGGACCACCCCAATCATGGGCCACAAGAATAACCGGCTCTGGGCTTATGATGGGGAGAAGCGCCAGGATATCGTCGACCAACTTCGGCAAAACATAATCCTCTACCGCCTCGGGTTTGTCCGAAAGGTTGTAGCCACGTTGATCCGGCGCCACGAGGCGGTACGAATCCACCAACTCGTCCATGACCTTATTCCAGGCATAGTGGAATTCCGGGAAGCCGTGGAGAAAGACAATGGTGGGACCGGCACCACGGCAAGCCACATTGAGGCGCACCTCGCCGACGTCGATGAGACGTTGTTCCCGCTCGTCGATGGGACAATCCTCATGCCAAGTCAGAGCCGGTGGCTCCGCACCTATGTCCGGTGTCGCTATATCGGCCGAACCTTCATCGCCGCTGGCTGGATTGGAGCTATCACAGCCCAGACACAGAACACCGATCATCAACAATATCCAGAGCCGTATGAAACGCATTCGCCATCCTTTGTCTGCACCCGCGGCACCCGACCCGTTTTAACTCAAATGGGCCCTGGCCACAGATTTGTCGTTCACACAGTATATAATTCGGACTCTATCGCAAGGCAATCCCAGGTAGACCCGACAAGAGATCTGAGGGGTGCCGACTCTCAGATTTTGCCGTCATGAAAAACTCTGGACAAGCAATTCCCGGCCGTGGGAAGCTCCGCGCCTTCATCCGGCCACTCGGGTTCCAGAAATTCGCTATATTCTAATTGGGCAAATCCATGATTCGTAATAGCACACTCCCTGTTCTGCTTATTCTCAGTCTGACCACGGCCTGTGGTGTGGAGAGCACTGGGAGTGGTGTCGACACCAACGAGACCATTTCCATCGATCTCAGTTCCGAGGACAGTTCGGCCCCGGAAGACATAATCGTTCCCAGCGACACGACACCCGGCCAGGACAGTTCGGAGGCCGACACCCTCGACGTACCTCCAATTGAGCTATGTACCAGCCATGCAGACTGTGACGACGGCATCGATTGCACAACCGACCTTTGCACCATCGAAGGGATCTGTTCCAACGAAGTTCCGCCTGCCATCTGCCTTGTCGACGGAGCCTGCTTCACCGAAGGGGATATCAATCCGAATAACGAATGCCAGGAATGCAAGACTGCCATCTCTGGAACTACCTGGAGCCCGAGACATCTTGAACCCTGCGACGATGGCGACGAATGTACGGAAGAGAGCTTCTGCAACAAAGAGGCATGTGAAGGCGTCGACCTGCCGGCTTGCTGTGGAAACGGCATTGTCGAAGAGGGTGAGCGCTGTGATGGAGACTGTCCCGACGCCTGTGACGACGCCGACAATTGTACTTTTGATTCGCTCTCTGGGAGCGCGGCAGACTGCGATGCTCTTTGTGTATTTGAACCGCATGTGGCCTGCGGCGCCAGTGATGGCTGCTGCGCGCCCTTTTGCACCGCAGAAACAGATTCGGACTGTGCAGGTGGTTGCGGCGACGGAATTGTCGGACCAGACGAGATCTGCGATGGGGATTGCCCAACCTCCTGTGACGACGGTAACACCTGCACCGCAGACACGCTCTCGGGTGACCCCGCGACCTGCGACGCGACCTGTGCGCACGAGCTGAACAACGTCTGCACCAACGACGATGGTTGCTGCCCGAGTAATTGCGATATCAATTCCGACTCAGACTGCGCCGCCTTATGTGGCAATGGAGTCATCGACGAAGGCGAGCTATGTGACGGCATCTGTCCGACAAAATGTGTCGGTAGTCACCCTTGCATGAACTTCGAACTGGTAGGCTCTCCAAGCTCCTGTGATGCCCAATGCGTCAACATCCCTATACCCGGCTGTGTCCCGGAAGGAGATTGCGTCGTGGATATCCGGGTGGAATGCATCGAGAACCCGCCAAACCACGCTGTCTATCAGATTTCGGTCAATGCGCAGCATGGATATATGGAGTGGAATCAGCCTCCGATGGTTTGGGACGAATGCGATCCCCATAATCACTCGGAAACACCCTGCCCCAGCCCCTGTCCGGCGGGAGGAAACTGGTTCTGTACCGTACCAGAGCAGAGCTGTACGACTCATAAAAACCTGATCAATTTCTGCTTAAACGATTCCCAGAATAAGACTCCGGTCTCGGCCCAGACAGGCTCGATTACGGCCAAATACTGGACCGGCCTCTGCGGCCCGATCGGTGGACCCGTCCAGGTCTGCGAAGCGACCCTCGACTACGTCTGTCCCTGATCGGAAGGCGTGAATCCCAAAGCTTGGACTTTGGTGCATACCAGAGGCTTTTCTAGATCCTCCAGCGAGGCGAGCTGCCGAGTCTCGTCCGTTTCAATCACGCCGCAAGTCCTTAATATTTCGTTGAAACCAGCGAATGTTTTGTAAATCAGCACACGAATTCAAGTACTAAGCCGCCTCTTCATTGATTGGATTCGAGTGTATGAAACATTTTTTCTTTCTGGTTCTTTTGTTCTTCGCCTTCAGCGCCTGCCGAAGTGTTGATCACGGCGTCTGCCCGTCACCAAACAGCAACATTGAATGGTTTCTTGTTGTGCAACCAGGGCCTCCCGGGTTCGGAAGCAACCACTGGTGTGTCATGTGCGACAATTCGGTGACCGAGGACGAATTGGAAGACTGGGTCCTGGAACACGCAAACGTAAATGATACGGCCGGCTGCTCCGATGGTCCCATTTCTGAATGTGACCCAACCCCATGTCTTTATGTCTATTCCACGGATGAGTACGACAACGACACGGTCGAAGGGTGCCGAGCCAACATCTGCAGCGATTCACCCAACACGAACGATATGCTCAAGACGAAACATGGAGCGTGGTCGAGTATCGAACCGATTTTGAACGGTGATCTGGTTGGCCACGAACTACTGGAAGTGGAATCCGATGGTGTCGAAGCCATGCAACCCCATCCGCTCGACTACCCGGCTGACCCGGGCTTCGATGTGGCGCCTTAAGTAGCCTCTTTACTCATTCCCATTCGATCGTTCCGGGTGGTTTTGAGGTGAGATCCAACGCGAGACCAACCACGCCGTCCAGGCCCAATATGCTGGCCTGGAGCTCTCCGATCAACGCCTTCGGAAGTTCCGACGGACGGGCCGTCATTGCACGTTCCGAATGGACCGGACGCAAAACAACCAGCTCACCCACCTCGCCGTCCACCTCGATGGGAACCATAGCAGTGGGGCATTGCCAGATACTATCGTAAAGGCCATGCCTGTGGAGACCGTCCATGACCAACTGGTCCGCCTCCCGTAAGAGATCAAGCCGCGCTCGAGTCGTGGTTGCGGCAACAGCACGGAACACACGGCCCGTCGAACCACTTAGATCCCAGACAGCTCGATTGATCCCCGGTACGTCCGCCAGAATCCGCCGCGCGGCTTCCAGGACTATCGAATAGGGCAGATCTCCTTGCAGTAATACCGGGTGCTCATAACTACGAAGATCCGCTTTCACACCCACCGACCGGATAGGTAGAGCGCGAGCTTCCATATCGAATTCGGCCGCCAACAAATCTAGTTGGCCTCCCACGTCTGGAGTCCGACAGCTTCCGTCGGCACATAGAAGGCGAACGCCCAGTCCCGGTCCTGGAAACGGATGACGGTCCAAGGCCTCTGAAGGGATCCCCAGCCTTGCTCCCAGCTCGCGCACTTCGACTTTATAGAGATCAGCCAGAGGCTCCACGACCCGACCGGCCGCGATCATCTGCTCGATGATTGGAACACGATTGTGATGGGTCTTTATCGTATGGGCACGCTTGGTTCCTCCGGTCTCCACCGTGTCGGGGTAGATGGTTCCCTGACCTAATAGATAGTCAGAGATCCCCAACCGTTTTCCTTCACGCTCAAAAACATCAATAAAAGTGGCACCAATGGCGTGTCGTTTCTGTTCCGGCTCTACCAGGCCTTCCAGCGCGGCAAGAAAAACCTCGGATGCATCGACGAAATGGAGTGCATCGCTTAGACCCAGGCCCTCAAACATCTGGATTACATTCGCACTTTCGTCCTTACGCATCAGACCATTGTCGATATGCAAGAGCTTGAGTCTTTCGGGCGGGAGGGCCAGGCCGATCAGCTTGGCCGCCACCGTCGAATCAACTCCACCGGACGCCAATAGAAATACCGAGCCGTCCCCCACCTTTTTACGGATGCGGGCAACCTCCTCGTCCAGAAACCGGTCCATATCCCAGCTCGGGCTGCAGCCACAGATATTCCGTACGAAATTGCCGATCATCTGGTCTCCGCCCACCGTGTCATCGACCTCCGGGTGGAACTGAAAGCCATAGCGTCGTAAACGATCCGAGCCAATGGCGGCATTCGAATGCGCTGTCCGATCGGTACCCGTAATCGTATAACCAAGCTCTTCGAATTCCGGTCCCAGGGAAGCGACCGAATCAAAATGGCTCATCCATACCGGCTCCACTGGACTCAGCCCGTCAAAGAGAGGGTGTTCCCGGCGAATATGAAGCTTGGCATGCCCCCACTCCCGGCCACCGTGTATAACCGTTCCACCATAATGCTTGGCAATCTCCTGATGGCCAAAACAGAAGCCTAGAATCGGCACATTCAGATCAAGAATTGCCTTATTCCAATCGGAATCTTCGCCGTGGGCCGACAGACTTGGACTCCCAGACAGGATGACGCCCTTGAATCCTTCGAAATCCGCCAGGCCATCCTCGGGCTGCCGGATCTCCGCCAAGACCTGCTGTCTACGCACCTTTGTTGCGATCAAGTGGGCATACTGGCCCCCAAAATCCACAACAGCAATTCGATCATGGGATTGGGCCATCTTTGGACCTCTTACGATATTAATTCGCCAAAACGGGAGCGGAATCTAACGCCTGTGGAAGAGAAGAACAAGCCCCATTTTTTTGACACAGTTTCTGCCGGGACAGCCATTGCAGGATCACCAATCTCAGCAAAGAAAAGTGCACTGTCATCCCGCGGAAAAAAAGCGCTTGATCTTTTTGGTCGAACGATCTAAACACCCTGCACGGTCAGGGTCCGTGGCGGCTTTTTCGTCCCCCGACCGACGCAATGTTCAATCCGCGGATTTATCAAAATCTGGTGCCTTTTCAACGGACCAGATTCATCCGACGGAGAACGCTATGCGTTTAAATATACAGATTATAATTCTACTTACCCTTGCACTCGGGACCAGCATCGCTTGTGTCCCTGCGGAAGATGGCGATGAGTATGGCTCAGCCAGCCTGGCCCTTGTGGACGGGACTCCTGAGGCCATCGGTCTTCTTACATTCCTGAATGATCCCACGACTTCGATTGACGTGCTGGATCATGAGGTTCCACTCAACCGCCGTGCGGCCCGGAATCTCATCAGCTACCGTGACGGTTGGGACCGGATCCCCGGAACCTATGATGACAATCTCTTCGACGACGTCCAGGAAGTGGACGATGTCCGCTGGATTGGACCCAAGACCCTCGGCCGTCTGGTAGACTTTGCTATCAGTCAGGGATGGGTCCCCTTCGCTGAGGATTTCCTCGGAACATGGGACGGCGTGTCTTTTTCTGTAGTTGAGGCCGGCAACACTCTGGCCTTGACCAATGACGCCACCCTCGAGCTCCTGGACAAGGATCTCGGTCTTGACCGACGTGCGGCCCAGAGTATCGTGGAAGCCCAACCCATCAGCACCGTCGAGGAACTCGCCGGCCTCTACTATGTGGGTAAAACCGCTCTGTCTCGACTGAAGAGTGCCGCGGCTGTAGACCCGGCCCTGAATAGTTACGCTCAAATCCAACAGTAGTTGTTCCTGGGATTTTCGTGGGCGTGGCGCATACTACAATACACGCCACGCCCGCGGACCTTCCCCTGCCAACTGCTACCTGTTAATCAAACGACTGCGTCGCAATCTATTCTGGTTACCTAAAGTACAACACAAGGTGCCAATGAAACTAATCTTGACTCAGTCGCCTGTTTTCGGGTAGTTGACCACCTCAGTTTCGATGAAGGCGATACTACAGGCAAGGGCCTGAGATATCCCTAATCCATAGTTAAGTAAGAGTTGATAAGAAAATGGCAAAGCTTTTTGTAGGTGGCCTCGCGTGGGCAACCAATGATGATAATCTTAAAACCCATTTCGCCGTCCATGGCGATGTTACAGAAGCAAAGGTCATCACTGACCGTGAGACGGGACGATCCCGTGGATTCGGTTTTGTGACTTTTGATGATGATGCTAGCGCTACTGCAGCCAAGGATGCCCTCAACGGCTCCGAGCTGGACGGCCGCACCATCCGCGTCGACTCCGCTGTCGAACGTCGCGGTGGAAGCGGTGGTGGCGGCGGCGGCCGTGGTGGCCCCCGAGGAGGCGGCGGTAATCGCTGGTAATCCAGCATACCGTTGTGTATCCGGCTGCTTGCCTATTCGTGCAAGCCAGCCACACCTAGCCCAAGAGACATGTGACCCAGGGACTCTGAGATAACCATCAGAGTCCCTGTGGCACAGGTCCGTCCAGGCAGCGGGAACGACGTTGATTCCGCAGAGCTATTGCCTGAGACGTATGCTTGGGGCATTCTCCAGGTCTCCGGAGATCTACCCATGAAAACTATCGTCGTAGCCATCGTGCTCTCGACCGCTTTATCCTGCGGCAAGAAGACCGAAGCGACGAAGGTTACCGATACGCGTCCGTCCGCTATTGAGAAAATGGACGGTACGAAAACCGCACCCCCATCGGATCCAAAAAGGATCGTCATTCAGGATGTGGGTTTCGAGACACCTGAATCCATAGTCCATGATCCGATTGCCGATCTGTATCTGGTCAGCAATATCAATGGATCGCCACTTGAGGCCGATGGGAATGGATTTATTTCTCGTATTAATCCCAACGGCCAGGTGAAAGAGCTGAAATGGATCGACGGTGATGCCGCGGGGATAGTCCTGAATGCTCCGAAAGGAATGGCTTTGTTTGGCGACACTCTCTACGTGGCAGACATTGATAAAGTACGCCGCTTCGATCGAGATACGGGTGCACCGAAGGGTACAATCTCCATATACGGTGCAACATTCTTGAACGGGATGGCAGCCGGGCCCGATGGTACCGTCTATGTATCGGACAGCGGGATCACCACCGATTTCAGACCCTCTGGTTCGGATGCAATCTATGCCCTGAAGGATCAGGAGATCCGCCCGGTCATCAAGGATCCGACACTCGGACGACCGAATGGGCTCGTTGTCGATGGTGATACATTATGGTGCGTAACGTTCAGGTCAGGGGAGCTCTTCTCGGTCACCACAGATGGAATAAAGGGCCCGTCCAGGAAGATGCCGAAAGGTAGCCTAGACGGGTTGATCCAGCTACCAGACGGACGTTTACTCTTTTCCAGCTGGGGCGGATCTGCCATCTACGCCGGTACACCGACTGGGCGGTTCCGAACCATATTCCTGCACCTTCCCAATGCCGCCGACATCGGCTTCGACACCAGACGAAACCGGGTTTTGATACCCCTCTTTAACGTCAACCGTGTCGAATTACGTAAATTATGACCTCTACGATATGCCGTCACCCCACAACATATAGGGTCATCGCTGGCCTCTGGATTCTTGTTTTGACTGGGATTGTGGCATGCGGCTCGGATGCGGCCACCCATACGCCCGGCGATACCGTCGGATCCGATAGCGGCCTCACGCCAGTTGCGGAACAGAATCTAGCAGACCTTGTCGATCCCTTCATAGGCAGCGCCGGCCGCGGCGGCTGGTGGGCTGGCAATGTATTTGTCGGTGCGACCACGCCCTTTGGGATGGTACAGGTCGGCCCCGACACCTCCGCGCCCGATGATCTGGTCCCCTGGGCCTGGAACCACTGCAGTGGCTACCATGCCGAAGATACCCATCTAGATGCCTTCAGCCATACCCATCTCCATGGCACGGGAATTCCCGATCTGGGTGTCATCGGATTCATGCCCATAGCCGGCCCCTTGACACAATCGCATCTGAATACCGGCTACGGGTCTACGTTTCACGACGCGGAAGCGAAGCCGGGCTACTTTTCGGTCATCGTCGACGAAGCGCAGGTTCAAGTGGAGCTCACCGCAACCGCACATGGTGCTATTCATCGCATATCTGGGCTCGGAGACACACAAACCATCTCCATCCTGGTAGACATCGGGCATTCCATTCCTCTTGGCGAAGTCCAAGACGGACAGATCTTGATTCTATCGTCCACGGACGTCCAGGGATGGGCATATAGTTCCAATGAATTTTCGAAAGTATCCGGGGGTGTGAAGACCTATTTTGCGGCCCGACTTGATCGGCCCTTCCTGAACCAGGGGACCTGGGCAGACCAACAGCCGCAACCCGGAGTCATGGAGCAGAGTGGCGCCAAGGTGGGAGCCTGGTTCGAAGTTGAGGTGTCGAAACAAGACCCCGTAGAGCTGAAGGTAGCGATTTCCTATATCAGCACCGAACAGGCCTGGAACAATATGGAGTCGGAACTCACGGGAGAGACGTTCAACTCGGTTCACGCGCAGGCAACGGAAAGGTGGAACCAGGCCATTTCTGCAGTCAACTTTGACGGTGGCAGTACCAGCCAGCGGACAATTATGGCGACCTCTCTCTACCACACGCTGTTGATGCCGAATCGATTCAGCGATGTGGATGGATCCTACCTTGGCCTGGATGGGGCTACCCATCAAACTTTGGACTTCGCCTACTACACCAACTTCTCTCTCTGGGACACCTATCGGATCACCCATCCCCTCCTCACGCTCATCGCTCCGGACGAACAACGGGATATGGTTCTCTCCCTTGTACAGATGGCTGAACAGGGTGGATATCTACCCCGTTGGCCCCTGGCAGCTGGTTACTCCAACGTCATGATCGGCAGCGGGGCCGACGTGGTTATCGCAGACACCTATCTAAAGGGGATCACCGATATCAATATCGATGTCGCCTTCGAAGCAATCTTGAAAAGCGCGGACCAGGTCGTGCCCGAAGAGCATATCTTTGACGGACGGGTGGGCCTGGCCGAGTACCTGGAGCTAGGCTATGTACCCGACGACATACTAGCGGAGTCGGTATCTCGCACCCTGGAGTTCAGTATCAACGACGCCGCAATCAGCAATCTGGCCGCCGCCCTCGGACGTACGGCTGACGCCGAACGGTTCCAGGCGCGATCGCAAAATTATCGAAACCTGTGGGATGTGGAAAGCGGCGGATTTTTCCGGCCACGTCACGCAAATGGAGACTGGCTCGAGGACTTTAATCCGAACAGTGTCATTCCTCCTATGCTCGGTGGTGCCTATACGGAGGGCAGTGCACTGCACTATGTCTGGCTGGTGCCCCACGATATGGCGGGGTTGATGGAGTTGATGGGCTCACCCGAAACACTCGTAAGCCGACTCGAGAGCTTCTTCCAGGGTGCCCTCGAGGAACACCAAGTACTACCTCCGGTGGAGAGCGAAGAGAATTTCTGGTGGTCCTTTAATTATCCGGGGTTTTATTGGCACGGAAACGAGCCAGACATTCACGCCGCCTACCTTTTCCTCCAGGCCGGGCGACCCGATCGGACCCAGAGATGGCTGCGGTGGATTGCGGATACCCTGTACCGAACTACCGAAAATGGGATCCCCGGAAACGATGACGCCGGTACGCTGGGAGCCTGGTACGTATTTACCGCCATGGGCTTCTATCCTATCGCCGGAAGCGACCGCTACCTTGTAGGGGCTCCCCTCTTTCCACGTATCGATCTACGCCTGCAGCACGGTGTTCTCCAGATCGAAGCCATCGATCTTTCCGAGGACAACCTATACGTGCAGTCCGTTCATTTAAACGACGAGCCGCTGAACGTTCCCTGGTTCCGGCA
>CAUZEG010000154.1:0-10384 GCA_963578775.1 Myxococcales bacterium
TCGGGAACCAGGTCAGGCTCGATATAGGCGGCAGAGAAGGTGGTATTACCGGCCTCGTATTCGTGCGATGTAGAGTTCGTCGCTAGAAGGATGCCTGTGTAGGACAGGGTTCCTTCAATTCCGTCTTTCTCCGTATCCGTATTGGTGATGACGATTCCAGTCAGACGAACGCCCTGCAGGGTGACCGTGATTGGACCGAGCTTGATCACTACCTCTACGGGCTCGGTCTCAAAAAATCGCCCTTCCGGTTCTAGACTGATGGTCGCGTTCATATGTAAAACGAACCCCTGGTCCGAGGTATCGATTTCTAACTCCGCCGGGTTCATTGTGGTCTTGGCCGCATCTCCGATTTCGTCGGCGTCTGCTGCCGCCAGGGCGGTCTTACCGTCGGAGCGGACCTGAATGTCGGCGATCAGGGTCAGGATAGCCGGCAGGGGGTCGGTCGTCTGCGCCAGCATTACATAATGACCATTATCGAAGGTGATATCTCCATCGGGCGGGAGTTCGTTGTTGATGGGTTTGAACTGAATATCGAACCAACTGGAGGTCCCGGTGGTTGTACCGGAATCGTCTTCAAGGCCGGGGTGGACTTCGATGCTTAAGGGGACATCTGGTTTACCCAGGGTCGTGGGATCAAAGTCCAATATGGCTCGTTTTCGATCGTCTGCAAGGCGGATTGCAAGGCCCGAACAGGGGTCGGCGATACGACAATCCGATACATGGGGGCTGACTCCGGTGGGGATCTCCCCCTCCACATCACGCTCGCCGGGCCAGATACTGATTATAAGGCTTTGGGCTGCCACCGGGTTGTCGAAGTCCAGCTCGACCGGATCTTCGACAAAGAAGCTGCCGGTTTCGGGCTGCACCATTTTTACCTGGGTGGGAGGTGTATAGGTACAGGCGCATGCAATGGCGGCCAGGAGAATAGTTGGGATTCGTAGATTCATGGATTTAATAAAGGTAGAGGAAACGGCTCTCGATTAAAAAGGACGTTACACCATGCCCGTGTTCGTCGAAGAGGGAATTGCCGGGCAGCAGGACCGCGCCTTCGAGTGTCCAGAGAAAGTACTTCTGGTAGGTCCACTCGATCTGAAGATCGATCTCCGTACCGTAATAGTTACCGGGTTTGCCCCCATGAAAGTTGACGGCGTCGTCCGAGATATCATGGCCGTCCTCGGCCAGAATAGTGGCGATGGGATCGACAACGCCCCCGGACGCGGCGGGCCAGGCAAAGAGGGCACCCAGGCGTGTATGGAGTTGATGTACCGGTCCATCAACCCAGTCGATTCGGATCTGTGGGAATAAGGCGAATGCGTTGGTAAACCGCCCTTCCGTGCTGATCTCGGTGAGGGGGAAGCTTGGTGCATCCAGGCTGCTCAGGTTTTCGATGCCAACGGCGGCAGAACGGGCGGATTCAAAGGCCATAATATGCTCAAATAGAAGTAGGCCTACATTGGAGTCTCTGGCAAAAGTGAACGACGTAATAGGAGTATCCGGTCGAGGATCATCGTCGCCGGATGCGTAATCCACTTCGAAGGTAATGGTGACGGGGCCAGCCTTATAATCAATGATGGCCTGCATTCCCGAGGCTTGAAGCTCCTGAATGTGGGCATCACCACTTGAAAGCACCGCGAAGCCTTCGGAGACCTCTCGAGTGGTCCCGGTATGGACGGTGTATTGTAGCTGCAGCCAAAGCGGTCCCAGGCCAGCCTGCGCCCGCATTGGGAAGCTGTATATGTCGGTATCGAAGGCGTCATTTCGAAGGGAGACAACATTGGCCGAGAGGAGAATGTCGCGCCAACACAAACCGAAGGTCTCCAGTTTCGGTTGTTTCCATTGGAGAGCAAATCCCATCTTGCCGAGATCATCGGAGTATTGGTCCAGAGTTCCCTGGGACATCCAATCGTAAAAGACGGCTAGAAAGACGCCTTCATCCATGGAGGGATTGAATGTATGTGATTTCCCCTTCACCAGGCGATAGACGACTTCATCTAGCTTCGTGGCGAAGAGGGCCCGGTCGGCAACATCCGAAAAGGTGCTGACACCCCAGCGATTGCTTCGACTGCCATCGTGAACCGTCATACCGGGCCCATACTTCATGGGTTGTCGCCCAATGCGAAGGAGACCCATTGGGAGCACGGCATCCCCATAGATATGGTTGAACTGGAGAGCACGCCTCGGTTCGAGGACCGGAACATAGCTGTCCGGATTCAAGGGATCCGCCCCCGGTTTCAGGCCGATTCCCCAGCCAACCTCATTTGGGCGTTTTGACGCGATGGTTAAACCGGAGTTTGGCGCCGGCACTTTTCCGAAGGTACCGTTGTCGCCAAAAAGTACACCGTCGAGAGCATCGATCTGAAGGGTCAGGGAAACCTTCTCGTTGTGTTGTAGACGAAGGTCGGAACGTAACCGTTGTTCAACCCAGTAGCCGTCACGTACAGCCGTACCACTCAACTCAAAGGGGTTTATGTACAAGCCGCGAGTTCGATATTCGATATGAGCCTCGACGCCCTTTGCATCGGGTTCGGCCGTCCCTCCGATGGAGGGTATCAGCACGAACACGCATAACAGCGCAGGTACCAAACGATGTCTTGGCCAATCGAACTTCATTTCACTTTTCCACGGAGCGTGAAGATTCCATGGTCAGTGTTGTAAACGCGAATCGTATTCGACGCAACGCCCGAATTGAGACTAGGCGTGTCCATGCGACCGTGGTAGAAGACGATTGTCTTGCGATCGATCGGGTAGGATCGAGACCGTAGGCAATTTACCTAGAGGTAGAGCATGAGCCATCGCATTGAATCGGATAGCATGGGCGAGATTCGGGTACCTGCGGAACGTCTTTGGGGGGCGCAGACTCAGCGATCTTACGAGAATTTCCGGATTGGTACGCAGGTTCTACCCGCATCTTTGATTCAAGCCTATGCGATCGTGAAACAGGCGGCGGCCGATGTGAACTGCCAATTGGGCGAGATCTCTGAGGAGGTGGCCGCAGCCATCGATCAGGCGGCCCAGGAGGTCATCGATGGCGATTGGGGACAAGAGTTTCCATTGAAGGTCTGGCAGACGGGCAGTGGAACGCAGACGAATATGAATGTGAACGAGGTGTTGGCGAATCGGGCGAGTGAGATCATGGGGGGGGAACGCGGTCAGAAGAAACCGGTCCATCCCAACGACCATGTGAATCGTGCCCAGTCCACCAACGACTCTTTTCCCACCGCGATGCATGTCGCGACCGTCCTGGAGGTTAAGCGTTCGCTGGTACCGCAGTTGGATAGCTTGAGCCAGGTATTGGCCGAAAAAGCACGGTCTTTTGCCGATCTGGTGAAGATCGGTCGGACCCATCTGCAGGACGCCACGCCCCTTACCCTGGGGCAGGAGATAAGCGGTTGGGCGGCGCAACTCGAACAGGGACGTAACGCGATCGTGGCCTCTTTACAGCCGGTTTATGAACTGGCCCTGGGAGGGACGGCTGTGGGCACGGGACTCAACACCCATCCTGATTATGCGGTCCAGGTAGCCGAAGCCATCGCCACCCGAACCGGCGAACCCTTTGTGACGGCGTCGAACAAATTTGCCGCGCTCGGCAGCCACGATGCCCTCGTCGGCCTTTCGAGCGCTTTGAAACAACTGGCTTGTGCCCTGATGAAGATCGCCAACGATGTGCGCTGGTTGGCCAGCGGGCCCCGTTGCGGGATTGGAGAAATCACGATTCCTGCCAATGAACCCGGAAGTTCCATCATGCCCGGGAAGATCAATCCCACCCAGAGTGAAGCCTTAACCATGCTTTGTTGTCAGGTAATGGGAAATGATATGGCGGTGGCGATTGCCGGATCGCAGGGGAATTTTGAACTGAACGTCTACAAGCCCGTGATGATCCATAATGTGCTCGAGTCGATACAGCTCCTTGCGGACGGAATGCGTTCGTTCAATACCAACTGTGCGGTAGGAATCGAACCCGATCGGGAACGAATCTCGGAACTACTCCACAAGTCGCTGATGTTGGTTACGGCGCTCAATCCGCATATCGGCTATGACAATGCCGCGAAAATCGCCAAGACAGCCTATGCTGAGGGTAAAACCCTTAAACAGGTGGCGGTGGAGATGGGTCTACTGACCGAAGAGGAATTCGATGAAAAAGTACGGCCCGAGCAAATGGTGGGTCCCAATCGAGGTTGAGGATCGCTGAAGCCATGAAGCAGTTACATCGAACAGATCTCTATTTCTGGTCCGAGTTCAATGAAGAAAAGGCCATGAATTTCAACAGCGTTTTGTGGGTGCGAGAGGCTGGAAATGTGGTTATCGACCCCGTTCATATGAGCCCCGAAGATCAAGAGCACCTTATGGACCTGGGAGGAGCAGCGTGGATTATCATCACCAACTCCGATCATATCCGTGCAAGCCGTAATCTCTCAGCCTTTACCGGAGCCCTGATCGCGGGCCCATCGGGGGAGCGAGGCTCGTTTATATTTCCCTGTGATCGATGGCTCGAAGATGGCGAGGAGATTGTTCCAGGCCTGGAAGTCATCGAGATTCATGGGTCCAAGACATCGGGTGAACTTGCTCTGCTGCTAGAAGAAACCACTCTGATCACGGGAGATCTGGTGCGAGGCTTCCGTATGGGTGAGCTCAACCTGCTGGGGGATGAAAAGTTGCACGACAAAGAGCAGATCCTGGCATTTCTTGAGTACCTGGCTTCGTTGACCCAGATTGAAACCGTGCTGGTGGGTGATGGCTGGTCCATATTTGAGGACGGCTATGAGCAACTGTGCCAGCTCCTACCCGATTGAGTACAGTCCATAGACCTTCGCTCGAGGTTCTGGCCGAAGAGCTTGTTATTCTGTACCAGGACGATGACCTTGTGGTTGTGAATAAACCGTCTGGGCTTCTCGTTCACCGGGGTTGGGCGAACGATAAGATCACCGCAGTACACCTCGTTCGGGAGCATACGAAAAAGAAGGTGCATCCCGTGCATCGGCTCGACCGACCCACCAGCGGAGCCCTTCTATTTGCCTGTAGCGAATCCGCGAACAAAGCTCTCAACACAGCGTTTCGGGAAGGTCGTATTGAGAAGAGGTACCTTGCCCTTGTTCGTGGTATCACCCCCGAACAGGGTGCGATTGACAATCCGGTGCCGTCTCGACCCAAAGGCCCGCGTGTAGAGGCCCAGAGCGCCTATTGGCGTCGCAGCACTTTTGACCGCTATTCTCTGGTAGAGGTGGCCCCCCGAACCGGACGTCTCCATCAGGTGCGCCGACATCTGAAGCACATCACCCATCCGATTATCGGAGATGTGAATTACGGCAAAGGGGACCAGAACCGGCTTTTTCGAGAGAAGTTCGGCTTGCATCGAATGGCGCTCCATGCAGGGCTCCTTTCCTTTCCCCATCCCGGTACATCCGAGTTATTGACGATCTGTGCACCTTTGCCGAACGATTTAACAGCCCCTTTTCTGCAAATGGGGCTAGCCGAACCGAGTTGGCAAATGGAAGATTCGCTAGTCGTACGACCCGTTATGGGATCTGTTTCTTGAATCGTACTCAGGTTCACCTACAATAGCTGTATCGAGTGAATGGAGGCAGATATGACGATGAAAAATGTATTGATTATTGGTTTGGCTCTCAGTCTGACTGTGGCCTGTGGAAGTAGTAGTTCGACAAGCGACACTGGCAATGATCAGGGAGGTGAAGATACGCCTCTGACCGACACGGGCAATGATCAGGGTGGTGAAGACACACCGCCGGCCGATACGGGCAATGATCAGGGTGGTGAGGATACGCCGTCAACGGATACGGGCAATGATCAGGGCGGTGAGGATACGCCGCCAACCGATACGGGAAACGATACGGGCGGTAGCGATGAAGGGGCGAATGACGGCCAGGACACCGACGTAGGCGAACTGCCAGAAGGCGCCTGTACCGCGGAGCAGCCCTGCGTGGAGCCAGAGGAGAGCTGTGTCGGCCCGGAAACTCAACTCTGCGGAATGTGTTACGAACCGGAAGAGTCCTGCCAGAGCGACGAAGATTGCACGTCGGAGGGTACTGTCTGCAGTACAGTATCGGTTCCATGCCCGTGTAGCGGGGAAACATTCGAATGTGTCGAAGCGTGTGCCAGTGATGAACAATGTGGTGGAGACCTGCTCTGTGATGCAGCCGGCCATTGTGTACCACCAACGTGTGCGGATACGTCGGAATGCGATGCGAACTTTGTATGTGAGGGAAGCTGTGTTCGCCAATCCTGCCAGAGTAGCTCCGAATGCGCGGGGTATTGTGTAACCGGGGTCTGCTCGGCTGATCCGGGGTACTGTTCCCCGCCTGTCTCGTGACCAGACCATGACGGGATATATTGGACAGTTCACCCGCCAGTCACATAGCTTTGCGCCATGATATTGACCGGAACAGCACTCATTCTGGGTATCAGTGGTGGAACCGGTTCCGGTAAAACCACGATAGCCAATGCGATAGTGGACCGGTTGCCGGAAGGGGCGGTCTCACTGATTCAACATGACGCCTATTACCGCGATCTGACCGAACTTACCGACGAACAACGAGAGCAGATCAATTTCGATCATCCGGATAGCCTGGACAATGACCTCCTGGTGGAGCACATCGATATGCTCCGCCGTGGCGAAGAAATTCCACGCCCCAATTACGATTTTGTCACGCATAAGCGCCAGAAAAAGACGACAGCAATCCAACCGGCACCCGTGCTTGTACTCGAAGGGATCCTTCTATTTACGGACCCACGGCTTGTCGAACAATGCGATGTGAAGTTGTTTGTGGACACCCCCGCCGACATTCGTATCCTACGACGCATCCGTAGGGACACAGAGAAGCGCGGGCGCACATTCGAAGAGGTTCGAAGTCAGTACTACGAGACCGTCCGTCCGATGCATCTGTCCTTCGTCGAGCCGACGCGGCGTCTGGCCGATTTGATTATCCCGGAAGGTGGGAACAAGGCTGTAGCGATTGACGTGATCATCGAGCGGATCCGCCGCCAACTGCGGGAAGTGGCCTGGCCCGTCGAGGATTAATTTCCGTTGTTGAAGAGAGCTTCGGCGTAGGCACGTAGGGCCGCAACGGTATCGCTATCCGATGTTCGGAGAGCCATCTCGTGATTGGTTTCAAACCCGCCGTAGGTCCAGTTTCCCGTGGCCACAACGGCTTCATTATCCGCCACCAGAAGCTTGGAATGAGTGATCCGATCCACCTCTTCAAAGCGTACGGATACTCCCATGCTCTGTAGGAGTTCACGGGCCTGCATGTTCATGCTGTTGACGACGTCATCGTAGTCGCTCTCTTCCATGACCACATGAACCTCGACACCGCGGGTTACCGCATCACCCAGTGCGTTGAGAAAGTTCATGACTGGGCCGTCGGGGAATTGGGGGGATGCGTTGGCTGTGTAAATCACCGCATCAATCTGTTCCGTGGCGTTATTGACCACTTCGAAAAGGGCCTCATCGATGCGACCGTCACCGTAAAGCCGATCAGCTCCGGTGGCCGGTTCAAGGAGGTCACGCCAGACGGATGGGTTGGCGTGCCGCAAGGTGCAGTATTGGTTAAGCGCTGCCACCAGGGCCGGGTCCCGTACTAAAATATTGGCCTCCCGGTTTTTTTTGAGAGAGCTATAGGAGAGGTTGGTGGAACCCATGAAACCAATCGACTGGTCGACAACCATCATCTTGCTATGGGCCGTTCCTGTCGTGTCCATACGTGCATCGGCCCCGCCCTCGTTGAGGGCCATTACAAAGGCTGTGGTGTCGGAGCTTTCATCGTCTGTAAGCACTTTGACGGTCACGCCTCGCTCCTGGGCATAGATCAGGCTGTGTTTGACCGATTCCGTGACGGTGCTCTTTGAATAGACGAACTCGAGCATGCATACATCGGTTTTCGCTGTATTGATGAGGTACAGCATGACTGGAAACACATCCTGGTCGAGGAGCGGGGCCATCATTCGCTCCCCTTGAAGAACCGATGTGACCAGCTCCGAGACGCTGGCGGGTAGAGGCGGCTGACTGGTCTGGTCCTGGCTGGTACCTGGGTCCAGGTTGTTCGGGAGTTCGTTTAGATCTGTGGTGGGGGTGGCTCCGGCACAGGCCGAAAGGAACCATAGCAGGACCCAGATCAGGGCGAGATGCGATGTGCTGACGAAGGCTCTCATAGGAGGGACTATGCTTATCTCGTGGTGGAATCGCAAGTGGTGCAGACGCAAAAGCCCGACCCACTACAGGAGTGGGCCGGGCGGAGAGGGTCTATTGGGACCGATGAAGACAGATCAGGAGGAGCAGTATTCCCTCTCCAGTTCGTTGGACCACGCGCAACCGGTCCAGCCGTAGAACCATGCAGACTGTTGGCCGCGGTTTCGAACCGTTTCCAGAGCTGCAGTGCTGGTCGCAGGCGAGTCCGACGATGGAGTGGCTTCACAACCGTCGTCCGTGACGGTCAAGATAACCTCATAGTCACGTTCATGGCGATTCCGTGCCCGGTCTCGCACGACTACGCGAATCGTAAGGCTATCCAGTTCATACTCTTCAGGAAGCGCAAGCTGGCCGCCGTAGAGTCCGGTTTCGGCGTTAAGTTTCAGCCGCGTATGATGGCGCGGATCTTCCACCACATAGGCCTCAACCGTACGGACTTGCTCGAAGGGATCCACTTCGATGGAAATGGTCTGACCGGGCTCCACATATTCGGGCAGCATGGCTTCGAACTCGGGTTCGGTTCCGTCGATGGTATATTCGATCGACTTCCATTCCATCCGGCCGTCGGTGTGAATGATCTGGACCTTAATGTTGTATACACCGTCGGTGACCCAACGCGGCACCAGAAAACGTACGGACCAACTGCGACGGATCGTGTCGTATTGAAGCCGTTTTACGAGGCCGAAGGGGAAGTAGGCCACGACCTTCTTGGCATTGGCGGGCGCCAGTACCGTGAGGACGGGATCACCAGGGGGGATATTGGCCTGGGACAGGCGGATTCCCTTCATGGTGTCAATGAGCTTCTTGTCATAGCCTTGACGTCCGCGGCGAATGGCTTCTTTGATCTCATCGGTCTTCAGAGATTCGGGGACCGCCAGAAAGGTGGTGTAGGGGGTCACCAGATTGTAGACGATACCAAGCCGCGTGATCTCCGAGACAAGCTCTTCTTCGCCACGGAGCTGATGCAGCTCTTTCAGATGCTCAATGCGGTCATTCGCCCATAGTTTTTCGATATGTGCGTGATCATCGGAGTTCTTGGGCAAAGTAATATCCATCGTCAGCTCTTTGGCTTCACCTTTGACCAGGCCGCGCACGCGGATCTTGGCCATACCGGGACTGGAGTAGCGACCGAACACGATCACTTCGCCATCACGATAGAGATCAGGCAGCCGTTTGGGGTAGATGGAATGAACCTGTGCACCCTCGAATTCAAGCTCAAGATCGACCATGAGGGGCATGGAAATACGGTCGTACAGACGTGCCATCTCCCGCTCAATCTGATTGTCGTTGGCGATGAAGGTGGCGATCCCACGGTTGTCCCGTGCCAACCGCTCAAGGAACTGGCGGTTGATGCCATTGCCCGCACCGAAACTATAAATGCGTACGGAGCGGGTTTTCTTGCGAACTTCGGACAGCACCACTTCGGCGGGGTTGTTACCCTGACCATCTGTAAGAAAGATGATGGCTTTGGGACGATCTCGATTTGGGGACTTTTCCAGGATGTCCAGAGCCGATAGCAATGCGCCTTTGATGTTCGTGCCACCGCGCGTCTCAAGGGCGGTAATTCGTTGATTGGCATCGGCCCGGTTTTCATCGTTGGCGGGAAGAAGCCCAGCATAGAAGGGCACCGCTTCGTCATCGAATGCAACCACATTGAAGTGATCTTCGGAGCGGAGCTTTGTGAGGATAGAAGAGAGTCCGAGCTTACTCTGTGCAAGGGCCTGACCATGCATGCTTCCCGAGATGTCGGTAACGAATACGATATCTCGACCGATCACATCGGACTGGCTGACATGGTCTTTCGGTGACACCAGGAGCATGAAGGAGCCGTCGCCGTCGCCGTCGCCGTCACGGTAGGATACGAACCGCAGCGCGTGGTCCTCGGCCTTGAGGCTATAGCGAATGTGGAGATCGGTGCTCAGCTGTGAACTTTTCCCCTCGAATACGATCAGCTTATGGCGTGGTCCGAGCGAACGAACTGTGCCGTTGAAACCGTCCAGCTCGACATTCTCGATCGGAAGATCGTCGGTAATGTCGAAGCTAAGGGAAAGAAGCACGTCTCCTGTTGGTAGGTTTTCATGGGGAATCGTGTAGCTGATTCTACCTTCTGCACGCTGAAGAACCTCGGTGGTACGAACTTCAATGGGCTTGGTTTCACCAGGCTTCACGGGGTAGACGCTAAAG
>CAUZEG010000155.1:0-10365 GCA_963578775.1 Myxococcales bacterium
TATGGTGGATCTACCACCGGAATTTCCAGGCCAACGTCCACGAGTCGACATTCATGGGGCCCTGGACGCGGTTCTTTGTGGAAATGGTGTGGTGGATTCGGATGAAACCTGCGATTGGGCGATCCCTGGCGCGGCGGGCTGTTGTAGTGACGAATGCGTTGCTGTTGAAGATGGTTCGGAATGTTCAGACGATGTGTTTTGTACCCTGGGGGACGTATGTGAAGGGGGGATCTGCGTTCCGGGAGAGTCGACTCCCTGCCCCTTTAATCCGGCCGTCTGTGCCCTGGTCGTCTGTGTTGAAGATAGCCAGGAGTGCGCGAGCTCACCGGTGGTCCTCAATGTGCCCTGTGACGATGGACTGTTCTGCACAGTGAACGAAAATTGCCAGACCGGTAATTGCAGTGGCTCGTCGCGGGACTGCAGCTTTCTCGATGGAGAAGGGGTGATCGGCGTCTGTTCCGAGGAGGACGATGCCTGTGTGACCGAAACGATTGTCTCTGACCCGGGACCCGGATCCGATGCAGGAAGCGATGCGGATTCCAGTCCTTCGGACGCCACGGAAGATGTCGCTTTCGATGCGGCCGAAGACAGCGGGTCCCAGGAGGATATCAGCCTCGACGTCGTGGAAGTCGAGGATAGCTCCCTCGATGTTTCAGCCGATGTAACCGAAGACGTAGCCCCCGACGTGGCCGAGGATGTAGCTCCCGATGTGACGGAAGACGTGGCCGAGGATGTAGCTCCCGATGTGGTGGAAGACGTGGCCGAGGATGTAGCTCCCGATGTGGTGGCGGACGCAATTGCGGATGGGGTCGAGACGGAGCCGGTCGAGTTCATGGGGCCTTTGAACCGAGAACCGGGAAGCTGTGGTTGTAGCCTGCTCGCGGATCGGTCCCCGGGACCGAGCAGTCTGCTCCTATGTATGCTCGGGATAGGTCTGTGGGCTTGTGTTCGTGGACGCCGTGGTCACGAAAAATGGGCTTGATTGTGATTGTGAATGATCTCGGTCTTGGTTGCTCGCGCAGGGTATGATATGACACCGGGCTGCGAGGTAATTACGCCTCTGGAGAACGGTCATGTCGTCCACGGAAACATCCGGTCGAAAACGCGCGCTGTCCGGTATTAAGCCGACAGGTAGCCCCCATCTGGGCAACTATCTGGGGATGATGCGTCCGGCGATCGATCTGCAAGACGAATACGAGGCCTACTATTTCGTAGCCGACTACCATGCCCTGACCAGCCAGCGTGATCCCGACGAGATGCGGAAATCCGTCTACGAAGTGACAAGCAGCTTCCTGGCCATGGGGCTCGACCCCGCCAAAGCGATCTTTTTTCGGCAGAGCGATGTGCACGAGGTTACGGAGCTTACCTGGATTCTGAGCTGTGTTACGGCCATGGGTCTGTTGGACCGGGCCCACGCCTATAAAGCAGCCAAAGATCAGGGCAATGAAGGCAAGCTCAACCATGGTGTATTTGCCTATCCGGTCTTGATGGCGGCGGACATCCTGCTCTATGATTCCCATGTTGTTCCGGTCGGAAAGGACCAGGTTCAACACATGGAAATGACAAGAGATATTGCGCAAAGGTTTAATCACCTTTACGGGGAAACATTTGTCATTCCGGAGGCCCTGGTTCGGGAAGAGGTTATGACTATCCCGGGACTCGATGGTCGCAAAATGTCCAAGTCCTACGGCAATGGGGTCGACCCTCTTTTGCCAGAGAAGAAATTGCGTAAACGGCTTATGCAGGTGGTTACGGATTCCACGCCCATGGAGGATCCGAAAGATCCCGATACCTGTAATGTCTTTGCGCTCTATCGATTGTTCGCCACCGAGGAACAACAATTAGAGCTGGCGTCGAAATATCGGGCTGGTGGATTTGGCTACGGCCATGCAAAGCAGGCTCTTTTCGAGGTTATCAACGCCCATATGGCGCCGTATCGCGATCGGTATGAGGAGATCAGTCAGGACATAGATTATCTCGAAGACGTTCTACGGGATGGCGCGCACCGCGCTCGGGAGCGAGCCGTGCCGGTCCTGGATAGAGTCCGTGCTCGTTGTGGTTATGGATCCGGTTGAACCCAATAACCTCCACCGGGTGTTCGCCTACGGGTCCAATATGCACCTGGCGGATCTGCGCCGCTGGGCATTAGAAAACGGCCTGACTCCACCACGGATACTTCATAGCCATGGTGCGATTCTGCGCGGCTATGCGCTGGTCTGGAACTATCGCTCGGTGGCCCGGCGCGGTGGCGCCGCCAATGTGGGTCCATCGAGTAGGAGTCGGGTGATTGGCGTAGTGATGGAGGTGGACCAGGCGACACTCGCACTTTTCGACAGTAAAGAAGGGCATCCCGGACGGTATAGCCGCGGTACGGCTCCGCTGAAGCTCGTATCTTTGGACAGCGGGGAAACGATGTCCGCCTGGGTCTATCGGGTGGGCGAGCGCTGGCTTTGTGAAGACGTGGTACGTCCCACCTCGAAATATCGTGCTCTGCTGGTGGAGGCCGCACGGCAACATGGCTTGCCGGAGGACTATATCGAAGAACTCGAAGCAATTCCTGTGATCGGTGCGGATCGGATCAGTCTGGGGTAGGCAACCCTTGGCTCACATGGTAAGTCCCGAATGTGGGACGTGCAGAACAGCAAGAATTTCTGGACCTCGCGATTCTGGGCGGGGGACCGGCCGGGCTTACTCTGGCCCTGGAGCTGCACTATATGGGTGCACCTGTTCGGGCGGCCGTATTCGAGAAGGAACGTTATCCACGGTTCAAGGTCTGTGCCGGCGGATTGGCGGGAAGCATACGGCCCCAGATGGAACGATTGGGTCTTCCGATACCGGAGCCGAATGTGGTGATCCGTGGCGCGGATATCCAATTCCGAGGCCGAACCCTGGGCTATTCCCAGCCGGATATTGGCTATGTCGTCCGTCGAGACGTGCTGGACAATGGTCTGGCCCAGGCGTGCCGAGAGCGTGGCATAGATCTGCGCGAGGACTGCGGAATCGATAGGATTGAACGACTCGAGCTTGGTTTTCGTCTTCATACAGCCCGAGGCCCGGTCCGATGTCGGAGCCTTGCTTTATGCACCGGTGCCAGCTCCAGATTGCGGCGTGATCTGGGGATCCCCGAGCCGGTGCGGCGCGCGCGCCTCTTGATGATGGAAGGTCCCATTGGAGAGAACGAAGCGGACAATCGTTTTGTTTTTGATCTGTCGGAGCTTGGACGGGGCGTGCAGGGCTACGTCTGGGATTTCCCCTATCGGGATAGCAAGGGCTGCGTTCGAATGAACCGTGGCGTTATGGATGTACAGGGCCGTGGTCGTACGGCCTTTCCGCGAGCCGATATGTCTCGATTATTGGACGAACGGGCGGAGCGAGCGGGTATCGATCCGCAGGAATGCACCAAATATGGTTTTAGTGAGCGACCCTTTTTGGCCCGCTCCACCTTTGCCTTGCCTGGCGCCTTATGCGTGGGCGAGGCCGTGGGGATCGATCCACTCTTTGGGGAAGGGATCGGCGAGGCCATGGAGATGGCGAAGCTTGCCGCCGAGGTGGTCGTCACAGCCTTCGAACAGGATGCCTCACCCGGATCGGAGATTCAGTTCAGTGGCTATCGGAAACGGGTTCTTGGCTCCTCTCTTGGGCGTTCTCTGCGGGTGTTGAGCGGGGTGTCCAGACTCGCCTACGGACGTCATTGGAAGAAGTTGATCCGGCTGCTTTTTGAGCACCCGGAGATCGGTCAACACTATTGCCAGTTTTTCGCCGGTGAGCGCCTACCGCGTTGGGCCTACCTGGGAGGAGCTTTCGCCCTTATGGGCACCATGGTCCGTCCCGCACCACGGGATCTTGGCTCACCGATCAATCGCAGCGTGCAGACACCAGCGTAATCGACCCGGGGGCTACCGGAATCGTGATTTGGCTTTCACCAGCGGCTGCAACCCGACAGGTCGTGCCCTCGGCTCCGATCAGGGTCAGCGTCGCACTCGATCCAGACACATTCGGGAATATAAGCCAGGCTTCGTTTCCAGGACCGATGATGCCGCTGGGTTGAGCCAGAGTGGCGGCGATGGTTATCGGTGCGGAAGAGGGTGTGTTCAATGACGCAGTGGCCTGCAAAGCGGGTAGGTCATTGGCGTCGAATAATCCGACCACGATATGCCCCAGGCCTTGTTGCGGGATCAGTCCCACATTTCCGAGCAGGCCGTTTAGACGGTCGTTGTTCAAGGCAGTTGTTCTGAGGCTGAATGAGCTTGTTCCGGCGATGCCATGAAGGCGGTGGATCGGAAAGCCCTCCGCCGTAATGTACAGTTGGAACGGGCTGTCTGCGACCACGGGAAGCTCTACGACACCCGTCACGTCGGTAGTCGAAGTGGCCTGCTCACCGATCACATTGAGTCCGAAGAACGCACCTCCGAAGGCGGGGTCGTTAAACTGAATGGTGGCGATTGGATCCGCAGGTATGTTCGGTATGTCCGGGGTGTCATTGGTATCAGTAGTATCAGTGGTATCAGTGGTATCGTCCGTCTCTGGGGCGGGGATGTCCGGACTGGTTTCCGACGCAACCTCTATGTCCAGGGCGGAGTCAGTAGAGGTGTCGAGCAGGGGTGTATCGGCTGTTGTTTCGGTCTCTCCGGCGCTATCCACGGTCACATCGTTGATTTCCCCACCACCAATATCGCCGGGACCCGGAGGGAAGGGTACACCCGGGTATCCGTCGGAAAACTCATGCGGGGGAACTTTCTGGATCGGGCAGGCGCATAAAACGATGCTGACCAGAAGGGCGGGAGCATATGTGAAGATCGAAGTCATTTCCGATTGATCATAGCCGCATCAAACCGTGGGATCCAGATTACAGGGGGTTATGGGTTTTCATCGATATGTCCCAGGTCCCGATCCCTGGCGACAAGATCTCGTACCCGTTGCTTGAGTTCCCTGGGTTGGGGGAAACCATGATCCCGCTTACGACACCAGATCATTTCATCCCCAAGGCGCACCTGAAAGATCCCGTCCTTGCCCGGAATCAAGGCGACCTCGTCGACGACATCTTCGAAGGTGCTCAAGATCTCCTGCGCTACCCAGGCCCCACGGAGGAGCCAACGGCAGCCGGTGCAGTATTCAATTTCGATGCGTGTGTTCATGGCACAGCCTCCGGCCATGATCTTCTATCCTTTTGTTTTTTAAGGCAAGGGCAGGCCGGCGCTTGACTTGGAGGTGTGGGGGAACCGATATTGTCGGCTTCTGTGTAGGAGAAATGATGCGAGTTGGGTCGATAGCGTTACTTATCTCCATTCTTATGGGTTGTGGCGGTGGCACCACATCACCGAAGGATGTGGGTTCTGGGGATGTGACCGTGGATGAAGGTTCCCCGGCCTGTCTCCAGGACGCGGAAAGCTGTGATGACGAGGACGACTGCACAGTCGATGAATGTGGCGCCGAGGGCTGCGTCCATACAGCCATTGAGGGCTGCTGTGCCGAGAACGCCGATTGCAGTATGGGCTGGTTGTGTGAGGAGGGCGTCTGCACAGAAAAAATATGTGGCACCGCTGGTCCGGAGATTGTCCCGGGATTGACGGAGCTGGCCTATGACGATGGCGTCGGAGTGAGCAGCATACCGGAGCAGTCCTTTGTAGTAACGGACGAGCAGTTGCCCATGGCGGACCAGCCGTTGTGGGAGACAGTGGCCTTTGAAATTGAGCGTCCGGCACGGATCTACGGTTTTCGGGTACAGTTCCGAAATCTGCCCGACGGCGCCGAGATCCCTGTGTCGATTGGGCTCTATCCCGATTTCGGCCATAACGGATTCGACTTCTGGAAGTATGAAGCCTATTGGGAAGGGAACCATTGCAGTGGTGCAATCGAAACCGACACCTGGGTCAGCTATGGCTTTGATAGTCCGGTGGAGTTACGCCACCCGGGCCTGGTCTATGTGGCCCATAAACGTAGCGGCGTCGGTGACGCGGCCTGGGCCTTCGATGGAACGACCACAACGGAGGATGCAAGCTGTGGTGGCTGGGGGAACTGTCACTCGGCCTGGAATCTGGATGAAGTCCACGAGGGGTCGGCCGGCGGACAGGGCTTCTACGCCTATAATGGCTTGAGCGGTGGGTTCGCCCACGATTTTCTTGTCCGGCTTGAGTTGGAATATGACGAGCCCCTGGCCGAGGAAGATCTCTGGTTTGAGGCCACAGGACAGAGCATGGGCGGTCAGATGGCCTTTGCGGATTACGACAACGATGGCGATGACGATGTGGTATTGCCGGGGCCGAACCTTATGCGAAACGAGGGCGGCACCTTCACGAGCGTCAACGGTGAGACCGGACTGAGTGGAATGTCCGTGTCGGGCGCGGCCGTCTGGGGCGATTATGATAACGATGGTTGTCCCGATCTATTGATCTTCAACAGCTCGGGCTCGGCGGGAGATGGGCTTATAAGAAATAATTGTGATGGCACCTTTGTCGATGTGACGGAGGCGTCGGGGATTTCGGACGCGCAGGACTACAACGATTGTGCTGGTGCAGGATATACCCATGCACCCACTCTGGCCGCCGCCTGGCTGGACATAGATAATGATGGCTACCTGGACATCTATCTGGCCAACTTCAACTGCTGGACAAATTATAGCTACTACGTGGATCGGATCTGGCGGAATAAGGGCGATGGCACCTTCGAGGATTGGACCGGTCTATATGGTTTTAAAGGGTATTCGGACTTCCCCTTTCCAAGTCGTGGTGCCGCCCCGATAGATTTTGATCAAGATGGGGATGTGGACCTGCTGGTCAACAACTATGTACTGCGTCCGAATCTCTTCTATCGGAACAACGGAGACGGGACCGTCAGCGAAAAAGGTCTCGCCCTGGGACTGGGGGGAGTGCAAACCAATTTCCAGGGAACCTATCATTATGGTCATACCATCGGAGCGGCTTGGGGAGACCTGGATGGGGACGGGGATTTTGATAGCGTACAGGCGAATCTGGCCCATCCGCGTTTCTTCGATTTCTCCGACAAGACCCAGATCCTTTTGAACGATGGTGAAGGCCATTTTGAAGATATCCAGGGCGATTGGTCCACACCCTTTGGCGACGCAGGGCTTCGGTTCCAGGAGACCCATTCGGTACCGGTACTGGCGGACTTCGATATGGACGGCAACCTCGACCTGGTGATCACCGCCACCTACGACGGTCGTCCGACGGATTTCTATCTGGGAAATGGGGATGGCACTTTCGAGTTGAAGAGCTACTGGTCGGGTATCGGTCTGAAAGGTGGCTGGGGCGTAGCTGTAGCCGATGTGGATCTGGATGGAGATCTCGATCTGGCTACTTCCGGGGGCTTATACCGGAACCGGATGGACGAAACCCGCGAGTACCACTGGCTACAGGTACGTCCGATCGGCAATGTGAACAGTAATAGAGGAGCCTATGGTGCTACCGTGACACTGCTGTCTGGGGATATTCAGTTGGTACGGCATGTACAGGGGGGCTCAGGCCAGGGTTGCCAGGATTCACCCTTCCTCCATTTCGGGTTGGGCGATCATACCGAGGTAGATCTCATCCAGGCCCGCTTCCCGGGAGGGGAGGTTGTGGAATATCTCGGCCCCTTTGAAGCCGATCAACGGCTCTGGCTCTTCGAGGATGGAACCATCACCAATATACAACCGTGATGAAAGGATCGTTCGGAACGTTCTAGTGGTTTGACAAGTCCCGATCACTGAAGCAATCTGGCTGGATTGTCAGGCATGAAATAGGAGATGGCAGGTGGACAAAAAGAAGAAAATGATTGTCGGTGGTCTAATTGCCGCGTTGGTGGTGTTTGGCGTGATGAATGGGCTCAAGAAAAAGAAAGATAAAACCGGGGATACGACGGCAGAAAATACAGAATCCAATACCGGGGGAAGTACGGCTATGACCCTGGCCACGCAATTTGTCCCGGCCTTTGGTGCGACGATCTCTCTACCCGAGAACGCCAAGGAAACGGCGAAGGGAGACGCCTATATTCAGTTCAGTGCGGAAGGCGGTGTTGTGGCTACGGGCGCAAAGCTCTTCAAGGTGATGTGGGCGGATAGTTGTCTTCTGCAAGATGAAGCAGCTGTGCGGCGCAACGCGAAAGACTATAACTATAGCGGCACGATCACAGGTGTTACCGAAAGTGAGGGCTCCTATACGGTGGAGTTTGCGCCCCAGGGCATCGTGTATACCAATATTCGCTTTGCGAAGATTGGTGATTGTCATGTGGGCGTGAAATGCGACGGCACGAAAGACAATAAGGCGAACGTGGACGCCATCTGTGCCTCGGTAAAGGCGAAGTGATCAGTACGAGAGTCTGGCCTTTCGAGAATCCGCTTTCTGCGAGTGCTTTTTTACTGGAAAAGTTTGCGTCTCAAGTTCTGCTTGAGAGACTGAAGGGGTACGTACTCAATCCCATGGGAGGGATGTCGCGCCAATGAGCAATTCTACTCCAGAGTCCGTCTCTACTACGGAGGAGATAGGCTTTAAGCCATTATTGCGGGGTTATTTCCACCTGGGGTCGGCTGTATTGACGATCCCCGCCACGATTCTAATGGTCTTACGGGCTGAGGGCGGCGATGCTCGTGCAAGTGCTCTGGTGTTTGGTATCAGCCTGCTTCTTCTTTTTTCCGTGAGCGCAAGCTACCACGTACCGTATTGGCCAGTACGAATCCGCGAATTTTTACGGCGCTTGGATCATGGAATGATCTTTCTACATCTGGGAGGCAGTTATACCCCGGTTTGTCTATTGGCCTTGCCTCGCCGAATCGGTGTACCACTTCTATGTGTAGCGTGGGGCGTCTCAATACTGGGTTTTTGCAAGACCGTGTTTACACGCACCTTTCCGCGGGTGTTACGTACCATCATCTACTGGTGCTCAGGTTGGATCATCCTCCCTTTTGTAGACGATATATACCGGTCTATGCCCAGTCCGTCCTTTGCTCTACTGGTCGCTGGCGGGGCGGTCATCTCTGTGGGCTCGGTCGTCTATGTGAAGCGCTGGCCCAATCCAAATCCACGTGTGTTCGGCTATCATGAGATATTCCACTTTTCCACCGTCCTGGGGCTTGGCTGTCATTTTGGGATGGTATGGGGCCTATGTGGCGCCTAATACGATTGTACGGGCATCAGCTTATGTTATAGGCTCAAAAGAGGTTAATCCTTGAATTCCTTATTATGGATGGAGTAGGTGCCGCAGGTGGGTCGCGCGGGAACATATATTTTTCTTTGCCTTTTTCTCTGTGCAGGGCTGCTGCCAAGTTGTGGCAGCGGTGGAAAGTCGGGAATGCCGCAATTCTACATTCCGCAAGAGGATCTGCAGCAAACGGAACACGGTAAGGCAGATGGTAACCACTTTATGTCGAGCCATCTGATCGAGGAGCATCTCTTTGTTGACGCCGAGTATATGACGGTCGAACAGGTACAGGAATTTCTGGATTTCCCCCCCTATTCACATCGAAGTTACCTCGCCAATTATTGGGAAGAAGGGCAGTTCGCATCGGAAATTATTGTAGACGCTGCCACGGAATATCAGATCAACCCCCTTGTGATCCTGGTGAAGCTCCAGGTGGAGGCCAGTTTGATATACGCTTTGGCGCCGAGTGATTTTCAGGTCAACCGCGCCATGGGCTGTGGCTGTCTCGATGGGGTCTACGGCTGTCCCTATGGCCCGAAAGGCTTCAAGGGACAAATAGAGTGCGGAGCCAGCCTTCTGCGAGAATATATTGATGCCCTCGATAACGGCTTTCCCACCCCAAGTGGCTGGGAAGTCGGGATATCCAAGAAAAGCCAGGACGGCGAGACCATCACCCCGAAGAATATGGCGACCGCTGCGCTTTATACCTACACTCCCTGGGTTCTGGAATGGGAAGGTGGCAACTGGCTCTTCTGGAATGTCTACCAGCGGTATAGTGAGCACGTATTAAAGAACACACCCAATCATCACTGGATTGGTGGTGTCTGTAACTCGAATTCTGTCTGTGCCTTTGACGAGGGGTTCTGTCAGCTTATGGCGGCGGATGAATCGAATGAAGACCCGACGGATGGGGAACACTGGGATACACCAAACTGGACTCCTGACAACAGCGAACCCGGGGACACATTGAACGAAGCTGTAGGATTCTGTACCCGTCAGTGCAGCCATTACTGTCCCGATAACAATACGCCCTTTATGGCCGGTACATTTTGCGTGGATGTTGGTAGTTTTATCGGCAATGAACCAGCGGGTTTATGTCTGGCGGAATGTGATACGGATCTCTTTAGTGATAATGACGGCTGCGATAAAGGGTTCCGTTGCGAAAAACACCCGCGTTTTGGGGAACTGGATTTTACCCGAGAGGTGTGCTGGCCAGAGAAAATCTGAGCTGGG
>CAUZEG010000156.1:0-10346 GCA_963578775.1 Myxococcales bacterium
CCTGTCCACCATCCTCGACGCCTTTGTGCAGGGTGACTCCAGCACTCTCAACGCTACTCCCCAGCCCACCGAAGGGGTTACGTACGCCGGCAAAATCACCAAAAACGATGGCTGGATCAATTGGGCTCTACCAACTCGGGACCTGATGAATCATATCCGCGCCATGAATCCCTGGCCCGGTGCCCAGGCACGGCTAGAAGGCCGGTCCATCCGAGTGGTCCAGGCTCGAATCGCCGAGCTATCCGATTCCTCTGGGCCTCCGGGCCTGCTATTCGACCTTGACGGCGAAGCGGGACTGGTCAAGACCTCGGACGGCGTACTATGCATCGAAAGGGTCCACCCGGCGGGGAAAAAACCTATGTCCATGACCCGGTATCTTCATGGCCAACGTCTTGCACCTCCGTGCTCCTTTGACCCGGACAGATGACTGGACACTACCTGTAAAAGAGCCGGATCGTTGCCGCAGTTGCTGTCCTGTACCATTGACGCGGACGAAAAGGCGGGTTAAAAGGCCAACTCCGCGCAAAATCCGCCTGACGACCTGCGACTCGTCTTCCGACTATCGGAAGTTTTCGCTCAGAGCGCATAAGTAGAGTATTGGAGCCATCATGACACCAGCCGCGAAAGTGACGAAAAATGCCAATGGCACCCTATCGGTTCCTGACCATGTAATCATCCCCTTCATCGAAGGAGACGGCATTGGACCGGACATCTGGGCTACGGCGGTTCGCGTGTTCAATGCCGCCGTGAAACGGGCCTATGGAGATCAGCGGAAAATCGAATGGCTGGAAGTATACGCAGGCGAGAAGGCCTTCAACAAAACCGGCGAGTGGCTTCCAGCCCAGACGACCGAGACTATCTCCGAACATCTGGTGTCCATCAAAGGGCCACTGACCACACCCGTGGGTGGTGGTATCCGCAGTCTCAACGTCGCCATTCGGCAACGGCTGGACCTCTTTGTATGTCAACGCCCTGTGCGCTACTTCCACGGAGTCCCAAGCCCCGTGAAAGCCCCCGAAAAAGTCGATATGGTCATCTTCCGTGAAAATACCGAAGGGATCTACGCCGGAATCGAATTCGCGAACGGTACGGAGGAGGTCCTGAAGCTGCGAAATTTTCTGATCGAAGAGCTCGGTGTTTCCCAGATTCGCTTCCCCGATTCGTCCAGTCTGGGCATCAAGCCCATGAGTGCGGAAGGTAGCAAACGCCTGGCCCGAGCGGCGATTCAATATGCCCTGGCACATAATCGGCAGAGCGTCACTCTTGTGCACAAGGGCAATATCATGAAGTTCACAGAGGGCTTCTTCAAGAATTGGGGGTATGAGGTCGCTGATCAGGAATTCGCCGACCAGACCTACTCGTGGGCGCGCTGGGAACAAACCAAGGCCGAACAAGGTACAGCGGCTGCCAACGCCGAACAAGATTCCGCGCTTGAAGCGGGTAAATTGCTCGTAAAGGACTGTATCTGTGACGCATTTCTTCAGCAGATTCTCACCCGTCCAGCCGAATACGACATTATCGTGACCCCGAATCTCAATGGGGACTATGTATCCGACGCCCTGGCCGCCCAGGTGGGGGGAATTGGTATCGCTCCTGGCGCCAACATCAATTACGTAACAGGAACCGCGGTATTTGAAGCAACGCACGGTACGGCTCCCAAATATACCGGACAGGACAAAGTCAATCCCGGTTCCTTGATCTTGTCGGGCGAAATGATGTTTCGCTATATGGGCTGGGATGAAGCCGCCGACAGCATCATCGCCGGTCTCGAAAAGACGATTGCCAGCAAGCGCGTAACCTATGATTTCCATCGTTTGATGGAAGGGGCCACAAAGCTCCGATGTAGTGAATTCGGATCGGCGATCATCGAAAATATGTAATACTGGCGTGATTCTAGGGGCGATTCGCCAGTCTGCGGGTTCAGAGGGGAGAGCACCGAAATGAACAAGCCATTGACCTCGAGCATTTTGATGGGCGTCGGCGGACTATGTCTGATCATCGGCTGTCTCTCGTCCATGTGGTTGTCCAAGATTGAGAATCGGGAATTGGTCCGAGCCGGTCTTCTCGGCGCAGAGACCTGTGTCTGGGAGGTCACCCTGTCGGACCGGGGCGACACCCTTCAATCGGACATTTGTGCCCCCATGTCCTATCTATCGGACACCGTTCCGATGCAATACCATATTGGAGCCACCGTATTGTTCTTTTTTGGGATTTCAGCAGCCGTCCTGCTCTTTGTCGGCTGTATTGCCACCCTGTTCCGAAAGAAGTGGCAGTTCATGGATCGTGTGACCTGGTTGCTTCTGGGTCAATGCCTGGTCGGGGTCGCCATCTTCTTGACCGCCACTCGACCGGAAGAGCTGAGTACACTATCCCTCGGACGTGGGCTTGCTCTGTACCTGACCGGTGCATTCGCCGGCCTCGTGGGCAGTCTCCTTCCCTGGGCAAGGGAAGAACGAGCGTAGGGCACGGCGGTTCCGTGCTACTCCTCATAACCCACCGGCACCAGCGGCTTCCGACGGGCTGAATCGGGTTTGCTCGTGCGCGCGTGTCACGCGCGAGGTTGACGAAAACCGCGTTTCATGCCAGTTTTGGCGGCCCATTCCGGCTTCTATGTACAGGACCTGTTCCCATGAATTCATCAACCCTCGTCGGCGGGCATAAAGCGGGATTGAATACAACCATGCGGACGGACAAATGGTGGGTTGGCCCACTCTTGTCCTTGTCGATCCTGACCGGCTTCATCATCTACGCGACCTGGGCCCTTATCCAGGCCGATCATTATTGGGTAGCGGATGCGGGCTCAGGCTTTGGCGGATATCTGTCCCCCTTCTTCTCACCCGTCCTTCTGGTGGACCCATCGGTGCCAGGCGCCGTTCCGGAGTCCCACGCCTGGTTTGGGACCTTCCCATCCTGGTGGCCCTCTTTCATCCCTGCATCGCCAGCGGTTCTTATTCTTATGTTCCCGGCCATGTTCCGCTTCACCTGCTACTACTATCGAAAGACCTACTACCGGGCTTTTACCGGCACACCGCCCGGCTGCGCCGTAGGGGCGTTACCGCAGAAGAACTACCGAGGAGAAACCCGTTTCCTAGTCGTCCAGAATCTCCACCGCTACGCCATGTATTTCGCGATCCTATTCGTGTTTATTCTTTCCTACGACGCCATTCAGTCCTACTTCCGGAACGGTGCTTTTGGTGTCGGCGTAGGGAGTATCGTCCTTACACTGAACGCCGTATTCCTGGGCTGTTACACCTTCGGCTGCCACTCGTTCCGGCATCTGATCGGAGGAAGCACCAACAAATTCTCCTGTTCCACCGCCCGATATACGGCGTGGAAGGGATGTACAAAGCTTAACGAAAAACACATGAACTGGGCCTGGACGAGTCTATTCTGGGTGGCTGGCAGCGATGTCTATGTACGCCTTGTCTCGTCCGGCGCCATCACCGACTTAAATACGTGGGGTTAACGTGCTCGACGTCTCCGAAATCAAAACTATCGAACATGATGTCGTCGTGATTGGCGCCGGTGGCGCCGGACTGCGCGCCGCCATCGAAGCCTCTTCCCGAGGCCTGGACACGGGCATCGTATGCAAATCACTTCTCGGCAAAGCCCATACGGTTATGGCCGAAGGTGGTATGGCTGCAGCTCTGGGAAATGTGGACTCCCGTGACAACTGGAAAATCCACTTCCGAGACACCATCCGAGGCTCCAAGTTCCTGGCAAGCTGGCGCATGGCGGAACTTCACGCCAAGAACGCGCCCACCCGGGTTCGCGAACTGGAGTCCTGGGGGGCGGTCTTTGATCGAACGAAGGACGGGCGCATCAACCAGCGAAACTTTGGTGGTCATCGCTACCCACGACTGGCGCATGTAGGCGACCGGACTGGCCTTGAGCTGATTCGTACACTTCAGGACCATGGAATCCACCAGGGCATTCAGGTGCATATGGAGTGCAAGGTTCTAAACCTTCTCACCGATGCCGATGGTGTAATAAGCGGCGTGCTCTGCCTCTGGCGTGAGACCGGCCGTTTTATGATCATTCGTTGCAAGGCCGTCATTATGGCCACAGGTGGCGGTGGGAAATGTTGGAAGGTCACATCCAACTCGTGGGAATACACCGGCGATGGAATCGCACTGGCCTATGACATAGGTGCTGAGTTGATGGACCTGGAGTTCACCCAGTTTCATCCCACCGGCATGGTCTGGCCTCCATCGGTTCACGGAACTCTTGTAACCGAGGGCGTCCGCGGCGAGGGTGGTATCCTCTTGAATAGCGAGGGGGAACGCTTCATGTTCCGGTACATCCCGGAACGGTTTGCGTCCGAGACGGCCGACACCATCGAAGAAGCCGATGCCTGGCTCGAGGACGACAAAAACAATCGTCGACCTCCGGAATTGCTAACCCGTGATGTTGTCGCCCGCGCCATCCTGGCGGAAGTAAAAGCCGGACGTGGCTCTCCCCATGGTGGAGCCTTCCTCGATATCGCAAACCGGAGAGAGGCCGCCTTCATCCAACGCAAACTCCCGAGCATGTATCATCAGTTCAAGGAGCTGGCTGAGGTCGATATTACCAAGCAGACCATGGAAGTAGGACCGACTCTGCACTACTTCATGGGCGGTATTCGTGTCGATGCAGACAGCCAGGAAACTGCGGTTGCGGGGCTCTTCGCCTGTGGCGAATGTGCGGCGGGGCTTCATGGGGCCAATCGGCTGGGCGGAAACTCTCTTTCCGATCTGCTCGTCTTCGGACACCTCGCCGGTAGCGGCGCGGCGGACTACATTCGGGACCGACGTGGCTCCAAGGCAGCAGAATTCAACCCCGAAGTGGTCGCCAGCCATGTACGTACGGCAACCTCCATTCTGAATCGTGAATCCGGGTCAAATCCGTATCTCGTTCATGACAAGCTCCAGCTCGCTATGCAGGAAAACGCGGGAATCGTACGAACCGGCGAACAGCTCACTAAGGTCATCTCACAACTCACAGCACTCCAACCGGATGTGGATCAGGTAAAGGCCGAAGGCTCCAGCCAATACAATGCCGGCTGGCATGAGGCGCTGGATCTGTCTTCGATGATGATCACCTCCCTGGCCGTCGCCAAGGCCGCCTTGATGCGCGAGGAGAGTCGTGGCGCGCATACCCGCCTCGACTTCGAGGGTGAGCGCGAGGAATGGGGAAACGCGAACGTGATCACCAAGAAGGGCAGCGACGGAGAAATGAGCGTACGGCGAGAAGAGAGAGCGTCTCCTCCGCCGGAGTTGGAAGCCGTCGCGCTGGCAACGATTGAAGAACTCGAGTCTGGAACGGTGGACTAGGATGGGTATACGCACCTTTCGAATTTGGCGCGGCAATGCCGACGGCGGCGAGTTCAAGACCTACGAGCAGGAATCGTCAGAAGGGATGGTGGTGCTTGATGTCATCCACGGGATTCAGGCGGAACAGGCCAATGACTTGGCCGTTCGCTGGAACTGCAAAGCCGGGAAATGTGGCTCCTGCTCCGTGGAAATCAACGGCAAACCCAAGCTCGCCTGTATGACTCGTATGAACATCTACGCCGAGGATGAGGTAATCACTGTCCAGCCCATGAAGGCCTTTCCGGTCATCAAGGATCTGGTCACCGATGTCTCCTGGAACTACGAACAAAACAAGCGCATCAAACCGCTTGAACCAGGGCAACCGGAGGCCGACGGCGACTACCGTATGGCCCAGGAAGACATCGAGCGGAATCAAGAGTTCCGAAAGTGTATCGAGTGCTATCTATGCCAGGATGTATGCCACATTCTCCGAGACCATGGTAAAACCGATGTGTTTGTCGGGCCCCGCTTCATGCATCGCCTGGCCGACCTGGCCATGCATCCTCTGGATACCCGCGATCGAATTCCCGAGATCCTCGAAGAGTTTGGCTCTGGCTACTGCAATATCACCCGCTGTTGCACCGATGTATGTCCCGAGCATATCAACATTACCGATAACGCGATCATCCCACTGAAGGAACGCGTGGTCGACCGCTATTACGATCCGCTGGCAATGCTGGGCCGAAAGCTATTTGGTGGAGGAAAGTCGTCGGGCACCACCGACTGAACGCATACCGTCTACCCCACAACGCCGGATCTGGACGTAGAGATAAGGCATCTCGTAGGGAGTGAATCGATGAAGATCCACGAATACCAGGCCAAACAAATCTTGCAGCAATACGGTGTACCCACTCCACGCGGCGGACTGGCTCGTACCGTAGATGAGGCGGAGCAGGCCGCTCGGGACCTGGGCGGAGATATCTGGGTGGTCAAGGCCCAGATCCACGCCGGGGGCCGCGGTAAAGGTGGCGGAGTCAAACTGGCCCGTTCTCTGGCCGAGGTGCGCCAGTACGCCGAACAGATTCTGGGCATGCAGCTGGTGACCCATCAAACGGGCCCAGCGGGTACGCGGGTACAAAAGGTATATATTGAAGAGGGCTGCGACATCGCCCGTGAACTCTATCTGGGCATGGTCCTGGATCGTCAGACCGGCCAGCTTTGCATGATGGCCAGTTCAGAGGGCGGGACATCCATCGAAGAAGTAGCCGCCACAAACCCAGACGCCATTCATAAGGTCTGGTTCAGTCCCGGTGTTGGTTTTTCAGCCTTCCAGGGACGAAAGCTGGCCTACGCCCTCGGGGTCGAGGGAGCTGCGGTGCGGAGCTTTGTGTCCTTCGCCGCGGGACTGTATCGAGTCTACACCGAGAAAGATGCCTCCCTGGCGGAAATCAACCCGCTGGTCGTGACGGGAGCCGGAGATGTCATTGCCCTGGACTGCAAACTGAGTTTCGACGGGAACGCGCTCTATCGGCAGCCCGATATTGTCGAACTCCGTGATCTGGATGAAGAAGATCCCTCCGAGGTCGAAGCCAGTACATACGAACTCAACTACATCAAACTGGACGGGAATATCGGCTGCCTGGTCAATGGAGCGGGGCTTGCCATGGCAACCATGGACACCCTCCAACATTATGGCGGCGAACCAGCGAACTTCCTTGATGTGGGCGGATCCGCGACGGCCGAACGGGTTTCGGCGGCATTTCGGATTCTCCTGAAAGACCAGGTACATGCCATTATGGTCAACATCTTTGGCGGCATCATGAAGTGCGACACCATCGCAGACGGTGTGATCACGGCCGTCCAGGATGTCGGACTCGAGGGAGTTCCCCTTATCGTACGTCTTGCCGGTACAAATATGGCCCGGGGAAAAGCCCTTCTGGCGGAATCAGGTCTGCCTATTCGTACAGCCGAAAGCCTGGCCGAGGCTGCGGAAATCTCCGTTGCCGAGGCCCGCAAATACGCCGCGCAGAAGCACGCCTAGGCAGCAGAGCAGGAAAGGAGTTAGAGGATGGCAATTCTCATTGATCGGAACACACGCGTTATCTGTCAGGGTATTACCGGGGGCGCCGGGCTCTTCCACTCGGGTCAGATGAAAGAGTATGGCTCCAATCTGGTGGGCGGCGTTACCCCCAAGAAAGGGGGGACTTCCGTATTGGGCGACGTCCCCGTATTCAATACGGTAACGGAGGCCGTGGACGCGACCAACGCAGACGCCAGCGTCATTTTCGTACCGGCTCGGTTTGCCAAGGACGCCATCCTGGAAGCCGTCGATGGTGGCATCGAACTGGTGGTGTGCATTACGGAGGGCATACCAGTACTGGACATGATCACAGTAAAAGACGCCATAAAGTCTACTGGAGCACGATTGATCGGTCCCAACTGCCCTGGAATTATCACCGCAGAGCAGTGTAAGATCGGGATTATGCCCGGGTATATTCATAAGGCCGGCTCCATTGGCGTAATCTCACGATCGGGCACATTGACCTACGAAGCTGTGGATCAACTTACGGCCAACGGACTCGGTGAAACCACATGCATCGGCATCGGCGGCGATCCGGTACCCGGTACCGGCTTTATCGATCTGCTCGAGTTGTTCAACGCCGACCCCGACACAAAAGGCGTCGTCATGATCGGGGAGATAGGCGGTACAGCCGAGGAAGAAGCTGCCGAATGGGTCGCCACCAATATGACCAAGCCAGTAAGCGCCTTTATCGCAGGCCAGACCGCACCTCCGGGCAAACGAATGGGTCATGCCGGGGCGATCATAAGCGGTGGCAAAGGCACCGCGTCGGAGAAAATTGCCGCTCTGGAACGAGCGGGTATACCAGTAGCCCGTACACCCAGCCATATCGGCTCCGCCATGGCAACGGCCCTGGCCAGCTGAACACCGGGCGATCACCGATCAGGAGACAATGTGCGATTCACGGGGGATTTGAAGCGTAAGCCCAGTTGCGCAAGACCGGGTCACCCTGTGGCCTTCGGTCTTCTGTTAGTCCTCTTCTGTATGTGGCCGACTCTTGGCCAGCCCTATGCTGAAAAAACCCATTCGCGACTTACAGAACTCGGCCTGGCCGCCGATCCAGCCCTGTTTCGATACGATCTAACCTGTCCAACGGCCTGGGACCTGGCCCAATACCGACTATGGCTGGAAAACCAATTCCAGACATACCTGGAACCCGCGGTTCTGAAACGATACCAGACACGCTTCCCGGACGGTTCCCTGGCGAAGCCCCTCAACTTTCGCCGACTTCTGGGGCATAACCAGGAACCCGAATTGTTTGTCGTTGGGATCGACCGGCCGCCCATCTGCGGGAAACGAGCCAACGCCGCGGGACTTCTGATGACGGGGAGCCGACTTCCCGATGATGATAAGCGCAATCGAAATCGTATCTATCGCCTGGAAGACGGGTCCGCACCACTGGACAAATATGGGCGTACCATCCCCATCGATCCGGCCATCATCAATATGGGGGCTCCCACGGGTATCTCCAGCCAGGCCCACGCCCACTACGCCCTTCCCGACTGGGAACTCAATTCCCGGGTAAAGACCCTCAAGAACGAACCCCACCACTTTGCGGCGGCCTTCGGTTGGCGCGACGGTGAGGTCGAGACATTCGCCCATGATCAGGCCCAGCTCCATTACGATCTGGCTACACTCACCATGTACTGGCCCCATCCCACACATCGAGCCCTCGCCTTCACCCATCTGGGAGCGTGCCTACATTATGTGGAGGATGCTGCAAACCCCATCCACAACGTGCAGATCGGCCTATACGAATTTTTTCGGAAAGCAAAGATCTGGAGTATTTACGAGAACCTTCTTAGCGGTGGTGGAGCCTTCGCTTCGCGCCTCGGTTTTGTCCAACGTGGACTCAATATTCTGACCAGTCATCACCTCATCTCCGAACACGTCGCCAACGTCGCTCTTTTTGCAGATATAGAGGATCCGGAGCTGGAATATTCGGGCTTCCTCCCTGAAGCCATCGCGCCCTCGCCGAAAGAAGTGGTGGCCCTCAGCGCGGAGAGCCCATTAATCAAGAGCCAAAGTGCAGCGGAGCCAATCCGCGCGATGGTACACCAACTGGCCCGAATCGGTGCCCCCGAAGGCGCCACTATCTATCGTCATACTTTTGCCATCACAACGGGGAGTATCCATCGTGGCGGGTACGCAGTTCCCGACGACGAACGCGAACTCAAACGTATGATCACGGGCAATCGGAAAAAGGCCCTCCCCCATCTGGAAGCACTCGAAGCCTCCTTTCGCACGACCATGATGCGGGCGATCGTCGCAGTCCATCTGCTTGTTTCCCGCTTCAACAAGGCCTTCCAGCCTGTGGAACCCACCTACAAGTCCGCACCAACTTCGGAAACAATTCTTCCCTCTCAGGAGTTATTTCAACAGACCCTGAATCGTTTTATGAGCCAACGTCTAGACATGCTCGATGCCGAGGACTCCCGTCGCGCCCAATATCTAAAAAAACCACCAGCACCTCGAACCCAGTCCATCTCCTGGCTATTCGTCTTAATCGATAGTGCCCTGCTCATGCTATTGGCGTTTATAATCAAAGGATTACAGAGACTTACATCAAAAATGTACCGTCCAAAACCCATCTACACACCCATAAAAAAGTCCCAGAATAGACGTGACATCGACGAGCACGAGAGCTAGGGTTTGCTCATCATGAGAGTACGGCAACCCAGGATCATTCAGCATATTGTTCTGCTGGCCTTCTTCATTGGGATTGCCAGCCCGACGTTTGCGATCGAAGGAAGCCATAAAGGTCTCCAGAAGAAGCTGGAACAAACGGTTCGACGCTACAGCAAACGGCTACCGAAAGCAGCCAAGATTCAAGTCGCAATTCGAAATCTCCAAAATGGGGATGTGCTCGCCTCCTATGGGGACGATACCCCTCTGAATCTAGCATCCGTGACGAAAATTATTACCGCTGCAGCAGTGCTTGATTATCGGAAACCAGATTTTCGCTTCACAACGCG
>CAUZEG010000157.1:0-10293 GCA_963578775.1 Myxococcales bacterium
GTGCGATGGTGGGTTCTATGCCCTGAAGGGCGAGCCTCCAGAGGGCTCGGCGAACTCGGGCCCGGCGTTGCGCAGTGTCACCAACGGGACCCGACGGAGCGACGACCCATGGGCGTACCGGCAAAACCGTTGCCAAAGGTTCAATCCTCCGCAGCCTCGGAGAAGTTCGTCTCGATGATGCGACCATATTTTGCGTTGTAATAACCGCAGGTGCCGCATGCACGATGTGGGGCCTTGGGGCTTCCACAATCGGGACAAATACTTACAGCCGGTGCCGCTTTGCGGTCATTCATGCTGTGCTTGGTACGGGTACGAGCCTTGGATCGTTTTTGTTTCGGGACAGCCATGGTAGCCTCCTGGAAATCAGTGTCTTGATTCGTGTTTGTGCTGGCTATCCATTTCGGCGGCCTGCATAGATTCACGAATAGCTAAAAGCGGTGCCAATCTCGGATCGATGGATTGGGAACCACTTGTGTTCACGGTTTTCGTCATTCCCGTACATTCGGGGTGACATACGGGATGAATTGGGATGTCTGCAGCAAAGGCACCCACGATCGCATCTTCGGAATCGAACTTATTGCCAACACCCTCGGAGAGGTCCACCTCGGGGTCGAGTTCAACATCTATGGGCAGCGACAGGGCGTCGCTCTGGGTTGTTACAAACAGATGGGATAGCTCGGTTTCATACGCAAGATCGGCATTCTCACCACAACGTGAACAATCGAAGTTCAGTGGCAAGCGAACATGCAACTGTAACAAGATGCTCTGGCCCCGTTGGGTTGCGTGTCCATCAAAATGGATATCGCCCGTCACGGTGTAGATACCGTCTGCAAGGATCGCCTGTGCCCAGTTCGAATCGCGTGAAAAGCTCAGCTTTCGACCGGTCTCGGAGATCTCGCCTGCGTGGATATAGAATTCGTTATGTGGCATTGTTTTCGTATTGTTAGCTGGAAGGCCGGGAAAGCTAGCCCCCAAGGGGGCTTTTGTCAAGAGCCACAGCCGTCAGAGGCCGAATATTCGGGCGTATGAGCTGATCCTGTTGGTTGACGCACTGCGACCGTGCGGGCACTATATGACCATCGGATGGACCGGCGATGGCTGAAGAAAAAAAGACCCAGAAGAAGAATCCATTTTCGTCGAAGGACAATACGACCACCACGATTACGGAGACATTGGTGGAGCGTGGGGCAAGGCGAAAAGAGCCGGGAGATTCTTGTCTCGTGCTTCTGATGGGACCCGACATAGGGAAGAGATTTCCGCTTGTCGAGGGTAAGCATCTGGTGGGGCGTGACAGTGAGGCGCTCATCTCCTTGCGTGAGGCAAGTGTCTCTCGCCACCATGCCGAGGTTGTAGTGGACGACGCGCAGGTGGTTGTCCGTGATATGGGGTCGACGAATGGTACCTATGTGAACGATGGGCTTATCACCAGTTCCACGGTTTCGGATGGAGACATCGTCAAGTTCGGTCGTGTGATATTCAAGTTCCTGTCGGGGACGAATATTGAGAATGCCTATCACCAGGAGATCTATCGGTTAACGACAACCGATCCGATGACGCAGCTCTTCAATCGGCGCTATTTGATGGAGACACTGGTACGGGAAATAAGTCGGGCGCGACGGTACCACCATGAACTTTCGTTTGCGATGGTTGACCTCGATCACTTCAAGCATGTGAATGATACCTACGGGCATCTGGCCGGTGATCATGTTCTCAAGTTGGTAGGGCGAAGCCTTCAGCGTTCTCTGCGGCGACCCGATATTCTGGCCCGTTACGGGGGAGAGGAATTTGGAGTCATCTTTCCCGAGACCGATCTGCCGGCTGTAATGGAGGTGGCCCAACGATTACGGGAATCGGTGGCCAAGCGGGCGTATACCTTTGATGGCTTTCCCATACCGATCACCATCTCCATGGGGGTTGCGGCCCTGAAAGAGGACGATAGCGTCGATGGCATAGACTTGATTCAACGGGCTGATGAACGCCTTCTGTCTGCGAAACACGCGGGTCGAAACAAGGTGGTAGGTAGCTGATTCAGGTCTACTCTACGAGATAGGATTCAATATCGAGTGCGCGTCCAGTCCAACCGGGCTCCACCGAATTGAGGATGTTAACGATGCCTTTGGCAACATCCGTGGGAGAGAGGTATTGCGAGACGTCCTCTTCACCCAGATAGTTTCGTAACATATCTGTGGCGACCATTCCCGGGGATAAAGTCAGCGCTACAAGCTGTTCCATGGGATACTCGTCGGCGAGACTCTGCGTGAAGCCCTCTACCGCAAACTTGCTCGCACAATAGGCGCTGGAATCGGCGACTCCGAAGCGCCCGAGTCCGCTGGATATGTTGATGACCAGCCCCATTCCTCCGGTGGTAAGTTCTGGCAGGCAGGTTCGGGTCATAAGGAAAAGACCAAACACATTGACGGTGAGTACGGTCTCGAAGTCCTCGGCCGGATATGCAGCGACGCCCACTCTTGGTCCCAGGACACCCGCATTGTTGATCAGGGTATCGAAACCTCCCAGTTGTTCTCGACTCCAGCCGACGAAGTCGGTTACGGATTCGACCTGGGAGACATCACAGACTCGGGTGAAGAGCTGGCCTTCGCTTCCTTCCACGTCTGCACGGAGTGTTTCGAGTGCTTCCGCGCGGCGCGCACAAACGGCCACATGAGCCCCTCCTTCGACCAGAAGTCGGGCCGTTGCCCGTCCGATGCCGGAGCTGGCTCCTGTTATGAGTACCCGCTTCGTGTGTAGTGCCATCTCTTCAACCGTTCGTTTTCGCTATGGATCAGTTCACGGGATTGGGACATTCAACCGGGGTGAAGACCGCTTTGATTTCCGGTACGAAGATGGTGGAGGGGTCGGTTCCCGGCGTAAGTGCCACGATCACATGTACATTCGGTGGAAGACTCTGATTGCCGAGATTCGCCACGTGGATGGATTGTGAAAGAGCTCCAGTTCCCCGATTGTCCTTATGCAGAAGATGTAGAAGTGGTCCAAACCCCGTGTTGAGATTCTCTCCGGTCCCGCCAAGTATGGCGATCACATACTGATGCTTTCGATCACGAGTCGCCTTTTGGATGAGTTCGATGACCGGTCCCGGGGTTGTGATCCGTCGAATCCTACCGTCTTCATCCTCGATCAGATCGCCGACATTGACCAACCGTGGATAGCTACCCGCTTCGGGTGCCAGAAATACCGCATAATCGTTGATTACATATCGCCTGGGTTTTGCCTTGCTAGCTTCTTGAAGCACGTATCGGAAGTGTGAATCGATATATGATCGGCCGGTTGGAGTAATACACCAGTGGTGGAGTTCCGTTCCCGTACTGATGAAACCCAGTTCCCGGGACTGTGCCAGACCTTGCTCAAGCATAGTCCGTAGGGGATGGAAAAAGGTGCCGGAACTGCGATAGTAGCCAAGCACTAATTCGTGGGTTTGGAGTGCCACTGATGTAAGGCCTCTCGGCGCTTCGTACAGGGCGAGTACGATCAGGTCGCTGAACTGCTCGTTGGACAAGGCATCGAGAATCAGCTCATGCCGTTTTTTTGTCACGCTCAGCTGGTCACGTACCAGGGCACCAACCAGCCGATAGGTATGTTGATATAGATTGTCCGAATCGGTCCCGAATAGAAGGACATTCTTATTGTCTCTTAGTTCATCCAGGCCAGTACAGTGTTCCAGAACAGCCGGAGGTACCAGGCTGACCTGCTCTACAGGTTCGGGCGGTCGCCTTGCTTTGCGGATTACGACATCCAGATCAGAGGGTAATTTGGTGTCGGTGACCACCGTTCTTGGACTCGGGATTTGAATGGATCTCGTTTTTATTTGTTCTGTTTGTTCTGTGAACGAGGGGGGCTGTCCATGTTCGGAGGCTTGTACGCCGGTCTTCGACTTACGTCGGCGTAGGATGGTTCCTCCAGAGGGGAGGTGGCTGTTGTCATTACCGATCACGAAACGTTCACCCCGGGCAACCGCCAGGGCCGCCTGGGCCACATTCAGCGCGATATTCGTGGTGGTTCCTTGTAGGGAGTGTTCTTCACCGAGCTGTTGAAGGCCAGGACGAAGGTCATTAGCGGCCTCAAGGGAGCTGATATGACGGGAGACATTCTGGTCTCCCATATCGCTATTTTGCAGATCCTCGAGGTCGATCCACATGGATTCATAAACCTCCAACAACGGATGGAGATATTGCGTAATCTCGACGTCGAACTCGAGATTCTTCATGGCCAGGATCTGTTCGCATGACAGGAAGATCCGGTGGCGTGGCCAGCTCATATCCGGATCTCTGTCAAGACCCATCTGGGTAAGAACCGGAGCGGCCCGATCGACACATGCCACATATCTGGCTCGGGAGATGGCACTATCTTTGGCGTATTTTTCGGAGAAGTCTATGCTGAACTCGATTCCTTCGGAATTGAGATTCATGCTGACCGAAGGCGCGGTTCGTTTATGGCCGGTCCGGATGTATCGTATCCAGGCGTATTTCGGATAATAGAATCGTCCCCGGCCGGCTTGCTGCAGATAGTTTCTGGATTTCCCAATCTCATAGGAAAAAGGACGCTCATTCGACGAAACCAGGTCATGGACATGCTTGGCCAGGGCCGTCACATGTTTCCACATCTTATCGAAGTCGGGTTTGAGCACCGGGTCCGTTTTGTCATACAAAATCCCCCCACTCCCAAGAGTTGTGAAATCACTGGCAAAAAGCCGGTTCATCGCGATCCCCTTGGCGGTTACACCGCCTTCCTAGACTGCTATCGACTGGATGAATCCCTTGTATTTCAAGCCTATCAGCGAGACCGGATCCGGAGCCGGCACTCTGCATCAAATTCCGGCCTGAAATAGCTACGGATTCATCTTCTAAACCTAGCTTGGATCTGGTCTTGCTGTCAACCGCTGTAGGCAGCAAATTTGAACCTTGCAAAAGACCAGGAGGATCGTGCTAAGGTTCCCCAGCTCGGCTAGATTTTCTTCCCTCGAATGGGGGACTTACATACGGAAGGATGGGCAGCACAAAGCTGCGTTAGACTCCTGTTTTTGTCGGGTAGGAATGTAAGCGTAATAAGGGTAGGACAGATGGACATCTTTCAACCGATGACCAACCAGGGGCATGAACAGGTCGTATTCGTTTCACTTGGAGATGCGGGTCTGAAAGCCATTATTGCTATTCACGACACGACTCTTGGTCCGGCTCTGGGCGGATGTCGGATGTACCCGTACAAATCGGAAGGCGAGGCCTTGGCCGACGCCATGCGTTTGTCCCGGGCGATGTCCTATAAGGCGGCGGCGGCCGGACTCCATCTTGGAGGGGGGAAATCGGTGATTATCGGTGATCCGAAGACCGACAAAAGCGAACTTCTTTTTCGCGCGTTTGGTAAAGCTGTCGCATCGTTGAGTGGGCGCTATATCACGGCCGAGGATGTGGGCACGGATGTCCAGGATATGGAGTTTATCTTTTCCGAGACGGACTACGTGACCGGTGTCGATACCAGTCGTGGGGGAAGTGGAAACCCGTCTCCATATACGGCCTTTGGGGTGATGCAGGGCATGATGGCCTGCGTGGAACGTATCTTTGGAGACCAGACATTGAAAGGGCGCACGGTCGCTATTCAGGGCCTCGGTCATGTAGGGGCACATCTGGCGGGTCTGCTGAAACACGAGGGGGCGGTGGTTATTGCTACCGACGTAGATACCATACGAGCCGCGCAGGTGGCCCAGGAATTTGGTATCGACGAGCTGGTCTCTCCCGAGGATATCTTTTCGGTACCCTGCGATGTCTTTGCTCCGTGCGCAATGGGGCTCGCCATCAATGAGAAGACTATTGATAAATTGGACTGCAAGATCGTTGCTGGCGGAGCCAACAACCAACTGCAGTCGGACGAGTTTGGGGTCGAACTCGAGAGCCGAAACATCCTGTATGCGCCGGACTTCGTTATCAACGCGGGTGGGCTCATCAATGTATATACCGAGTTGGAAGGATATAATGAGGAGCGGGCGAAGCGCCTGGTCCGAAACCTCTACTATAGTGTGGGGCGTATCTTCTCCCTTGCGGAGTCTCATAATGAGCCTACGATTCTTGCGGCGCGGCGGATGGCTCGGTCACGAATCAACGAGGTTGCTCGGCTCCAATCTCACTTCAATCGTTTCCCGGCGCGTGCTGCCATCCATCGAAATCATCGAGTACCCGCGGCGGCTCCGGGACGTCGTCACTGATTCTCCGTGGAATAGAGCCAGTCGAACGGACGTTAGGGGTTCGGACTTGGCAAACCGCTCTGGGATCGCTACCTTCTCGCTCTCGTGAATCGATCCCAGACGTCGAGAAAAAGGGGAGGCTGGTTCGTGCTCGGGTTTCGTGGCTTGTGGTTCGTTTGCCTGTTGCTGCATCTGATGTTGGCAGCATCGGCCTCACAGCGTCCGGAGACCTGGGTGGACGAAGTTCCGCGTTCCGTCCATGCGTGGGAGTTGGACAAACACCGCTATGATCTCCTGCCAATACGGTCGCCGCAGCCCCTTGGAAATCCAACTATGGGCCATTTTCCAGCGACCCTCAGTGGTCAGGATATGGTCTCCTACGGGTATCTCCCGTATTGGGAATTCGACGCGGAGATCCCCTGGGATGAACTGACCCACCTGGCGTATTTTTCGGTCGGGGTCAACGGGACGGGAGAGTTGCTCAATGATCATGGCTGGGGCAGTCCCGATCAGCTTCAACTCGTGGAGGAAGCCCATGCCCATGGAGTACGGGTCGACCTGGTGATAACCCTTTTCGATGGTGATAAACTGGCGAGTCTGCTGACCAACGAGACCCATCGGGATAACTTCGTAGCAAATATGGTGGATGCGATAGTGAGTGGTAATGCAGATGGCATCAATCTGGATTTTGAATTGCTACCAACGCAAGCCAAATCCTCCCTGGTGAGTCTGGTCCTGGAGCTGGGGGCAGCCCTTGATGAGGTGGTGCCCGGGACCCAGATCTCACTGGCCACTCCAGCCGTAGATTGGCAGGGGGCCTACGACTACGATCTCCTATCGGCGGCCGCCGATTTTCTGTTCATCATGTGTTACGGCTACCACTGGAAGGGTGGCCCTCCAGGACCCAACGCCCCCCTTCATGCCAGCGCATTTGGCAATTATTCTATTGAATGGACGATCGACGATTATATCGAATGGGGTTCGGAGGGGATCACAGATCAACTGGTGGTGGGCCTTCCCTCGTATGGTTATCGCTGGCCGACCAGTGGGCCCAATGTACCGGGCACGGCGTTGGGGGACGGAGTGGTTCGAACCTACCGCCAGGCCCTGGAATGGCCCGGACTGTCTGGCTTTACCTACGACCCCGAGATCGGAGAGTTCTACCACGTCTACCAGAGTGAAGGGACCTGGTATCAGTACTTCATCGATCAGGGGGCCTCTACGGCCATGAAGGTGGAATATGTGCTGGGGCGTGGTCTTCGAGGCTATGGTTTCTGGGCCCTGGGATATGATGCCAACGATCCGGCGTACTGGGGCGCGATTCGGGATTCTGTCCATCAGGTTCTGGGCCCTCTTACGGAGTTGCCAGGTGGAGACAGTGGGGCCCAGGCTGATACGATGCAAACCGGGGATGCTATTGGCGAGACGATCCCAGGGGACGCGTTGGCGGCCACAGATGCTTTGGCGACAGATTCATGTGGGTCCGATGTCTGTGCGTCGGCTGATGAGGATGGGTCCGTTGCGGCAGCACCATGTAGCTCCGGTGGATGTTCGTCGGGGATACCGGTTTCCGGATTTCTTCATCTGTCTGGTATAGTAGGTCTTCTCGCTTTGGTGTTGCGGAGGAAAAAGTGACGCGCAAGGTTCGACTGCCCACGGGGGAACTCCGTTCTATGAAGAAGACCAGGCCTGCGGCCCTGGGCTACATCGTTTTGTGCGATGTCTTGACCCTGGCCGTGCTGGGATGGGCTTTAATTACGGCGTTCAAAGCTGGCGATGTCTTTCGTGTGGGGATGACCTATCACGTCTATCTGCTGATCATGATGCTCGCCGCGCGATTTATGGCTTTTTCTCTTGGGAAGGCCAATGTAACCCTGGACACCCCGGTAATTGTCGCGTCGATGTTCTTTCTCGGCCCGGCGGCGACCGCCCTGGTGATCCTGCCATCCTGGCTGGGAGATGGGCTATACAAATTGACCCGTCGAGAACCGCCCTACACGCCGGACCGATCCGTTCGCTATCGCATCGCGCGCCTGTTTTTCGCGCCCCTTATTACTGCTTTTCTCGGGTATTTTCTAGCGGTTGGCGTGGAGGACGTATCCCTGGCTGGGGCGACCTCTACCGAGTTTCTACACCTGAGCGCAATGGTTCTCTGGGTTACTCTGGTCTTCATAGGCGTCCAGTATTGCGTGGTATTGGCGTCCTACGCATTGGATGGCGTTCCCGTGGGGGTGTTGGTGCGTGAGACACTGCTTCCCGGACTGGTTACAGAGATCGCCCTGGTTCCGGTAGCGATCCTTTTTGTTTCTCTCCTCCAGCTTGCGAATCCATATCCATTCCTGGTTCTTGCCTTTGCCTATATGGTTATCGCGAATATTTTCCAACGTCTGGCTCGAGCCCGGGAACAGACTCTCCGGACCGTTGGTGATCTACAGCGTGTTGTACATGCGGGTGAACGTGTATTTGCGGTGCTGAGCCATCGGCAGGTCCTACGGCAGTTGACGGAGGCCGTATATGCCGAGATACCGGGGGCGGATATGGCGGTCGCGGGGATCTGGGATGAGGAGGAGGAGCGCTATGTTCTTGGGGCTCTGGACGAGGATGGTTGGCATATCGAAAAGGAAAATGCGCGCATCAAGTCCTTCGTTGATTGTGTTGGACATGCGGAAGAGTCCCTTGTGATTCGACTGGAACAGAAAGGCGAAGAACGCATATTTGCGATCATCCCTTTTGTTATGGGAGAGACCCCCGAAGGCTTTATCGGTGCGGTGCTTCATTCTGATATGCGGCTTCCGTCCACGACGAAAACGCGTGATCCTGGGCTCTATGCAGTAAGCCGTCTACGTAATCTAGCCGCGATTTCTGCCATTGCAGTTCACAATGCACGGCTGTACCGATTGTCTACCGTGGATGGTCTGACCGGCCTGTACGTGCGGCGTTATTTCAATCGGCGCTATCACGAGGAAGTGTGTCGCGCCTTGCGTCATAGAAATCCCCTATCTGTTCTGGTCTGTGATCTGGACGACTTCAAGCGAGTGAATGACTCCTTTGGGCATAGGGTAGGGGACCGGGTTCTGAAACTCGTCGGGGCTACCTGTCTTGCGAATGTTCGTAGTGAGGATGTGGCCTGTCGATATGGCGGTGATGAATTTGTTGTTCTTCTCCCGGAGACCGATCTGGAAGCCGCCGTTGTTGTGGCGGAGCGCGTGAACCAACGCATACGCCAACTTGGATTTCTGGAGAAAGGGCAGATGGTGGAATTTTCCGTTTCTATCGGAGTTTCCAGTTTCGACCCGGCTACGATGGAGGAAGTTCCCGACCTGGTGGAACACGCCGATCAGGCTCTCTATTGTGCCAAGAGGGAAGACAGGAAGGGGGATGTGGTCATTGCCCAGATGGTGGGTTTATGACGCGCAACCTGGACATAGATCTCAGTTGAGCAGGAACGCCCACAGGTTATACATCACATGGGTGTAGACCGAGGCACCCAGGCCTCGCACGAGAAAGATGCCACCCAGCATCAGTCCAGCGAAGGTACGATACAGGAATGTGTAGAACTGGAATGATTCGGGGCCGAGGTAATGAGCCAGCGAGAATAGGACTGAAGAGAAGATCAGGGCGACTGCTGTATGTATGAAGGGTGCTCGGCGCCCGCTGGATTCCAACCAGGCGATCAGGCCTGCTATCATCAACATACGGAAGATGAGTTCTTCGTAGACACCGGCCCCTGCTGAGATGAAGACGTACAGCCCTTTCTTGGGAATCGTAACACTCACATAGGGCACCTCGGACATGGCCATTGCGACGAGGGTTCCGAGCACTGCGCTGTACAGGGCGGCCTCGGCTAGAAGGTAGAGTGGGTCCGTAAAAGTCAGGGACGTTTTACTCTTGCTCTTTCTTGTTCGGAAATAGGCGAATCCACCGACCAGTAGTATCAGTCCATTGCAGATCAGAAATCCTTTCACCCCGCCCAGACGTAGGATGGCCGGTGTAAACAGATCGACTCCGTTGATGGTGCGAAAGTCGGTGAGAATTGTCCCCACATTGTAGATCAGGAGCCAGGGGATAATGAGCAGCAGAGCGTTTTCAAGGCCGCTCGTACG
>CAUZEG010000158.1:0-10285 GCA_963578775.1 Myxococcales bacterium
GCGGTTATCGGTCCACTCGAATCCATGCTGGTGGGCGCCATTGGCGGCATCATTGTTGTGGAGGGTACCTTCCTGCTCGAACGATGGAAGCTGGACGACCCAGTGGGTGCGATTCCGGTCCACTTGTTCAACGGGCTATTTGGAACGCTGGCCGTTGGTTTTTTTGCCAATAGCGGGGATACGGTCGGACTCTTCCACGGTGGTGGATTATCCCTTCTCATGCATCAGATCGTGGGTACGGCGGCCTGTGCCGCATTTGCCGGTTTGAGCGGTGCTCTTGTATGGTTTGGAATGAAGAACGTTCTGTCGATCCGGGTACCGATCCGACATGAACTGGAAGGACTGGATATTTCTGAATGTGGCCATGTGGCCTACGGAATCGATGATATCGTAGTGGAGGTTCCGCAGGATATGGAGTTGATTCCTCCGGTGCTCAAAGCCAGCTGAAACTGGGAGCTCCTACTGTTGGGCTTTAATCCAGGTGCCCACGCCCTTGTCGGTGAACAACTCGGCGAGGAGGTTGTGGTGTACCCGTCCGTCGATGATATGCGCGCTCACCACGCCCGCCTCCAATGCATCGAGGATGGTCCGAACCTTGCGTCCCATACCGCCGATGATGATGCCTTTTTCGAGCAGCTCTCTCAATTGGTCGGGTGTGGTCTGGTGTAGGATGTTGGAGCCATCGAAAATGCCCGTCACATCCGTCATATGTAATAGCTTGAAGGCTCCGATGGCTGTGGCTACGGCCGAGGCGACTTTGTCTGCGCTGATATTGTAGGTATCACCTTTGGCGTCCAGACCAATGGGAGAGATCACCGGTATATAGCTTTGATCGAGCAGCATGCCGAGCATCTCACCCCGGACGCTCTCCACATCCCCCTGGCGTGCATTGGGGTTATTGCTATCCAAGGGGCAGGCCTGGATAAGATTGCCGTCTTTGCCGGATAGGCCAATAGCTTGCCCCCCGAGCCGCTGGATGCGTGTGATCAGGTCGGTATTCACGCTGCCCGTCATAACCATTTCCAGAACCTTGATATCCTCAGACTCCGAATCTCCGTTCTCCGTCGATCCATTGGTGGTTTTGCCCATTCGGCGCAGGGTCTCCGTAATATCGTGTTCCCCGCCGTGTACGACGACCGGACGTAGGCCTGCGGCCTGAAGAAGGACAAGATCTTCGGCGAAGGCATCCTTGAGATCTTCGCGGATCATGGAAGCCCCGCCGTAGCGAATTACCGCGATTCGGCCCACGAATTTCTGGATATACGAAAGAGCCTCCACCAGCAGCCTTCGTTTCAGACCTGGACTATGGGTCTCAAGGGGCTCCGATTTGGATACTGCGTTGATCGACACATAGCCGTAGCTCATATCGCAGCCCCAGGCCCAGGCTTGGTCATCACCAAGCCCAAGATCCACAATATAGGTTACTTCTGGTCCTTTCAGTGTGGCTGAACGTCCGGTCGGTACGCCACCTTCCACCTCAAGAACCTCGTTTACCTGGAGGTTCAGCCTGGAGAGGTTCAACTCTATGCCCAGGCGCGCCGCTTCGGCCCCAACGGCCGCTACACAGCGTCCAGCGCCGGACATATCGCCAAAAACAGAGCATTTGAACAGGCTACTGGTGATGGTCGACCGGGACAGGGCACGTGCTATGCCCAGGTCGGGTGCACCCCGAACCTGGAGTGCGACGAGCCGGGTAGCCCCTTCTCCATCGGCGGCGATCATCTTGGCCAGTTCTTGGCAGATATCATGCACGGCTTCCACGAAGGCGGGCGTCTGGCTATCTACCTGGACGCCACTGGCCCCATTGGCCAGCATTACGACCATATCATTGGTGGAAGTGTCCCGATCCACCGAGATCTGGCTGAATGTGGAGTCATTGGCTGACTGCAGAATCGAGCGAAGTTCGTCGGGCGAACAGCTCGCATCCGTACAGATATATCCGAGCATGGTGGCCATATTCGGGTAGATCATCCCGGAGCCTTTGGCGATAGCCGTCAGATGAATGGTCTCATCACCGACTTGGACCGCGCGTCCGGTGAGCTTAACGGCCTTATCGGTTGTCAAAATCGCCTCGGCCGCCTCGCCTGCGTCATCCTGAAGTGCAGCGCTTAGTGCACCGACCTGCGCTGTGGCCACGTCGACAGGAAAGGGGACGCCGATACTACCCGTAAAGGATGTGATGACCTCCTCGGGTGTGCATCCCAGCTCCTTTGCCACTTCCTGTGCGATTCGTTCGTCGGCTTCAACTCCGGCTGGGCCTGTCATCGCATTGGCGTTTCCCGACGCTATGACGACCGCATGAATTCCGCTGGCCGGAAGGAGTCTCTGGCCGCGGTCGATACAGGCCGCACGGACCGGATTATTCGTGAAAATGCCCGCTGCATTAGCTGGCGGGTCGGTCTGTATGAGTGCCATATCCTTGCGTTGGACTTTGATCCCCGCGTGGATGCCGGCAAATCGGAACCCCTTTGTGAGATGCTGGCTCATGGGAGCAGGCCGTCGGTTTCCGAATAGCCTAGCATCAGATTCATATTCTGGATGGCCTGGCTTGCGGCACCTTTCATCAGGTTGTCGATCGAACCGAATACTCGTGCCCAGGAGGATTTGATGATCGGGGCGACTCCCACGCGGCATAAGGGGGTATTGACCACCCGCCGGACCCCGAGTTCGGAGCCGGGTTCGACCACTTGGACGAAGGGTTCGTTTTGATAGCGATCCTCTAGACAGCTCAGCAAGTTTTCCACCGTTACGTCGGTGTTGACCTTGACATAGGCGGTGATCAGCAAGCCACGTTGAATGGGAATTAGATGGGGCGTGAAAAGTACGTCGCGCCCAAGCCAACGCTCCAACTCAGGAACGTGTTGGTGTTGACCAACACGGTATGGGTAATGGTTATCGACCAGCTCATTGAAGAGCAGGGTTTCGTCGATCTTTCGTCCTGCGCCCGTCGCACCACTCTTGGCATCGATATGAATGGGCTCAGAAGCGAGCAGATTCTTGTCGAGCAGCGGTCGCAACGCCAACTGGGCCGCTGTGGGATAGCAGCCGGGGTTTGCCACCAATCGGGCGTCGTGGATTTTATCGCGGGCAAATTCGGTCAAACCATATACGGCGTCGTCGTTCGCTCGAAAGGCATCGGACAAGTCGATAATACGCGCACTTCGCTCTATCCACTGGGGGGCAAGCCGAGCGCTGACATCGGCCGGTGTAGCCAAAAAGACCAGGTCGGCGGACGATGTGATGGTCTGTTCGTACACCAATTCGCCTACGGGGCCCGGAAGCCCCAGAATATCTCGCACGCGACGTCCAGCCCATCGAGAGGAACTTAGACCCACGATCTCCACCCCCGCATGCCTGGCGAGGATGCGGGTGAGTTCCATGCCGCCGTATCCGGAGGCTCCTTCGATAACGATCTTGTACATGGCTTAAATGGCTCCAAAGTCGCGCAGCCCGTGTATCAGGCATTGCGATGTGATTCCAGTCCCGAAGCTGGTTTCCCTTGATACAACGACATTTTGGCTATCCGTACAATAGAGTCGGATTAGGCCAGAACAGGCGTTATTCAGCTGTCGATGATCGTTCCAATACGCTTCATTCTGGTGTTTAAAAGGCGCGTCAGAGAGAGAGCACTGGCACGACTTGTGCTAGGTAGGACATCGCCGGGGGGTCAGAGCCCCACTATAGAGATCCGCTGCGGAGCCGGTAGCTATTGCCCAGGGTTCTGACCCCTCTTCTTTCTACATTTTCTCGACGCGTTCACAGTGCATCGTTAGACTGATTGACAGGGTACCAACTCTGTGGGGAATGGTGAAGTTCGTTGCAGCTACCGTCCGAGTCGTCTGTTTTGTTGCGCTGAGCGTCGGCGTAACTGCGGATGCGTACGCCACCAAGTCGGTGTCGACCTGGCTTCCTCTGTTCCGGGGAGTGGACCAGGCGGTCGGCTTTACCGACTCGCTTGAGCCGGTCTCTCAGTTCGCCCAGGCGATCCGCATTGATATGTCCGATCCAGATATTCTCTTCATTACCTCCAGCGCAACGTTGACGGGGCTTTACGATACATGGAGCGATTCCACGCTTGATTTCCTTCGCTATCGTGGGCTTCAGGCGGCGGTGAACGCCAACCCCTTTGAACCCTGCTGTGGCACGGTGTCCAGTGCAACGGATATACATGGGTTATCCATTTCGCAGGAACAGCTTGTGTCTGATTCCGATGAGAGGGCTCCGCTGACCTTATTCATCTCGTTCGATAACCAGGTCTGGTTTGCAGAATCGTATCCGGCCGGTTCGGTTGAAGGTATCTATACGGCGGTTTCGGGGACGGAGTACGTGTTGGGGGAGGGGGTTGCGGTATCCGATAGCCCGGAATTGATGGCACGTACCCTATTTGGTCTGGGAGACCGGGATACGCCGGGCGATAATGGCTATCTCTATCTTGTGGTTATTGACGATAGCTTTCTTTCCAATAGCTATGGGGCCACTCTGGCCGATTGTGGAGTCTGGCTTGCGCTTTTCGGCGCGCATACGGCCGTAAGTATGGGAGGCGGCCGTAGCTCGACGATGGTACGCGAATATGGCGATATTGAGGTCGTCTTGAATCAGCCAACCACCGGGGTTGTGTCTCTTGGTAGTAACTTTGGCTTTTATGCGGCACCCATTGGTTGGGAGAGTTACGGCTGCATGTTCAAGCCGCCCGGGTCCGATTGTCTGGATGATGGGAACTTCTGTAATGGCCCGGAGATCTGTGACGATAGCGGCACCTGTGTTTCCGTGGGGGCGCCCTGTGTCGGCGGTGAAATCTGCCACTCCGTCTGCAACGAGGAAGACGATAATTGCGCAGCGCCGGCCGGAACAATCTGCCAAAACGCCCTGGTGGGGCTTTGCGATGGGGTCGACGTTTGTGATGGAGCAGGCAACTGTGTCGAAGAATGGAGCCCTCCCGACGTGGTTTGCAGGCCGTCGTTGGATCCCTGTGATGCGGCTGAATATTGTACTGGTAGCTCTGGTGCCTGCCCCCAGGATGGCCTGGCTGAAGATGGTACGGACTGTGACGATGGGGACTTCTGTAATGGGACGGACCAATGTGTCGCAGGCCTATGCCAGTTGGGAGAGCCACCGGACTGTGACGATGGGGATCCCTGTACCATCGATTCCTGTCTGGATGGTTGTGTATTTGAAGAACAGCCGGATTGTTGTGTCGGTCCCCAATGTACCGATGCATTGAACTCCGACATCGGTTTGGACGTAGTTGTGGAGGTTGACGGTTCGGCGGAAGATTCCTCGGGAAACGGACCAGAGGGGTGTGGCTGTCGAGTCGGCGCCCAGGGTGATTCTCCGTCTTTTCCTGTACTGGTGTTGGTGGGACTTCTACTGACCCTGTGGTGGAGCCGACGCCGACGGGAGCAGATAACCGGCCGCTTGCTCTGAGCTGGAAGATCGCAGTAGGGTCATTCACGGCTATCTGTGCCGCCCGCAAGACTGCGCCTTTGGAGTCCAACCATGCCTGGAATTGATGAACAACGTGAGTTTCGTTCTCTTGGGGTGGCTATTTTGACGCTGTCTGATACCCGCACCGAGGAAACGGATACCAGTGGTGCTACCTTGCGCGACCGAGTGGAGTCGGCCGGTCATCGGATTGTCGAGAAGGTGATCCTTGCTGATGATCTGGAGACGGTCCAGGCGCAACTGCGAAGCTGGGTGGAACGGTCCGATGTGAATATAATCCTGACCACCGGCGGAACCGGGGTTACGGGACGTGATATCGCACCCGAAGCGGTACGGTCGGTGGCAGAAAAAGAGATTCCGGGCTTTGGAGAACTCTTTCGGTGGCAGAGCTACGAGCATATTGGAACGTCGACGATCCAATCTCGCGCCCTGGGAGCTGTAGCCAATGGAACCTACATCTTCGCCTTGCCTGGCTCGACGGGGGCTTGCCGCGATGCCTGGGATGGGATCCTGGTCCACCAACTGGATAACCGCTATCGGCCCTGTAACTTTGCCGAACTCATACCACGGCTCCAGGAGCAGTAGATTCAGCCGCTATGAGCCTCACCGTCTACAGTCGGTTCCGAGAAGAGGGTGGTGTCTTCGAGCCGTAGAGCTGTCAGGGCTCCGCCCCAGACACACCCGCTATCCAGCGCAAACACACCGGCGTGATGATGGACTCCCAGCGCTGCCCAATGTCCACATACGATGCGATGATCGGCCGACGCTCGAGGCGTAGTCTCGAACCAGGGGTGCAGGGAAGAGTCCAGCTCATCGGGAGGACCTTTGAAGTTCAGATCGAGGCGTTGATCCTCGGTCAGAGCCCGCATTCGGGTCATTACAGTGAGTCGATAACGCAGCCGCTCTGCTGGGGAATGGCAATCGTCGTCGTGACCAGGGCATGGCTTTTGTCGGGAATCAGCCAGGAAGCTCTGTGCGTCGGATCCTTGCAGACCTTGTTCCAACTCCCGGGCATATATGATGGCTTTGGGCACATCCCATGAGGGGTGTAGTCCAGCGTGGATCATAACCCATCCCTTATCGGCAATGAGGAAGGGGCGATGCTGCAACCAGTCGAGGAGTCTTTCGGAGTCGGGGGCATCGAGAATGGGCTGAAACGTATCCTTCGATGTGGCGGCACGTACGCCTTTGGCTACCGCCAGAAGATGGAGGTCGTGGTTGCCAAGTACGGCCTGTACGGATTCTCCCTGCTCGTACGCCCAGCGAAGTACCGCCAGAGATGAAGGACCTCGATTGACCAGATCACCCACGAGCCACAACCGGTCCTTCCCCTTGACGTACTCGATGCGGTCAAGCAGTCGGCACAAGGTCTGGTAACAGCCCTGAATATCGCCGATGGCATAGGTGGACATGGTCGTCATGATGACGCAACCGTCGATTACTGCCAAGTGCTGCCGCCAGGATTTCAGCTCTTATTCTTCGGGGGTTTCCCCAAATTTACATCGATAGCTCTCAGCGACCATATTGGCAGTCTGTTCGAGATTCATCGTACCGGTATTGATCAACACGTCGTAGCCTGACGGATTGGATACATCTTCATGGTAATGGTGATCGATGAAGGTGTGTCGATCTTTTTCCACGGTAGAGATCACGTTTTCGGCGTCATGTAGACTTAGACCCTTTCGAGCGGCGATGCCTTTGATTCGCTCCTGACGAGGACTTACAACGCGTACCCGCAGGGTCCGCGAAGGGTCCATTACATACTGCGCACCACGCCCGATGACCACGCTATTTCCATGCTGTTCGATGGTATGGAGTATGTTGAGTAATTGGCGAAGATATTGGCTTTCGGTGCAGATCCCACCCCGTAACACGCCGTCTATAAGTGCGCTGATACTGGCGCGTGTGTGTTCATCCAGAGATTCGAGTAAAGCCTCGTCGACACCGGATCGGTCGGCCATCTCGTGGACCAACTCCTGGTCCCAGTATTCGAAACCAAATCTCTTTGCGACGAGTAGACCCACAGCAGCCCCCTGCGCACCAAACTCTCGCGAAACGGTAATGCTTGGCCAATGCGGCGTATGGTCGACGTTGGCGTTCACGCGGCGGCGAGCCTCCCATTCGCGAACCTGATAATCGACCAGGGATAGCATGCTTCGAGGTCTATTGGGCATAGGAAACCTCCATCTATATATTCGAGAGGAAGTGGCTGTCGGATTGCCACCGGGGGGGCGTATACGATGGAGTAGACGGCCCTGAATCTGCCAACCCGAGGCCCTTAATACTATCCGTTTTTAGCCAATTTGGCGAGCACCAAACATGAGTTTTAGTACGCGTCTATAAAGGGCTTTCTGGGCCGACTGAACAAGGGGTCCGATCTGGTCATTCGACCGCTCGTTGGAACCCCGGAATTGGGGAGGAAGTTTCCATGCCAGTACCGGTTTGGCTCCGAGGTTCCAACCAATGGACGAATGACCGCCATCTTCGATCCAGATCCGGGCTCTAGCAACTTTTTGAGGGGCGAATTATAAGAGTCGATTCAGTTGGTTAGATACGATCACAGCTCAGTGGTTTGACGGCGATGAATTGAGTTCATTCTGTGCCCGTCGCGAAAAGAAGGACAGGGCCCAGATGATCGCCAGACCGAATAGAAACCAGACTCCGGTTATGGCCACCTGGTTGTTGAACTCCGACGGCAGGACGGTTGTATCCACAACGCCATCGGTAGTGCGAAACGGCCAGATTTTTCGCAGACTTCCGATCATTAAACCGGTCAAGCCAGCCATGGTCATATCGTGGGCCCGGTCCAGTAGCCAATTGAGGAATCTGGAAAAGGCCAGAATACCGACGCTGATCCCTGCGATGAAGACCAGAATCACCGGTAGGGAATCGATATTCTTCTCGTAGACCAGAGAATGGACTCGGAAGAGAATATACTCGTATTGACCGAGCATCAGAAGCAGGAAAGATCCACTGATACCCGGTAGAATCATCGCGCAAATGGCGATAGCGCCGACCAAAAAGATATACCAGAGTGGGCTATCTTTCCCACCCTGCAACGGGGTTGGTTGCTCTACCTTTAGATTACTTTCGCCGCGTGCGAGTACAAGTGTAGCGGCGTCCAGATTGGAATCTTCTCCCGCCCGAATGGCGAGTACCGGTATTGCTGTCCGCTGACCGCGCATTATTTTGGTATCGGCAGCCGGTCGAAAAAAGATTCCCAGCTTTTCATACCGTTTGTCCTCTTCGGTTGGAGGGGCGGCCGAAAAACGCGTCTTCTCCGCGCTGAGTTGAAGGCTCTCTTCCGGGCCATCCCATTGGACGAAGATCTGTCCTCTCGCCATGGACGAGGTGTCGAGCCGAATCCCCATCAGCAAGAAGGTAAGTATGGCGACCACCCCAAACACGACCAGCTGACGCGGCTGCTTTGTACGAATCATTCCCCACGGAATGAGGGCCGACGCGAGGACCAGGCCGAAGAAGAAACCCTTGCTATAGGTGGGATAATCGAGGAGCAGGCCCGGTAGGATTTTCACCATGCTCAGTCCGGCGATCACGATCCCCAGCCCGACCAGAACCAGGAAGGACGTGGTCTGTACATCACGGTCTACATCGGCCGAACGGGTTCTTAGTTGGTCGATGTCATCCATCGGCTGTCTACCGAGGAGAGTTGCCCAGACTCCGCGCCAATAGGCGGCCGACAGCACTGATTTTACTAGTCCCAGACCGATGCAGCGAATGCTGAAGACGAGTTTACGGTAGATCCCGGTGATCAACGCCATGGTTCCGCCGCTGACGCCAGGAATGACGTCCGCAGCACCCATCAAGAATCCTTTTAGGGTCAGTACAAGTCGGCTACGCAAGGAAAGCCTCAAATAGATGGGAAACGAGTCGGGTCGAGTTAGCTCTGTGCGAGCCCTGCGTCAAGTCCTATCGGACTGTCCTTGAATCGAAACGGCCATATCTGGCAGGACTCGAACATTCTGAAGAGAGGGTACGTAGGTACGGATACGCTCTAGAGCAGCCATCTCCAGGTCGGCCCAGATTACTTCGGGATCTGGCCCCGCTTCGGCCAATACCGTTCCCCAGGGATCCAGTATCAGGCTATGACCGTAGGAACGACGGTTTTTTCCGTGGAGTCCGGTCTGCCCCGGGGCAATGACGAAGGCCTGGTTCTCAATGGCACGGGTCTGAAGAAGAGGTTTCCAATGGACTTTACCGGTTCGCTCGGTGAAGGCAGACGGCACGGTCAAAATGGTGGCCCCCGCCATAGCCAGCGCTCGATATACTTCTGGGAATCGAAGATCGTAGCAGATGCTCAAGCCAATGGGCCCAAACGGGCTGTGGGCCATGACAAGGGTGTTACCGGGCGAGATGGTATCGGCTTCATCAATATCGGCCGGCGTCCCTGCGTTCAGCGAAAAGAGATGGATTTTTCGGTATGTGGCCGATACCTGGCCCAGGTCATCGACAAGGACGCAGGTGTTATAGGGTCGAGCCGTGTCGCCGGAATCCTCTGTGAGGCTACCGATGAGCAGCCAGATCTGGTGACGCATTGCCGCGTCCTTTAGAGCCTTGAATTCGGAGCTGTCCGGAAACAGAACCGGTGCGGTTTCCAGGTCGTCGATTCGCAGATACAGGGCGTTCTCTGGCAAGACGATGAGTTTTGCTCCCCCGGCGGCGGCTGTTTCAATACCGGCGAGAGCCTTTTCAAGATTTTCTGCTGGGTTGGGACCGCTGCAGAGTTGCACGGCTGCAACCCGGGAGACCGGGCGGATGCTTGCTGAAGCTTCCATGGTTGATGTCATACCATGTTCAAGCCGAAAGACCAGCCGGAATGGGA
>CAUZEG010000159.1:0-10281 GCA_963578775.1 Myxococcales bacterium
TGACGAGATCAGTGCCGATGAATATACCGAACTGCTGTCGGATCTGCCCGAGCCGCATGCCGGAGGGCAATTCGATGCGGTTCTCGAAGAGAATGCCGAGGCCCTGGACGAAAACTGGGCCGACCTGCAGAAAGCCGCTCGAGCCATGGAAACGCTGATGCACAGCCTGTCTCCCCACGGTGAAAGGACCGCATCCAGCAAGAACATGCCTATTGAGCAGGTGCTCTGGCTGGGCCGGATTCTAGCCCAGAATCCGACTCTCTACTCCATCATTGAAATGGCTGGTCGAATGACTCGTATTATGCGCGAGAAACCGACCAGTCGGAAACGGGCTGGTACGGGGCATGAGGTTCACGCGATTACTCTCGGGGGAGACCTGGCACGAATTCTACCGAGTGAACTGCTGGGCCTGAAACACCCCGCTCTACGACGCGCTCTACTCGCCCGGCTGGTCGAACGTCGTGCGCTCCAATATGAGGTGCGGGGCCCTGAAAAGCTGGGACGGGGTCCGGTCGTCTTTGTAGTGGATGCCAGTGGGTCCATGCAAGGCCCACGTATGCTCTTCGCCAAAGCCCTGATGATGGCGATGGGCTTCCTCTGCTGGGAACAGCGGCGACCATTCATCGTACTGACCTTCGGTGCACGCGGTTCTCTAGCCGAACATCGGATCAAGGTCGATGCCCCCTTCTTTCGGCGCATGCGAAACTGTCTGGAACAGGTCTTTTTCGGGGGGACTGATTTCAATGGTCCCTTCGATCGAATCGCTGAGATCGTCACAGAAAAGCCCTGGGGTAATGCCGATGTGGTCTTCATAACCGACGGCGAAGGCAAGTTGGATAGCGACACCGTGGACCGCTTCGAGGAGCTGAAGTCCAGCTGCGATCTTCAAGTCCTGGGTGTCTTATTGGGACCGGGTAGCGGCATCGAGCCTCTATGCGACTCATGCTTTGCTATCGAGCCAACCACATTGGCAGAGGGGCTCGAACGCAACATTCTACACTGCACACCCATCCTGAAAAACCTCCAGATACGGATATGATTTGCGTTTCCGTCTGTCATCTGAAAAAAGATGCCATACGGGGGCGGATTTCGGTGGGATAAGATCCAGGAGGGCACCAGGGTGGAAATCGCGAATATCGAAGAAAAAACCCATGTAATTCAGTTTACAGGCTCTCCGCGACACACCGTTGGGGTCGAACTCGAAATCTCATTGGTGGACCCGGAAACACGCGCCCTGGTTCCGTTGGCCGGTGATGTTCTGGCAACCCTTGGCGAGGACGGTTGTTTCAAGCCAGAGCTCTTTCAGACCATCGTCGAAATCAACTCTGACGTCTGTGAGAATGTAGCACAGATTCGAGCCGATCTGAGTGGCAAGGTAGATATCCTGCGAAAGGTGGGGGACGAACAGGGATTCCAGATCATGTGTACGGGGACCCATCCGTTTTCCCGACCGCGCGATCTTCCGATCACCGACAAAGAACGCTATCAGCACCTCGTAAATAGTATGCGCTGGCCCGCGCAACGACTGCTGATCTGTGGCCAACATGTGCATGTGGGTGTCCCGTCCGGGGAACACGCCATCGCGGTAATGAACGCCATCCGTTGCTTCATACCACATCTGCTCGCGCTTTCCGCCTCCAGCCCGTTCTGGAAACGCGGTGATACCGGACTCGCCTCAAGCCGTATCAAGATCTTCGAGGGACTCCCAACGGCTGGTCTACCTCCCAGGCTTACAAACTGGAACGAGTTCACCACCCTGATGGGTACACTCGTTGAGTCCGGCACCATCACCTCGATTCGAGAGATATGGTGGGATATCCGCCCGCATCCCGTGTTTGGAACACTTGAAATCCGAATCTGTGATGCCATCAACAATATGACGGAAATCTGTGCCATCACAGCTCTGGTGCAGTGTCTTGTAGCCCATTTCACCAAACTCTACGATGCCGGAGAAATCCTGCCATCATTCAAACGTTGGACGATCCGGGAAAACAAATGGCGTGCTGCCCGGCATGGCGACGAGATGTTATTTATTCGGAATGAGCGTGGCGAACAGATGCCCATCCACGATCATATCCAACAGACGGTCGAGCGCCTGGCTCCGACCGCAACAGAACTCGGCTGTGCGAACGAATTGAAGCAGGTCATGGACATTCTCGATCGACGCCCCAACTACATTCGACAGCTCAAGCGATATGAGGCTACCAAGAGCTATGAATCGGTGGTCGATGGACTTGTAGAAGAGTTCCGAACAGACGTTCCAATGAGCAGCTGATCCCAACCTCCTCACGCCTTCTGAAGAGCTTTCCTACTGACGGTTCGCACGAAACGTGCTACCTCACCCAGAAGCCTCGCGGCACCAGCCGTACACAATTTACTGTGGGTATAATTTAATGTCTGTTGTCTGGACTCCGATGAATCAACGCCTCGACCAGGCGATCAAGACTGCGACACCATTGGCCGTTGACGTGCGTCGACGACTGCATCAATACCCTGAGCTGGGTTGGAAAGAACATAAAACCCAGCAATTCCTCACCGAAACCCTTGAGGAAAAGGGCCTCAAACCCCGAGCCGCAGCGAAAACCGGTCTGATTGTTGACGTGGGCTCCGGTACTCCTTCCGTATTGTACCGCGCCGACATCGACGCCCTACCGATTGGAGAACAACCACATAACAGTATTTCCTTTGGTTCGGAGCACGAGGGGATCATGCATGCCTGCGGGCATGATATGCATTCTGCCATCGGCGTAGGCCTGGCCCTGACCTTCAACGCCTTGTCTGACACGCTCCCAGGGGCCGTACGGTTTATGTTCCAACCGGCGGAAGAAATCATTCCGTCCGGAGCCGAGCAAATGGTGAATGAAGGGGTTCTCGACGGCATCCAATATGCCTTGGCGTTGCACGTCGATCCCCACCGAACCACGGGAAATGTTGGCGTCCGTGAAGGGCTACTAACGGCAACTTCCGATACCTATCGAATTCGGATCCTGGGGAAAGCAGGCCACTCCGCGCGCCCACATCTCGCAAAAGACGCAATCCTCCTGGCTGCGGATGTCATTCGAGCCCTGTACTCCCTCGTGGGGCAACGGATTGATCCTCTGGATGCAGCCGTCATCAACGTGGGCATAATCAACGGTGGCTCTGCTGAAAATATCATCGCTGGCTCCGTCGATCTGACGGGCGTGGTACGAACCATGCGACCCGAAACCCGCCAGAAGATGCATGATGGTATCCAAAATACGGTGGGTTCACTCGCCAAGGCCTACGGATGCGAGGCGGAGATCAAGATCGAGCTTGGTTCGGGACCCATTCGAAACGATTCGACCCTTCATCAGATCCTCCAGCAAGCCGCCCAACACGTGGTCGGCGACGAAGGTGTCCACCCGATCGAAAAACCGAGCACCGGAGCCGAAGATTTTGGCCGGATCAGTGAAGTTGTCCCCTCCTATATGATGCGCCTTGGGGTCAAATGTGAAGACCTGCCATTCGCTGGTCTGCATACGCCCAATTTCTTTGCCGACGAAAATGCGATTCCCGTGGCCATGGGAATCATGTCTCGAGCCATTTGGCAGGCCCTGTCCATTGCCGCGACCGACGGACAATGACACGCCGATTCTCCATTAAGACGTTAGGCTGTAAAGCCAACGCCTACGATACCCATCTGCTCCAACAGGAACTCGATCGTCGAGGTTGGTCTGCTGTTGCTCTGGATGAAGGTCCCGATCTGGTTGTGATCAACTCGTGTACTGTCACCCACGAGGCCGACCGCCAGAGTCGTAAGGAGGCCACACGGGCTGCACGGCGCAATCCAAGGGCGAGAGTTGTCATGACCGGCTGCGCTGCCGAGATCGCCCCAGGTCGTATGGCGCAGGCGAATGGAGTGCATTTCGTCGTTGGAAATCAAGACAAAGAGCGCCTCGTCGATCTGGTTATGGAAGCGTGGGATACGCCCGAATCCCAGTCTGAGGAGGGGGTTATTCTGGGCAATGTGGACAACTACCAGAAAATGAAAGCCAGCCACCCCGCCGATCGGAGCTGGCCCATCCCAGAAGCGACCTTTCTGGCTCCGACAGGCGCTTTGAGCGCGACACGTGCCTTCCTGAAAATCCAGGAAGGTTGTGACGCCTTTTGTACATTCTGCATTATCCCATTTGCCCGCGGACCGGCTCGAAGCCTTCGTCCCGCGCGGGTCATCGAGCATATCCGTTCCATGGAAGCGGCCGGGCTACAGGAAGTTGTGCTTACCGGCACTGCGCTGGGCGAATACGGATCGGATCTGGGCATTGATGTGGGTCTCGACAATCTGGTGTCGATGATCCTACGAGAAACCCAGCTTCCGCGTCTTCGCATCAGCAGCCTGGACCCCCTGGAGCTCACCCCCGGGATCCGAAGACTTATGGCCACGCAGGAACGACTCTGCCCCCATGTACATATGTCTTTGCAGAGTCCACATTCCACCATTCTCCGCCGGATGAAACGTCATTATACCGGTGATGATGTCCAGGACACCCTTCGTGAAATAGAGGAGATTGGAAGCAAACTGGAAACCGATCGAAAACTGGTCGGCGGCATTTTTGTGGGCATGGATGTGATTACGGGCTTCCCGGGGGAAACCGACGCGATCTTCCAATGGAGCTACGAAAGGTTGGCACAACTTCCCTGGTCACGACTCCATGTCTTTCCCTATAGCGAAAGGGAGGGCACAGCAGCCCTCCGGCTCGACGGCGTCGTTCCCAAATCGGAACGAAAACGACGTGTACGTGCACTTATGGATTTGAGCACCGAACGGCATTCAAAGCATTGCCAGACAGTTCTCGACGCAAAATCCACACTCCCCGTACTGATGGAGGGTGCTGTCCGCGGCCCGGATGGAAGTCGCCGGTGGGCAACCGGTACAACCTCCAATTATCTTCGTGTGCTGGTGAAAAGCGAAACGCCCGAGTCGTTAACGAATCGACATGTCATCGTCGAGCCGACGACTCTTCACGTGGACAAAAGGGCTGGCGACGCAGCTCTCCTGGCCCGTATCGTAGACGAGACACCGCTCGGCTCAAGGTGAGGAAACCGTGGCGACCACCTATGAGCTGCTATTTATCGCATCTGTGATCTTCTTCGCGGGCTGTATCCAGGGCATCATCGGGTTCGGCTTTGGCATGATCGCGCTTGCCCTGATCTCCACCATTCTCCCAATACAGGATGCAATCCCCTTCCTGGCGGTGTTTTCAGCTCTATTGAATGTCTCCCTGGCCATTCAACATCGCAGAAATATCCAGCGCATACATGTCTTGCCGCTGATCGTTGGTGGATTGCTGGGGGCCCCGGTGGGAATTTTCCTGTTCACATCTTTGCGGGCCGATATTCTCATGATCACCCTGGGAGCCCTCCTGCTTTTCTATGCGTTCAACGAGCTCATTGGTCTGCTGAAAATACATCGGGGAGTCCACGCCGTATGGGGCTATATTGCCGGCTTCTTAGGCGGAGTTCTCGGCGCCGCATATAACACCGGTGGCCCCCCTGTTGTTCTCTACACCAGCGTAAAAAACTGGTCGAAAGACACGAGCGTCGCAACCCTGCAATGTTTTTTCTCGTCCGTTTCCGTCATCCAGATCGCCGGCTTCGCCAGCCAGGGCTATTTCCGGACCGAATTGCTGATCCTGAACGCCAAGATCGGTATTGCACTCGCTCTTGGGATTCTGGCCGCAGCGCGTCTTTACCCCTACGTCAACCAACGCGTTTTTCGGCGTTTGACCCTCTTCGGTATTGCCTGTCTCGGTCTCTCGCTGATCCTACGAAACGTAATCTGAGTGTCGCCTCATAACCACCCTTCAGGAGCCACGCGACCGATGGGTATACGGCGTAGAATCAAACCAAAGATCCAGGACGCCAGGAAACCCACAACGGCCATCTGCCAATATTCCGTGCGTTTCTTCGGCCCCACACGACCTGGGCGAGTTAATGCGGCCATGGTGGCTCGGGGTAGAAGTCCCTCCTCCGATAGGCTGGCTAATTCCTGACGCCCAGCCGCAAGGAGTTCCGGATTGAGTTCGGCCTCATAGGGTCTCGTAATACTGCGCCGCAATACAGGACTACGGGGGTCATTGGGCCGTACCGTAATCTCAAACAAAACGGTTTGCGGCTCGCTGGAAATAAACTCGGCCTCCAGAACTCCCGGTGCACGGACAACCGGCGTCAAGACCTGCCAGTCTTCGTCCGTGGCGCCGCTCATCGTGCGGACACGGACCATGGGAATGGTAGGATCCGTTTGGCTCATGGGATAGCGGACCTGCGCGACCAATCGATCGCGCCTATCCACCAGATCCACGGTCGGAAGGTCCGCGTTTTTATCCGAGAGTGCCGCCCGGATCATAGAGCGCCAGAAGCGGGGGTATACCGTGCTCTGAATCCATCGTGACGACCAGATACCTTTGGCATCGGACGTAAAAACCGTCACCGTCCCGCGCCCCAGCCGACGGGTGATAAGCAGCGGATGTCCGGACGAATCCTTCATCAACACATCCGAGCCCGGTTTGGTCCGGACCAGCACCAACCCACCCAACGAGGGTATCGAGCGTTCGAGCTTCCGAAGATAGGAAAGCCGCCTACCCTTATTGGTAAGACGAGGTCGAAAGTTACCCGTGGAGGCCGTATCCCGACGAAGTTCGCGCGTTTCACGTAAGAATATTCTGGGAATCCGTTCCGGGCTATTGGTGTAGTGGTATCGGCCTGCACCCAGATCAGCGATCTCCCGCAGCATGGTGCGATCCGCCGATCGACCTACTGCAATGGTGGACACTGTAATCCCGCGATCGGTCATCGATTGGACCGTATCCAGCACACCCCCACGTGGACTCTGTCCGTCCGTGAGCAGTATCACATGGCGGAAACGGGCGGGCGCACGTTTCAACATTCGAAATGCCTCGGCTAGAGCTGGTTGGATCTTGGTGCCGCCACCCGCTTTGATCCGCGCCACATCACTGAGGATACGAAAACGGTTCGCAGCTCGCTGCAGATTTACGACAACATCTGCCTTGGCATCAAAGACAATCACACCAATTCGATCGTTTCGCCCAAGACTCTCGGCGGTCGCAGCAGCGGCCTTCTTGGCAAGATTCAACTTCAAACCCGTCATCGACCCCGAACGATCAATTACAAGTACCAATGCCAGTTTAGGTTGCCGCTCCGTCCGTGGGGTATCGAGCCAGACGGGCAGCGTCTGTTGCTCCAGGCGAGTACCGATATACCCACCGGGCCCCAACGCCTGGGGCCCACCGATCATAAATAAGGCCCCGCCGTCCCGAACATATCTGTCGGCCATCGCCATCTGCCGAGGGCTGAAATTGTTACGACTGTAGTTGGTAATTCGAGGTAGATCGGATACCAGGATCGCGTCAAACCGCTGCCATCCTGCTTTGTTGTTGGGCAAGCCTCCACCACCCCGTACCGTCACATCAAAACCGTTTCCAATTGCATCTGCCAGGCTCCGTGCTCGGCTCGGCTGACTGTCCACAATCAAGACTCGAGGTGGCTGTTCGGGTACCAATAATGTGCCGTAACGATTGTTTTGTTCCACTGCATCTCGTACCCCATCGGTCCGCTCACAGGAGACCACCAACGGCATCGCATCAGAACCCGGGACCAGAACATTCGAGAACGTGGCCTGGTCACCTTCGACCAGGCTTTTTGATCGAATCTCTGTACCCAGTTGCATACTACATTCAACCGGTACCTCTGTGCCTTTATGGACTCTGGCTGCGATCGTTATCTTTCGACCCGACAATACCCGTTCGGGATGTTCAATCCCAACCACGGCTATATCCCCACCATCGAGCAGAGAAGGCAGGCGCTCCTGATACACAGCTATCCCCGCCTGCGTCAGGCGTCCAACGACCGGACCGAGAGCACCGCCAGTATTGCCTCCATCGGTCCGTAATACGACTCGTGTATCCGTTCCACCACGGATCAAAGTGGGCACAAGCTCCAGAACCCGATCGAGTTCACTGCCCGCGCCGATCAGCTGCTCTGACTGTAAAGCCTTGAGGTCACCAAAGGGATGAAATCCGATACGGCCTGAGCCAATTTTCTTCTGCACCGGTGCCAGATCCAGAACATCCGCTTCTTTATCATCCACACTGGAGGAACGATCCTGCAATATCAACACGGATACGTCCTGGGGTTTCCGTTCGTACCGAACCGGCTGCACCATCGCCACAACCAGAGCCCACATAGCTACGGTCCGTACCCCAAGGGCAGAGATCCGCTGTGGATTGGGAGCCTGCCATAAACCACCGATTCCGGGCCCCCAGAGCAGTCCTGTGCATAGGGCGACCCAGCGCCAATCGGGAGACAGTAGTTCAAGTTCAAACCGATCCGCCACATAGGGTAGGCAGCTGGCAAAGATGGCACCGAGCAATAGCCCATACAAGATCAGGAGGGTGCCGCGACGACTCATAGGACCCTCCGACTCACAAACAGGTATCGTTCGGCTAGAGCTACAAAGACCAACATCAGGATAAGAACCCACCAGACATGACTCCGCTCCAACTGGGGTTGGGTCGTCAGGGATACGGGCCCAGCCGCTTGAACGCTCCCATCAAGCCGATCCTCTCGTATATCGGCTCGGGGAACGATCACCAGCGGTTCGATATCACCGGATTCCCAATGAAGAAGTATTGCGCCAGCCTGTTCTCGAAGGAACCGACGACTACGCGGCACAATGGAGATCGAAGGTTGGTCCAGATCGACGATCGAAAGCAATCGATCCTCCGCACGTTCCGGCAACTGAAGCATACCAACCGTACGTATTTCTCCAACCAGGTCTTCGCGGTCCTGCAGATGATCCACAGCGCGCGCGATCAAAGCTGGGAAGGCCACGGAACGAATCAACTCCGGATCCTGTGCCGACACACCAAGCCGTACCACACGAACGCCATCTACCTCTCCCACCAGCCCGACCATTGTCTTCCCATGACGAAGTACGACTTTTTCACCGGTACCGCGGGTCAATTTCGAGGCCATGGTTACGGGCAACTCTCCCGGATCCAGCCGTCGCCAAAACCGATTTCTGGTCGGCCGTAGAACACCCGTCCCCAGATGTTCTACTGCACCAAATTTATGTCCAGGGTTCACCGGGGGGTCGATAATCAAACTCGGCCGATGGAGTTTCTCTGGCAGGATCCCCGAATACACCACCGCTCGAGCCCGCCCAGGCACCTCCGTGTCCGATTCGAACGGTCCCAGGACCTCCAGAAATGGGTCTGCCACCAAAGCGATGAACAGTCCTCTTGGCGCTGGCCCAACTACGGCCACTGGCAGCGGTCGTAACGACGGAACCTCAGCCCAACGGAGGCTATCGAATATATGAAGATCCCGGTCTTCCTGATTGGTCGTAATCCGGGCTCGTAATAACGGTCCCGGTAGATCCGCCACGGCCAACTTGATCTCAACGGGCTCCGTGGACGGCACATCCAGTGATCGTACCGCTACGACAACAGATTCTGCGTCCGGTTCAAGGGCCCGGCCAGAAATCTCCAACTGGACGTGTGTCGAAGTGATATCCGTAGTGTCCTCGCCAGGTGCTGCATGGTATCGAAGCCGACAAAGTACCTCGGCATGCCCCGGTCGACTTACATCGGCGCGGGCACGAAAGGCTTCTACCACCACATTTCCGACGGGATCACCGACGCCCTCGATCTGTACCCCGGCTATTTCGACTCCACTCCAGATGTCATGACGCTGCATATCGGTGAATACAAATACCGGAACCGACGGATGGGTAGTACGAAATTGCTGCAACCATGTGATCAAGCGCTCTGGGTTGTCTGAAAAATCCGTCGCCGTGATGTTCTGCAGACGCTCAAATGCGGTTCGACGATCCCCCCAGATCAGATGGGACTCCACCGTCTCATCCAGGGTGGCCAGAAACACATGTGCTTCCCTGGGCGCCTGGGCCAGAAGAGCTGCGGCTCTACCACGCGCTACCCCCATTAAGGAGGGCCCTTTCTCTCCGGACCCAGCCCAGGAACAACCTTCGGGTTTCGGGGCCTTTTCGTCCTCGATGATCTGCGAGGGATTGGAACAGTTGACTGTATGCAGCCCGGACGCCCGCATCGAACGGGAACGATCAATGACCAATACAATCTCCGGGACATCGGGGGCCTTCGCCGGCTCATGGCGAACCGTCGCCCCGTTATCCCAGACCGGATCCGCGAACACAAAGAGAGCCGCTGCAATCACAAATAGCTGAACCAGCATGGAGAAAAACCGCTTCAGCCGACTGCCCTG
>CAUZEG010000160.1:0-10275 GCA_963578775.1 Myxococcales bacterium
AAGGCTTTTGGCGCCTTACGGGCGGAGCCCCGGGGTGGCCGACTCGGCAAACGGGCCCTGTTCATCCACACCGGCGGGGCGTTTGGTCTATTCCCGCAGGCCAAAGCTATCCTTTTGTAGGATTTTGGCGCCGACTCTTCTTTCTCTGCTTTCGTGGTGGCTTTTGGGGCTCCTTCGACGAGCCATATTGGGCCAGGAATTGTTCGGAAAAGGCCTTAAACTCGCCCCGGGCGATTGCCTCGCTGGCGTCGGATGTGAGCCGCGACAAAAAACTTATATTGTGAATGCCGGCCAGGGTTGTTCCCAGGACCTCGCCGGCATCAAAGAGATGGCGAAGGTAGGACCGGCTATAGTTTTTGCAGGTATAACACTCGCAAGAAGAGTCAATTGGATACCCATCGGTGCGATATCTTCGGTGGGTGAGCCGCAGGCGTCCCTGGGTGGTGTATACAACGGCTCCCCGGGCATGGCGGGTGGGGATTACGCAATCGAACATATCAATTCCATGTCCAATGGCACATAGAAGGTCTTCTGGTAGTCCGATGCCCATGACGTACCGGGGCTTATCCTCGGGCAGTTCTGGTGCGGTGTAACTGAGCACCTCATCCATGACTTCCAGTCCCTCACCCACGCTGAGCCCCCCAATGGCATAGCCGGGAAAGTCCATGTCTACGAGCTTACGTGCGCATTCTCTACGCAAATCTTCGTAGGTAGAGCCCTGAACAATCGCGAAGAGGGCCTGGTCTGTGCGCGTATGTGCTTTTTGGCAACGAGTCTCCCATCGCAGGGTGCGTTCCATTGCAGCCCGAGCGCGCTCATAGGTCGCCGGGTATTCTACGCATTCGTCGAATACCATGATGATGTCGGCGCCGAGGTCTTCCTGGATTTGCATTGACCGCTCTGGGGTAATGAATACCCGCTCGCCGCCTTTCTCATACCGGAAACGAACCCCCTCCTCAGTGATCTCTTTGCCCGGAAGGCTGAATACCTGAAAGCCACCGGAATCCGTAAGGATCGGAAGAGGCATTGACATGAATTGGTGCAGCCCGCCGAATTTTTTTATCAGGGCCTCACCGGGCCGAATAGACAAATGATAGGTGTTGGCGAGCACGATCTGTGCCCCTGCTGCCATGACCTGTTCCGGGGTCAATGCGCGGAGGGCCGCATGGGTTCCCACCGGCATAAATACAGGTGTCCGGATTTCGCCGTGCGGAGTTACCAACCGCCCCGTCCGAGCTGCACAATCGGTGTCGCGATGCAATATCTGGAATTCGATAGCCGACATATCTGGGTAATCCTAGTCTGCGTGTACGCAGTAGACCGCAACGGGTTTTTCGTACCCTTTCAACTCGACCATACGCGGTCTATCGACCGGAACATTGTCCGGGAGAGCCTGTGCCACGGGCGTGGAAACGAGAACCTCCCCGATTCCGGCTACGGAACAGAGTCGAGACGCAAGATTAGCCGCCGGTCCTACCACTGTATAGGACAGGGTTTGCGGGGTGCCCACCGCTCCGGCAACTACAGGTCCCGACGCGATCCCGATGCCTACGTGCAACGGCTGCTTCCCCCCAGCAACCCGCTCTTTATTCCAGCCCACCATCTCGCGCTGGATATCCTGGGCCGCGGCGACCGCTCGAAGGGTAGCGTCTTTCTGGGGCAGAGGTGCGCCAAAAAGAGCCATCAAGCCATCACCGAGGAATTTATCCAGAGTCCCTTCATGTTTGAAGATAATGTCTACAGCGAGAGCAAAATAGCTGTTCAGACTGTTCAGAACCTCATCGGGCGCGAACTGTCGAGACATCGCCGTGAATTCCCGGACGTCCGTAAATAATACGGTCACATTGCGAGCCTCGCCCGAATCGGTGATGGACACATGACCCGCCACAACTTCATCTACAACATTCGGCGACAGGAAACGCGATAGACGTTCTCGAGCGATCGCCTGGGTCCGGGCATGTTCGATAAGACGGATGTTTTCGATTACGGTGCCCACCTGGGTCGCGAGGGTTTCGAGGACCACCAGGTCTTTCTGGTGAAATGCGGCGGTCACACTGACTGAATCCAGGGCGATGACTCCGATCTTGGTGCCAAGACGTGACATCATAGGGGCGCATAGGGTCGAACGAATGCCCTGGATTACAACACTTTGCGAAGAATCGAAGCGTTCATCCATACGCGCATCGGCTACTAGAACGCCCCGTTTGGTCCGCAGAGCTTCTCCCAGAATGGTTTCGGAGACCTGGGTCTGCTTGTCGTAGGCCTGACCTTTATGATCGCAGGCGACCAGCAACTCAAGATGGGCGGGGTCTTCCGTATCGCGATGTTCAATCGGCAATAATAGGAGCGTTGCACGGTCTGCATCGATCTCCTTGAGGAGGATCCTTAGAATCTCAAAGATCTGGTCCTTCATCGGACGATCGAGGTTGGACTCCAACGATATCATCCACAGGAGACGTAACCGATCGTAATCTTCTTTAAGCTGTACGGTGGTAGCGACGTCTCGAGCAGGCGGGAAGCCCTTCAGCACACGTTCTGTGGTGATAGTGATGGTGGAGGTTCGGTTGAATTCATCGGAGATCTCGGCATCGTCGCGGAAGGTCAATGTTGAGTCGCCGACCCCAATAATAGACCCGTCCTCTACCTCCGTAACGTCCGTGATCTGGACGCCATTAACGGTTGTCCCGTTCCGACTTCCCAGATCCTCGATTACGAAGGTCCCGTCACCGGATAGCTTGATGGTCGCGTGGCGCTTGCTGACACGGGTATCCAGGATCTGAAGATCTACGCCCGGTGCTCGCCCCACCAATAGAAAAGTGTCAAAGCGGGTCTGAGTGCGCGCCGAAAGAGAGGGGCTTTCAAGGATTACCGAAGGCATTCATCATCCTTGATTCGACGATCCACACCAACGCGCAACCACCCCCCGGGGCTCTCCTGAAATATCAAGAATTGGTTGCACATCGGTAAACCCGGCCTGTTGAGAAAATCGTTCCGTCCAGGACCTGGCACGGAGCGGAGGCTGAACCTCGACTAGGAGGAAGCCCTCATCATGCACCAGATGGTTTGCGTTTGTCATCAGGGCTTCCAGATAGGCGTCGCCCGCTTCTGGCGCAAAAAGTGCCAGACCGGGTTCATGCCGTTGAATCTCGGGTGCGAGGGTGTCTGTGTCCGCCGGATCAATATAGGGTGGGTTGCTGACGACGACTTCAAACCGCCCAAGATCGGGAGGGTCATGGAACATATCCGCTGCTATGAATTCAATGCGGTCCACCAGCCCATGCTCCTCGGCATTTCGACCCGCCACCTCCAGCGCCTCAGGAGAAATATCGGTCGCTACCACCTGAACGTCGTCCGTATGCCTGGCCGCAGCGATGGCGATAGCACCCGAGCCGGTACCCACATCCAGCATTCGGACGGGTCTGTCATCGGTTGCTTCAAAGCACTTCAGTTTTTCTATCGCGACATCAACCAGGGCCTCTGTCTCGGGGCGGGGAATGAGCACATTCGGATCCACCTGAAACGACAGACCAAAAAACTCTTTTCGACCCAATAAATAGGCGACAGGAACGCGTTCGTCGGCGCGTGCCTTGACTAGTTCGCGGATTATCGCGCGTTCCGGGAGGCCCACCGGCATATCGTGTTTTACATACAGGTCTACACGTTTCAGGCCCAGGGCGTGTGCGATGATAAGCTCGGCGTCCAGGCGGGCCTGGGGAAGGTTGCAGCGCGAGAAATACTGCTGGGTCCAGTCAAGGATCGTCCCAATTGTCCAACTTCTCTCTGCCGAAGAACTCAACGATCCCCCCGCGGGGTATGTGCAGATTCGGCCATTGATGCGACCGTGGTCGAGAGATCCGAAGGATGGAGGTTTTCACCAAGAAATTCGGCCAGGCTGCTGCGCAGGTTTTCTTCCGACGTAAGGCTGCTCAACCGGGCGCGAAAGGCCGACGATCCAGGAAGACCGCGGACGTAGGCCATAAGCTGTCTGCGAATACGTACCAGTGCACGCTCGCGGCCGGCATAGGCTGCAAAGAGTTCGAAATGTCGCCAGATGGTGGCGAGGCGTTCTTCGGGGGTTGGGGAAACCGTCGGTATGAGGGCATCGCCACGCGGATTGACCTCCTGCGCGATACAATCACGGAAGATCCATGGATTTCCGATAGCCCCACGTCCCAACATTACAGCCGAACAACCTGTCTGCTCCAACATGCGGTGGGCGTCGGCACCGGTAAAGATATCGCCATTGCCGATCACTGGGATGGACACCGATTGGACCACTTCAGCAATCAAGTCCCAATCGGCCCGTCCTTCGTACATTTGTTTGCGGGTACGAGCATGGAGCATGACCGCGTCAACGCCCTCGTCCTCACACATTCGCGCGACGTCCACCGCGTTTACCGTTTTCGCGTCCCAACCGGCGCGCATTTTAACCGTTAATGGGATGTCCAATACGGGTCGAAGAGTTTGAAGAATCTTGCGCAGCACCTCTTTATCACGGAGTAGGGCGGATCCGCTGCCACCCTTGATGACCTTTTTTACCGGACAGCCACAATTCAGATTCAGCATGGAGGCGCCATAGTCCTGGATCATCAAGGAGGCCGTACGCATGATCTCCGGGTCGGTCCCACTGATTTGCACCATGATGGGTTTTTCATCCGGGAGAAACTCCATCATATGGAAGGTGCGATGGCCACCCATCGCCAGGGCAACGCTACTCAACATTTCTGTAGCAAGAAGGGATGCGCCCTGGCCGCGAGCAATGACGCGATAGGGCATATTGGTTACATCACACATAGGGGCCAGGAAATAGCGATTCGGTATCTGGACCCCACCAATCTGGACAGGAATCAGATCCAGATCTTCCCACCAGGCCGAATCCCCGGCCAGATCGATGGAATCGATCCGATCAGGATCGTCGACATAGCGCTTGGCGCGATCCGGTATTTGCGGTGAAACAACCATAGAATATGACGTCCTATAAACCCGGCGCACGCTAACGAACTGATGTGCAGGCGGTCAAGGCAAAGCCTCGTGACGGCAAGGTTCGTTAAAGGATCTCTTGTATTACGGTTCGGACGCAACCTACCTGTGCAGGCATATACAGCCGCTTCTGGACGCGGTTGCAAAGGCAGTAGATTCGTGGACCAGCATGGGCTATAAGGGCTAAGGCATTTCCCTTTGAATTCTGTTACTCTTTTCAGCTATCTGTGTTACGGCGCGACAGGCTGACCGCATATGTATTCCTTTGAGGTTTGATGAACCCGATGCTTTTTCGTGAGACTTTTATGCAACGATTGCCACTCGTCTTGTGTACGATCGGATGCCTGGTACTCTGGGCCTGTGGTGGTAATGGGGTTGGGCCCGACGATATAACCGCGGACACCCCGGATCAGGGGACGGACGTCGTGCCTGATGTTCCGACGGATCTGGGTGAGACGGATGAGGGCTCCGATCCAGGCATCGGTACCGACATACCCGACACGGAGACCGTAGCTGATCCAGGGTCAGCCGATGAAGGTGTCACCGGCGAGGATATTCCGGATAGCAGTGATAGCAGTGATAACGGGGATTCGGAGGTGAGTGACATCGCCGAAGATGTCCCGGACGTAGAGGATGGACAGGACGTAGAAGAAGACATCTTCGAGATCCCGACCAGCTGTACCGTCGATGAAGACTGTGACGACAAGAACGCCTGTACCACCGGAACCTGCACGGATGAAAGCTGCGTATACGACGCCATTTACTGTGCCGATGCGGAGGTATGCACGGTCGACACATGCCATCACCTGACCGGCTGTTATTATCCGAACCTCAGTTGTGATGATAACGACGAGTGTACGGAAGAGCATTGTGATGAGGCGGCCGGTGGGTGCCTGTATGCAGATATCTCCTGTGATGATGACAGCGCCTGCACAACGGACAGTTGTCATAAGTTTTTGGGATGTCAGCATGTGTCGACTAATTGCGATGATAATAACGTCTGCACGATCGATAGCTGTAATCCCGCGACAGGTGGCTGCATCAACACCCAGGTGGCGGATCCTGATTGTTGCAATACGGATAACGAATGCCAGGATGGGAACGAATGCACCCTGGACACCTGCGTGCTTGGCTCGGGTTGTGTTCACATCAGCCAGAGCTGTGCGGATGGTAGTATCTGTACCCTGGACAGTTGCCATCCTTTGATTGGCTGCGAATACGAACAACTCGACTGTGACGATGGGCTCTCCTGTACCGCAGATACCTGCGATGCCCTCCAGGGATGCCATAATTCGGTCCAGTCCTGTGACGACAATTCGCCGTGTACGGATGATTTCTGCTCAGAGGCGGAGGGAGGTTGTGTTTTTGCCGATCTCGGGGACCCAAACTGTTGCGTAGCGGATAGTGAATGCGTCGACGCAGATGCCTGCACAATCGACAGCTGTATCGATAACCAATGCAACCACGCCCCTCACGCGGACCCCTTATGTTGCAATACCGTGGATGATTGCCCCGACGTATCGGATTGCACCATCGTCACATGTTCCCTGACGGTACCCGAGTCGACGGATTTTTCCTGCAGTTATACCCCGACGGGTGTCGTAGGCTGCTGTACTGAAGATGAACACTGTGTCGATACCGACAGTTGTACTGTGGATGTATGTGTCAACTACGGATGCGTCCATAACCCGCATCCGGATCCGAACTGCTGCAATACAACCGAGGATTGCGAAGACAATAATCTTTGCACGACACGTGAATGTGTTGATGCGATCTGTGAGACCACCTGGCTCGACACTCCGGGCTGTTGCAACTCACAGCCGTTCCTGGCGACCTTTGACACTACGCTCCTGGGCGATTTCTTTGGCGATTTCAGCTATGACAATCCCAATGACCCCGTAGGCTGGAGCATCTTTGGTGGGGAGGCTTCTTCCAGCGCGACCCTGGCTCTATATTTCGGTGATCCCCTCACGCTTGATTTCGCAAATCCAGACGCTCCTGCTTGTTGCACGACCTTCTTTGGCTGTGCCAATGATGAGCTCTGCCAGGTCACAGGCTCCGTGACTACGCCCTATATCCTGCTACCCCCCGGTGTATCCTCTACGCTGCACTTCCAGGCCTTCGTAGATACGGATCCCGGTGGCTCCTACGACAAACTCTGGATCGAAGTTCTCGCGGACGGAGTGGAGCCCGTCGTAATCTGGGAGAAGGGGTTCGCAACCCTTCCCTGGTTCCCCGCATCGGAGACCCAGATGGCCGTCTGGGTGGACAAGACCGCCGATTTGCCCGCCAGTACCATAGGAACACAGGTGCAGATCCGCTTCAACTTCGACTCCATCGACGGTGAAAACAACCTGGGCGAAGGCGTCTATCTGGACAACATCAAGATCCTGTCCGCTTGTATCAGCCCGTAGACGCAGTTCTTTTCAGACGTGGATCCGCCTTCGGCGCACGACGAGGACACAAAAGAGCAGGACCAGTAGGCCCGACAGGGGGGCACCATCTGGCGTAGCGGCGCAACCGCTGGATTTCTTATTGCCTCCTGCGCCCGATGGCAGAGTGTTATTGTTCAGACTGACATTGTCCGGCTCTTCGCTCAGATCATAGTTCTCCGGTAAGGACGGTTGGCCTACGACCGCTTTATCCAGGAGGACATCCACCTCCTCGGCGTCGGCCGGGTCGAAATACTGGGGCTCACCGCTCTCGTCGTATACCGCTACATGATAGAGGGCGGGTGCGTCGGGCACAGGCCCAACGATGGGGGTGCTTAAACACTGGCTTGGCATTTCACACGGGAAAATATAGCGAGATCCATCCGCGTAGGTGGCCTCAATCCAGGATTCATCACAGTCTTCGTCGGACTTGATTATGGTGGTCACGGTTCTATTTCGCCCTATCTCCGGAGCATCGGGATTGAATGCAAAGATCGGATCCCGCGTCATCTCCGAGGCGGAAATCAAGGTATAGAAGCGGGTGATCCAATCGGCCCGGTCCAGCATGGCCTGTATCCTCTCACGGGGGGCAAAGAACTGCTCCAAGAGGTTCTCCTTAAGGCCGTCAAAATCAACCGAAACAGGTGTGCCGGCGGCTTCTAATTTTGCCAGCCAATAGCCCAGGTACCCATAGAACTCGGCGTCTGTGGTGGTATGTTCATCGTTGGGATCACAGTAGAGATCCATCTCTTCACGGGCCCACTCTGGCGGTGAGGGATCATACCAGCAGTTCCCGTGAGGATAGCCCTTTAATCCCTCGGGCATCGGAACATGGGATTGCAAGATAGACAGCAGCTCAGCATTCGTCACGCCACCCAATGCAACCAGCTCGTTCCAGAGGCTGATCAAATCCGAAGCGGCGGCTACAGCCTCCTTACGATTATTGGTGTTCGAATTATAGATCATGTCGCTCATGATCTTCGCGGGGCTGGCGTATTCGGTGATGAAGGCCCGACCCGCCGCAGTGTCGACGGCCTCGCTGATCGTGTCCGCGTAGTTCGGGACCTGGGGCCATTGCAGAGCCTGTGGATTCACCTCCGCATGAAGGAAGTTTTTCGGGACCGCCCGGTGTTCGCCAAGCACCCACACCATAATCGGCATATCCGGTGTGGCTGCGATAGCCGTGAGGCGAAGGGGCACACAGGCGTCTGTATCGCCAAGGTTTAATTCGATGGGGCGAATATCGCCGGTTTCTTTTCCACTCTGCAGCCGAATGCCGAGAAAGAGATATTCTCCTACTACATAGCTGTCGAGGATCGGCAGGGCATTTTCATCCTGGATATATCCGTTTTCACCCAGCCATTCGAATAGGGCCTGGCTGTCGGTAGCCGAAATGAGCTGGGCCTGAAACGGGCCAATTTCGGCTTCCTGAAGCACCGCGACCGGTGGTGGACCGCCCATATCGGTGGAACCGGTGTCAGCGGCCTCGTTCGAGTCCCAGCTGTCCCAGGTTCCGCCAAAGCTACTCGGATCGGATTGGTTACAGCCAAAGTCCTCGAAGGTGTTATTTACGGTAAAGACAGGGTTGGTGTTTGACTGAAGAATATCAAAAAGACGAGGAATCGAGGTGCGTAGGATCTCCTCCAGGGGTAGGGGGTTTCCGAGCTCATCCTCCGGCAGAGTGGGGAGAGGCAGCATCCAGGCAAAATCAGTCGGCTCACCCGCGTAGGTGATCTCCACATGCATTGTTACCTGGTCATCGTAACGAGCAAATACCACGCGTTCGGCCGCCTGGTAGATGGGGCTCAGGGTATTTGCGTTACAGAAGAAACCTCCGCAAGCCCTCGCCGGTCCCGCGAAAAGAAAGCTCGAAACCAGAATTGTAGATAGAAAAATAGATAGAGTTGTCCAACCCAGCCGATTCATTTTCCCTTACCTCAAAGTGTTAACAATCTAACGATAGGAGTACCCGGTTGCGATTTCAAGCCAGCCCAGGCCCTTGAACGGACCACAGTATATCATTTACATGGCCATTTCTGGTCGGTTTTTTCTCTTTTCAATCTTGCGGGTATGTGCGTTTCTTGTCATGTGCCTTGACCCAGCCTGAACTGTCGCTACGGGGAATGAAGCCATGACCTACGATCTGAAAACTGTGCGAGGCCCCCGGATAACCGGGTGGAAATTAAAACTGGTGACCTCTCTCAGCCAGAAGCCTCTTAGCGGACCCGCAATCACCCGGAAAATGTTAGCGGACGTGGGAATTCAGGACTTTCGGAAACGACCCCCACTGGCCGGTTCACCTACGACCCAGCCTCTTCCCCAGCTCCAAGACACACCGTCGGGGCCACCGGAAATTGAGGATGTGCTCCGAGAAGGCCTATCATCCCACACACCCGGAGGCGGTCATCGCCCCCCGGGGATCCAGGACTACGCCTGGGCGTATCGCAATGGAAACACCACCCCCGTGGATATTGCCGAGACGATCCTGGGCTCCCGCGAGGAGCAACTGGAACAGGAGATGAACCTGTTTATTGCACAGGATCCCGAGGATATGATGCGCCAGGCCGAAGCATCGGCAGAACGGCATAGGCGCGGAGCGCCCCTCGGCGTTCTCGACGGCGTGCCCGTCGGCATAAAGGACGAAGTGGACCAGGCCGGTTATCCCACCACAGTGGGCACGAGCATCCATGGCCGCACAAACGCGACGGAAGATTCCAGCAGTGTTGGGCGGCTGCGTGCGCAGGGAGCGCTACTCATCGGCAAGCTCAATATGCACGAGCTTGGGATTGGCGTTACGGGCATCAACGTAAAACACGGAACTCCACGAAATCCCTATAACCCCAACCATGTCACGGGTGGTTCT
>CAUZEG010000161.1:0-10243 GCA_963578775.1 Myxococcales bacterium
AGATGGCCGAGCATACCTACACGCCGCCAGCTGGTCCCTCCTATGAGATCGAAGCCATGGGCGCCATGGACTTTATTGTCCAGCACGCCAAGGATGCGGCCGCCGTAAAAGCAGCCGTGATCTATCAGCAGGACGACTATGGCCTTGACGGCCTCAAGGGATTCAAGCGAGCCGCTATAACCCATGGCGTAACAATCGTGGCCGAGCAGACGGTCGTACCAGGCCAGAAGGACTTTGTTGCGGTTGTTTCTGCCCTGAAGAACAAAGGAGCCACCCATGTCTTGATGGTGGTGCTCCCTAGCGCTACGGGCCCAATCCTCGGAACGGCGGCGCAGATGAAGTATATGCCGGTATGGGTTGGTTCTACGCCAACCTGGATCGACCCCTTCTTCAGCCCCAAGGTTATTCCGTCGGTGGTGTTTTCGCGCTTCTACTGGATGAGCAGCCTCCCGGTCTGGGGAGAACCCGTGCCGGGCATGAAAACGTTCATGGCAGCTTTCAAGACCCATGGCGCGGATCTGGGCCGACCGGACTTCTATCTGCTTGTTTCCTACCTTCAGGGACGGATTGCGCTGGAAGCTGCTCGTTCTGCAATTGAAATGGGCGATATCAGCCGGAAAGGCTATCTCAAGGCCTTGCAAGAGCTGAGTGAGTGGAATGCTGATGGCATGATGCAACCTGTGAACCTGACCACGATGCCGTATGTAACGGGTACCAAGGTTCGAGTTCTCAGGCCCATCTTCGAGAAAATGACCTGGACGGTTGCGAGCGGTTACGCAACGCCGAAAACCATCGATCAATAGGGGGAGGGCACCTGCGGGTGCCCGGCCCGTCCATCCAAGGTGTTTGGCATGCTGGAGGTCTCCAATCTCGAGGTGGTGTACCACTCGGTGGTACTCGTCCTGAAGGGGGTGAGTCTCCGTGTGCCGGACGGAGGGATCGTTGCTCTTCTGGGTCCGAATGGATCCGGTAAGACGACGCTTCTCCGCGCGATCACAGGTTTGCTGGATATTCATGATGGAGCGGTGACCAAGGGGAGCGCTGTGCTTCATCATGAGGGTGGACCGCAGACTCTGCATGACCGGAAACCAGAACATATCGTTCCTCTTGGTATCGGTCATGTGATGGAGGGGCGGCGCGTATTCCCTGAGCTGACGGTCGAAGAGAATCTCCTGGCCGGGGGCTATGCTTTGACCGGGCAGAGGGCCCGGACCGAAGCGGAACGGTATTATGAGCGCTTCCCCATTCTACGTGAGCGGCGGCGCCAGCAGGCGGGTTATTTGTCGGGTGGTGAACAGCAGATGCTGGCTATTGCCCGCGGCCTGATGGCGCGACCGAAACTTCTGTTGATGGACGAGCCGTCCCTGGGCCTGGCGCCACAGGTGGTTGACGATGTGAAGACTCTCATTCGTGAGATCAATCAGGAAGGTGTCTCCGTATTGTTGGTGGAACAAAACGCCACCATGGCATTGGAGTTGGCCGATTATGGCTATATCCTGGAAAACGGACGAATCGTTCTCGACGGCCCCGCGGAGGAACTCCGCCAGGATAAGGATATTCGAGAGTTCTATCTTGGATTGGGCGAAGGGGGGCGTAGGAGCTATCGGGACGTAAAGCATTATCGGAGACGAAAGAGGTGGTTGTCGTGACCCGCTTGCAGATCACCGACCTTCATCTTTCCTTTGGCGGCGTTCGCGCCCTCAACGGGATCTCTCTATCGGTCGAGGAAGGACAGATAGTCGGCCTGATCGGTCCGAACGGCGCGGGAAAGACCTCACTCTTCAATTGTATGTGCGGAGTGTATATCCCGGACAGTGGCACGATTCTATTCGAAGGCCGGGATATGATCGGCTTAAAACCCTATCGGGTGGCCGAAGCCGGTATTGCCCGCATGTTCCAGAACCTGGCGCTTTTTGATTATCTGACAACGATGGAGAATCTCCTCCTGGGGCGTCATCATCTCTATCAAACCGGCTGGTGGTCCGACATGATGGGGGCAGGGCGCTATCGAGACGAAGAGATCCGCCATCGGAAGGTCGTCGAGGAGATCATTGAGTTCCTGAATCTGGAGCGCTACCGGAAACACCCGGTCGGACTTCTACCCTACGGGGTTTTGAAACGTATTGAGTTGGGCCGTGCACTTTGTATGGAGCCGAAGCTCCTTCTTCTGGATGAGCCCGCAGCGGGGCTGAACCAGGAGGAGACCGAGGATATGGCGCGTTACATTCTGGACATCAAGGAGGAGCTGGGGATCACGCAACTCTTGATCGAGCATGATCTTTCGATGGTTCTTGATCTGGCCGATGCGGTCCAGGTGTTGGACTTCGGACAGGGTATCGCATCGGGAGATCCGGCGGCGATCCGCGCGGATCCGCGTGTCCTGGAAGCGTATGCCGGCAAGCAGGCTATGACATGACCGCAGCACCAAAGACCCTTCCGGCCTGCGTAAAACGCTTTGCCGACGAGCGCCCGAACGCCGTGGCCCTGCGTGAAAAGCGTTATGGGATCTGGGAGGAGATAGCCTGGGACCACTATTATCGAGAGGTCGCGGCGGTGGGTCATATGTTATCGGCCCTGGGGATCGGTCCGGGAGATCATGTGGCCATCCTGAGTGAGAACCGGACCGAATGGGTATATGCCGATCTGGGGGCGCAGGGGATCGGTGCGCGCAGTGTGGGGATCTACCAGACGAATACGTCAGCTGATGTCGCCTACGTGCTGAAACATTCGAAGGCCCGGATTTTGTTTTGCGAGGACCAGGAACAGGTCGACAAATTTATGGAGGCCCGCGCAGATCTGGAGCATGTGGAGCGGGTGATCGTCTTTGATCCGCGTGGACTGAGACATTATGAGGAACCACGGCTTTCCCATTTCCAGGAATTCATGCAGGCGGGGCGAGGGCTCCGGGAGCAGGATCCGGATTGGTTTGCCAACGAGCTGGAGGCGAGGGACCCGAAGGAACCGGCCATGGTCGTATATACCTCCGGGACTACCGGGGATCCAAAGGGGGCCCTGATCTCCAGTCATAATGTACTGTCCATCGCGGGAGATATGGCCCGGGAGCTGGGGGTTGGTGATGCAGACACCCTTCTTTCCTACCTTCCCCTTTGCCATGTGGCAGAAAAGATCTTCACTTTGTTCATGCCTTTGTCTGTAGGGGCCGTGGTCCATTTCGGCGAATCCATTGACACGGTTCGCGAGGATCTTCGCGAGGTGTCTCCGACGGTCTTTCTGGGCGTGCCGCGGATCTGGGAAAAGATGCATGCATCCATCACCTTGAAGATGAAAGATTCGTCGTGGCTGAAACGACGTCTATTTGATTTCTTCACCCGTTGGGGACAGGAGGCCGCCCGCCGTCGATGGGCGGGGCAAACCACTCTACCGGACCGTATTCTCTGGAAGCTGGGTGATCTGCTGGTCTACCGCCCCCTCCAGGAGCGGATTGGAATGCGGCGCTGTCGCCTACCCATTACGGGCGCGGCACCCATCTCTGAGGAATTACTCTACTGGTATCATGGTATTGGGGTTGCCATAGCCGAGGGCTACGGCCTGACAGAGACCGGCGGAGTCAGTCATTGCAACCGGCCGGATTCCATTCATATCGGCACCGTCGGACCACCCGTCCCACATACCGAATGCCGGCTCGAGGAGGATGGCGAGATCCTCATTCGCGGGCCGCTGATTTTTTGCGGCTATCTCCATAATCCACAAGCAACCGCTGAATGTATCGACGACGAACAATGGCTGCACACCGGCGATATCGGCTCCATGGATGAGGACGGATTCCTGCGTATTACCGGACGAAAGAAGGAGATCATCATTACCGCTGGTGGCAAAAACCTGTCGCCCGAGCGGATTGAAAACGCCATGAAGCTGAGCCCATTCATCAAGGAGGCGGTTGCGATCGGTGACCGACGCAAGTTCATTTCGGCGCTGATCCAGATCGACTATGACGCGGTAGGTGGCTGGGCTGTGCGCCAGAAGATCCCATACACTTCGTTTTCCGACCTGGCGTCGAAACCAGAGGTCGACACCCTGATCTCGGATGAAGTGAGGCGTTTGAATGAAGGCCTGTCCCGGGTTGAGAATGTGCGGGCCTATCGTTTGCTCAGCAAGGAGCTTCACCAGGATGACGGCGAGTTGACCGCCACCCAGAAGGTCCGCCGTCGCTTTGTAGTCTCCGCGTACGACGATCTTATCAACTCGATGTACGGGGTGTAGGGCAATGCTTACGCTTCATATCGTAAATGGTCTGGCACTCGGCGCAGTCTATGCCCTGGTAGCGCTGGGGTTTGTGGTGATCTACCGCGCTTCGCAGGTATTCAACTTTGCGCAGGGGGAACTTCTGGCCTTTGGTGCCTTTATTATGGTCGCGCTATCCCAGGCGGGGGTGCCCTGGGGGTTGGCGCTCGTATTGACGATGGTCACTACGGGGCTTCTAGGTGTGCTGGTCGAGCGGGTCGTTCTTCGACCGCTCATTGGGCGACCGGTCTTCGTAACGATTATCGTGACCATTTTCGTCGCCATGATCATTCACGCCGGAATGATGGTGGCTTGGGGACCCGGCATGAAGGGATCCACGCCAACGCCCTGGGATAAGGCTGGGATGCTGACCCTTCGACCGGCCGTCACAGAGGGGACGGGGACGGTGAACATCAATGAGGCGAGCCTGGAGAGTCTCGGTGAATTGCTCAGTCTCGACACAAAATCATTGGCACGACTGTCCGAACGTAAGGACGTACGGAGTTTTGCCGGAGAGACTCCCTTTACGTCCATCGACGATCTTCTCCTCTGCAAAGGGCCGGACGATTGTGCGAATCCGATGGCCGCCGGCTATCCCGATGATCCCAGCTGTTTGCCGCAGGTATGCCTTGACGCAAAAGTATATGACCGCATCAAAGGGCAGATTTCGTTGGAAGGCGAATCTGGCATGCGAGTGGTCAGTTCCGCTTTGGAGGTGCCGGTCAATTCTGTGGTTTCCATCCTGATCGCCGTTTTGGCATTGGGCCTCTTTTTCCTGGTGATTCGATTCACACGGCTCGGGATCGCCATGCGTGCTACGGCCAGTGATCAAGAAACGTCATTGGCGCTGGGTATTCCGGTAGGGCGCGTCTTCGCATGGAGCTGGTTCATAGCCGGGGCCTTCGCCGCCCTTGGTGGTGCGTTGTTGGGGCTCTACCCACGCCAGATCGAATTGAATCTGGCCTATACGGCTCTTGCGGCGTTTCCTGCGGTGGTCGTGGGCGGCCTGGATTCGGCGGCGGGAGCGGTCATCGGCGGCTTTCTACTGGGTCTGTCGGTGGTGCTCTGCCAGGTCTATATTGAGCCGGCCATGGGCCACTTCGGCAAAGACTTTCACGAGGTTTTCCCCTATCTGATCATGATCCTGGTTCTGGTGATACGACCCTACGGCCTGTTCGGCTCCAAAGATGTGGAGCGTGTCTAAATGCCAACCCGTGCACTGACAACGCGCCACGCGCAGGACCTGGAGTTATTCGCCGATCGGTGGACGAAGGCGGGCCTGGTCATTATGGCTCTTATATTCCTGGCGTTTCCGTTTGTGGCCGGAAACAAATGGATGGTGGTAGGACTGCAGGCCCAGATCGCTGTGGTGGGCTCGGTCTCTCTTATGATTCTGACTGGCTTTGCGGGTCAGATCAGCATGGGACACGCCGCATTTATCGGGATCGGAGCCTACACTACGGCCATGTTGGGCGAGCACCATCAGATCCCATTCTGGTTGGCGCTCCCTGTGGCCGGCATGGTGGCGGCGGCTGTCGGTATGATGATCGGGCCCTTCGCCTTACGTCTCAGGGGCCTGTACCTGGCATTGATCACGGTCGGACTGGTTTTCATCGTAAAACATGTACTTTATCACCAGGTGTCCTGGACCGGCGGGGCCAAAGGCATGAAGGTACCAGCCTATCTCTGGTTCGGGGCGGACGCGCCCAGACTCTCGGATTACGCGGTAAAGCCGTTGGATCTGGGGGTGGTTACACTCGATGCCCAGCAGTTGATGTTCTTTGTATTCTTATTGCTGGCCGTCGTGGTGGTCCTTTGTGGCGTGCGCATTGCTCGTTCTAATACGGGCCGGGCCATGATGGCAGTCCGTGATCACGATTTGGCCGCCTCCATTCTGGGCATCCATCCGGCGCGTACCAAGGTTCTGGCATTTTCTATATCGAGCTTTTTTGCGGGCGTCTGCGGTGGCATGTTGGCCCTGCAGTTGAGCTATCTGATGCCGGATGGTTTTGGCCTTCCCATGAGTGTGAATTATATCGCGATGATTGTGCTCGGGGGGATTGGCACCACCTTTGGGGCCGTCTGGGGGGCTATGATGTTTGTAGTTCTGCATCCGGTGGCGGAGCAGTTACAGCCCTACGTGCCATATTTCTCGGGACGAACCGATACACTTTTCTCGACGGTTTTATTTGCAGTCGTGGTATGTATCTTCCTAATCTTTGAGCCTCTGGGTCTATTTGGGTTCTGGTTGCGCATTAAACGGTACTTCCTTGCCTGGCCGTTCCGATATGGTTAAACGGTCGTAGGCATGCAATATCTTCGGGGATAGAAATGACAAAGATAGTCTGGATTCTGACTCTTATTTTGTTTGGGGCCTGCTCCAGTGGAACCCCTGGTGGCACCGGGGATGTGACAACGGACGTTGGCGATACGGCTGCGGATGAAGGGACAGACGCGGTGCCAGATAGTGCGGCGGACGCGGGGACCGACGCGGGGACCGACGCGGGGGCCGATGTGAGTGACGATCCTTTTGCAGGTATTGACCTGACCCCAGACCCCACCTGCGGGGGAGCCTACATAGTTGGCACCACCGGCTTTGTTTTTGCAGAAGATGGGACTGCGCTTGACGAGACCTTTGTGCAGATTTGTGCTGTCGCATACGGCGGGGAGTCGTTGGTTTGTTTATCGCCCAAGAAAACGAAAAACGATGGTAGTTTTGCCATTGTTATACCCACGGATTTGCGTTGCCTGGAGCGCGCGACGACGCGTATCTTAAAGCCGGGTACGTCCCGTATTACGGAATATTGCCTGATGGATCTGGAGGATCCGGAGATCATTGTTGACTGGGCTGAGCCCTTTATCCTCTATGATACGTACGCACCAATGGAGCTCCCGGAAGAGGGCGATCCGGACACGGTGCGTACGGTGGTTCTGCATGACGGGATGGAAATCGACCTTGTCCCCTCTGAGTTCTTTGCCGGGGGTGCGCCCTACGAGGACTTGACGAGCCGTCGATTACCGGCCAGCGCGAGCGCTTGTGCACCGCAGTCTGCACCGGTGGAGTTTGAAGCAATCTATGTCTTCCAGCCCGAAGGCGACGCCTTCCATACCTCCTTTAATGCCCGGATCCCTAACGATTACGGACTTGCGGCCGGCGATCAGGTAGACTTGTATGTATTGGGGGGATTGAGCTGTGGTCTGCTCAATGGTGATAAGGTCGAAGAGATGGAGTGGGCAAACTACGGCGTTGGAACCGTCGACGAAAGCGGCACATTCATCGATGCCAGTGGCGAAAACGGCCTGCCCTGCATGGTCTGGTTGGGTTTGGATATCCCCACTCCTTAAGGAGTGCAGGGTTGTAATTTTCAGGTGATCCACCTACCCTTCGAACCAAATTTGGATTCGGCGCGTACGTGGCCTATATCGTGGTATGATTATTTCTTGGGAGGAATTGATGGTTAAGCATTTGGGTTCACTTCAGCGGTTTGGCTGGTTGATTGTATTGGGTGCGTTCTTATTTGCCTGTAGCAGCACGGCTCCGGCGGATGAGACGGATACGACGAGTGGTACTGATGCGACCACCACGGAGGATGGCGACAACCTGACCGATCTGCCCGAACCGGAGGCTGATGCGGTGGAGGAAATCGCCCAACGGGAAGGTCCCTGCACCTATCCTACCAATACCCCGAGCACGTGGACGTTCCTACAGCCAATGCCGTATGGGTACTGGCCTACGGCCTATGGTCCAGAGGGGCAGATGAACTTCGATCTAGAGGAGTTTATGTGTGGAGACGCCTACGAAGAATATAGGACTGCGATCTTTATCGTTGGTTCTGGCTGGTGCCCGAACTGTCCTAACTATATGGCGTATGTGGCCGGTATGAAAGAGGACCTGGACAAAGCGGGCGCGTTGCTTGTTTTTGTGGAGAAGGAAACCCACAATCTGCAGCTCGCCACAGATGAATATGCCGACGCCTATTGCGATGAGATTGTCGGGGAAGGCGTAGGGATCCGGGTTGGCTCGGCCAATATGAAGCCCACTGCAGCGCCCATGATGGATTCCGATATGTTTCAAACCATTCCAGAGGGGTTTGTTGTGCGGAAACGCGATATGAAGATTATCGCGACGCAGGAGAGCTCTGACTATATGCTGCCCTTCGATATCATCGTGAACACGCCGGAAAAAGACTGGTCCGATCCGAACCAGTTCACGCCCAACTGTGACGAGGATGACGAGGAAAGCTACGAGCCCAATGATTCCCCGGATGTGCTCGGTGATGAGCACTATATCTGGCCGGGTGCGCCCATCGAAGGTGGGATCTGTACGGCGGAGCCAGACTTCTACAAAATACAGATGGGTGGTGCCTGGCGCATCAACCTCGACTACGACACGAGCGTGGGCGAGCTTGAGATATTTGTCTGGGATGTAATCCATAACACCCCCATGCGTGGTGACGATGGAAAACCCATAAAGAGTGTCGACACGGAGACCGGAAAAGTGATCGAGTTCGAGAATAACGCTACTATAATGGTTACAGGTTACGGCATATTTTCTACGACCTATACGATGACCGTAACCTGGCCATTGGATGAATAGTCTTTGGCGGTCTGGAGTGTTCGAATGAATCGTTGGTTCCGGTATGGCTTTTTCGCGGCTTGTCTGTGGATTGGTTCGTCCTGTGCGGACGCGCCGGCCGACACAGCACCGGCGCCCGATACCTCCCAGGATTCCGATGCGGACGGCATGAATGATCAGGATTCTGGTGCGAACACTGTGGACGCTCCAGGCAACCCTCTGGATGGTATCGATGGGGTCGATAACGCCGATGCTTTCCTCGGTGGTGGCGAATATGCTGACGGACCGTTCGGGGTCGAAGAGGGTGATACCATCGCCGATCTCAGCTTTGTCTTGCCCGACGGAGAGGGGTTTTCTTTTGGAGAACTTTATAACGATCCGGAGGCGAAACTCCTGCTACTGAGCACGACGGCTGGATGGTGTACGGCCTGCATCGAAGAGCAGCCGGAACTCCAGGCGTTGCACCTGGCACATAAAGATCAGGGGCTGATGGTGATGGTCTCCATCTTTGAGGATATCCAATACCAACCCGCCGGTGCGATTCATGCAGAGCTATGGAAAGAGACCTATGGGCTGGACTTCATCGTTGTGGCCGATCCGGAGTTTTCCCTGGGGGCCTATTACGACACCTCGTTGACCCCGATGAATATGTTCGTTGATCTCGAAACCATGGAAATCATTAAGATCACCACCGGCTGGAATCCCACCCTGGTAGACGCGATCATCAATCTGAAACTATAGTTTCGTATAGAAACCGTGGTCTGGGAGATTTCGATGACTTGGATCGGTCGCTGGTTGGTCAGTCTGTTTTTTCTGATGTGTCTAGGTTCACCCCTGGTAGCGGTGGCGGATTCCAACGAACGGACAGCTATCTCTGCGTTTACTATCGCCACGATGGACGGTAAGCAGGTTCAATTATCGGACTATAAGGGGAAGGCGGTCGTAATCAGTTTCTGGGCGACCTGGTGTGTGCCCTGTGCCCAGGAGCTGGATCTGTTGCAGACCTATTACGATAAATATCGAGACCAGGGCCTGGTGGTTCTAGCCCTTTCCATCGATGGTCCAGAGACCTTTTCGCAGATCCGCACCTTCGTGAACCGCAAAGGCTGGACCATGCCGATTCTATTGGATCCCGAAGGATCTGTGTCAGCTGTTTTGAACCCGCGAAGCAGTACTCCGTTTTCTTTATACATTGATCGAGACGGGCTCCTGGATCATGCCCATACTGGTTTCACGGCCGGTGATGCGCCACAGATTGAAGCCCGTATCAAGAAGCTTCTGGCAGAAAAAGGGACGAAAACCCGTGTCGTGGCCGGAGGTAGTGTCCAGACTACCAATCGAATGGCGACCGAGTGGCATGTGGATAATAAGAACGTCCAGGATGATGACGACAACTATGGCCTGGTTCTGGACCGGATGGATGTG
>CAUZEG010000162.1:0-10240 GCA_963578775.1 Myxococcales bacterium
ATGGAAAAAAAAAGCGGCTACCCGACCAATATAGACAATGTTTGCCCGTCACCCAACCCAAGATCACAAATCAGATCCTACCAAGTCCTTGTACACAGCCCTCTCAAGTCCGATCATGCACCCTTTCGCCACAAGGTCTTCTCGAACGTCATTATACCGAACGGGGTGTTCATGCGAATCCGTGCCAGCAACCGGAATTGTTTGACCTGACCGGCCAATACTCGCTTAATTCCGATGGCCGCATCAAAATGTGATACTTCGACTGAAAAAGCCAAAGGAGCCGTCCCATTGGCTGGAATCCGCAGTCCGGACTGCGAACTTGCCGTGCCCAACTCCAGATCATCCGCGTAGAGTGTGATGTCGATCCGGGTTAGAGACACTCCAATGTCATTGGGGTTGAACACCAGAAACTCAAGATCAAATCGACTCTGGGTAACCGAAGAGCGGACATGCTTCATGCCCATCCACTCGAAGGTACACCTTTGAAGCGCCGTTTTCTGTTTTAGGAGAGCACACCCGGACAGAGTGACCAACACATACGCAAACACTACCAGATTCCGTCTCGCTATTTTTTTCCAATCCATAAATCCAAACCTCATTCGGGTTCATATATCGTCGGCAAAGAGACGGTGTCGAACCAAAACGATTCAAAGTTGAGAATCAAATCGAAAAACTGCTGCAAATCAAACGGCTTCGCCATAAAGGCGTTGGCATGGAGGGAATACGCACGATGGATATCCTGTGGTGCTGTCGATGTAGTAAGAACAATCACAGGTATGGATTGATATCTTGGCATGGATTTTACAAAGTCCAGAACCCCCCAACCGTCCAGTCGGGGCAGGTTCAGATCAAGCAGAATAATGTCGGGCCGGGGCCGACCCGCATGTTGCCCTTCTCCTCGTAAATAACAGAGTGCGTCCTCTCCGTTGTCCAGATGGGTGATATTCACCGATCGACTCGACTCCTCAAATGCTTCCTCGGTAAGCGCTACATCCGCCGCGTTATCCTCGACCAGCAAGAGTTCAATCGGTCTGTTCTGACTCATCTCCCCCATCTTGGCTGTCTTCCATCTTTGGTATGGTAAACAAGAACTGACTTCCCGACCCCTCAGAGGTCGGTTCCACCCAGATTCGCCCTCCGTGCAACTCCACAATCTTCTTACATATAGAGAGCCCTATACCTGTGCCCTGGTAATGCTCACGGCTGTGCAACCGTTGAAACACCACAAAGATCTTCTCGGCATACTCAGGATTGATTCCAATCCCGTTGTCCGTCACAGACATCCTCCACATATCCTCTTGTTCGACCACCCCGATATGAACACAGGGCGGATCATCGGTCCGAAACTTGATGCCATTTCCGACCAGGTTCTGAAAAACCTGCGTCAGTAACATCGGGTCTCCTGAGACAGTCGGCAATTCATCTCTGGTTAAAGTCACATCATTCTCGGCGATCGCAGTCGCAAAATTCGCTTGTAGAGTCTCATAGACCTGGTTCAAATCGACGGCTTCATAATCCGACTGGATGGAATCCAGCCGTGAATAGGTCAGCAAACCATGTATCAACTGCTGCATTCGGCCAACGCCCTCGACCGCAAAACCAATAAATTCCTGCGCACGATCATCCAGTTGTTCGCTGTAACGACGCTCCAGAAGTTGAACATAGCTCGACACCATTCGTAATGGCTCCTGCAGATCGTGAGAGGCAACATATGCGAAACGCTCCAGATCTGCGTTCGAGCGAGCCAGCTCCTCAGCCCGCTCAGCGAGATCTTTCTCTGCTTGCTCCCGCTCTTGTCTTTCCTGGTCGAGTAGCTCCTGAAGCCGCATATATTCAAGACAAAGCCCGATCAGGGGCACGATATATGTCACCAGCTTCAAGAAATGGGCAATGTTGAAATGGCCGTCAAAGACTTCACGTGAACCCAGGGCCATATGAAGTTGCGCCGCGATCGCGGGTATCGCGGTCAAGATCAGAGCATGGGAAAAAATCGTCGGTTCTTGACGGTGAAACCGAGGAAAGATGATCACACCCGCAATGAGATAAAGCACCAATGGGGCCAGATCGTAGGGGCGTGTCGCCCATGTTCCGGTTATAGCCGTTTCCGGTAGCCGATCACTGGAGGCCATGATGTGAATAATCGTGTAGGCGAGCACCAGGAAGACGATACACATCAGTAGCGAGAAGGCGATATCCCCCTTGCCTCGTGTGACTCGCTTCGTGAGAAAAAGCCCCACCCCAACGACCAGCAAAAGTGCGTTGTACATACGTGTAACAACCCATGAGAAGGGAAGGAACTCTGCAGGATCCTGTACCTTTTCGACGACGCCCAATGCGGCCAGAATACGAAGAGCGTCCAAAGCTCCAGCACAAAACAACGCGATACCAATAACCGCCGTCGCCATATCTTGGCGTATCCTGAACTGGAGCAACGCCAAGATCGCGGTGACGCTGGCCACACAAAATGCCGTCCACTCGATGAGTAGATGCGTTTCTTGCCCGGCTAACAGGCTACTACTCACCGGCGTCCCTTGGCCGGTTCCAATGTTCCCAAAACCGAAACCCGACAGTTCCATGATGGCGGGTACGGTCGATACAAGTACGACCGCCCAAACAACGGACTCCGGCATTCGGATATCCCCATCCGATCTCTGTCTTCGTCCTATCATCGTCAACCAATTCCCTGTGGCTCAGACGATACTGCACCAGATTGGTAGTTCCGCGCAATCCGGCCCGACTGCATAGGGCTCATTTGCAGGTAGACCGTATCTGCTCCGCCACAGCCTGGGCCGCTACCTCATCGCTGAGAAAACGCCGTATTTCACGGCCATAGGCATATGGAGAAATATCGTATTTCCTATAAAGACCTGGCATCGCGGCCTGAATCTGTTCGCGCGACTTGCTGCCCCCCCGCCCAAGACAGGCGATCTCAACGTGCATATTACGGGCCCGTGTGGCCACGTCTTCCTGTTCCGGACTGTCGACCGTGTCCACATCGTCAAAGACAATCCATTTGTCGTCCACCGCTGCGCCTTCGGATACAACCTTGGAAATCCAACGTGGGGCATAGTCCAAAACCCGATGCTCTGGTTGTGGGCTGCGCGCCTCGCCCGGACATTCCTTCAAGATCCTCTGCTTCAGTTTTCGGGCTCGTTTCGCATCGGCCAATATGGATCGGATCTCGTCCGCGTATATCAATCCGTTGATGTCCAGCCGATGCTCATTCTGAATCATGCGATAGGCCACCCTGGGTCCCGAAACGCCCCGCTTACTCAGGCATACGTGTTGAACATATAACGCAACGGCCCTTTCCTTGACCGAAGAAGGCCGTGCAAAATGAAGCACTGCGACAAGTCCCCCTCCCACGAGGACTGCGGATATCGCTATCAACCGCCCAATCCAACGTGTGGGTCGAGGCGTATGGGAAGCGGACGCGGATGTGTTGGATTCGTTCAAAGACATAGACACCTTCGGCCAGAGCCGATTTTCTCCTTAAGTCATAGAGCGAAAAGGACGAGAAATTGCTATATAAATCATTTTCTTGGCAAGCCCGATTGGAACTTCGGTAGCCGACTTGCTATTCTCGGGACAGTGGCTCTTTTCTCCGTTGACCTGTGGCTAGACCATAGTTCCTCTTTTTGCGACCCTGAAGGACCGATGTTTCGCCGTCACCTATATTTGTTCAGCATTCTATTTTGCTTCAGCTGCGGAATCAACGCAGGTGATGGACTGATTGGACCAGACTCCTCCTTTACAATGCCGGACGCAAACATCTGGCAACAACCGGACACAACACAGCCCCCACCCGATGGTAACGAGCTGGTTCTGGACATAACGTCTATTTCCCCGGACCGCGGCAGTATCGCTGGGCTGGAGAGTGTACAAATAAGCGGTCTTGGATTTGCCCCGGGTACAAAGGTTTATTTTGGCGGTGTTGAATCCCCACAGGTCTACGTTCAAGGTGAAGTACAGATTACGGCTCTAACGCCTCCTCATCCCCGAGGTGCTGTTGACGTCGAGATCGTCCGACCCAGTGGTCTCTCCGCAACGCTTGATGGCGGTTTCACATTTGAGGCAGAAATCGAGGTCTCCAAGGTTGAGCCCGTCTGGGGTAGAACCGATGGCGGTACAGCTCTCACCATTCACGGATCCGGCTTTGGCCCAGGGGCCTACGTTCTTGTGGGAGACCGTGTATCCCCATCGGTAGAAGTCGTTGATACGAATACAATCCTGGCTGTCTCTCCTGTTGGAGTTCTTGGTCCGGCTGACGTTTTCGTCTCTATTGAAGGGCAGGTCGGCCGACTGAAAGCCGGTTTTCTCTATGTGGAAGAACCCCGGATTGAAACAGTCAGTCCAAATTATGGCCTACTGTCGGGAGGAACTCCCGTCCAGGTCTATGGGACTGGGCTAAACCATCCCCAATTGTCCCTTGATTTTGGTCCCAATGCGGCCGTTTTCATCGATAGCCTGGCAACGCCCGTCGAAGCTACAACACCCGCGGCGAACGCCAGTGGCCCTGTGCCGCTCCTGGCCCATACCCCCTATGGAGGTGTCTTTCATCCGAATGCCTTTGTGTACTTAGATCCAAGCGGGACCAACCCAGAAATCTTACAGGCTATCCCAACCCGTGGGCCGACATCCGGCGGCACAGAAATCGATATTATTGTGCAAGGCATCGAGGATCTGAACAACGTAGAAGCGTATATTGGGTCGGTTAAGGCCGATGTCTTAGGACAAACTGCCGACGGTCACAGTCTCACCGTTCGTGCGCCTGCGGCAGAACAAGGGCCTGCAGACATTACACTCGTCCAAGGTGAAACGGAGATCGTGCTCCTGGGTGGCTTTACCTACTACGTTCCCCTGCGCTTGGATTCCATCAGTCCATATGAAGGTCCTCAAGCGGGTGGTACCGAAGTGGAGATCCAGGGAGATGGATTCTTCAACGATATACAGGTTCGGTTTGGAGCAATGCCAGCCCCCGCTGTCGAACAGATCGACTTCAACCGCCTGGTTGTTCAAACCCCTCCAGGTGCTCCCGGCTTTGTAGATGTTGTTCTGACCCAAGGCCAACAGGAAGCCACATTGGAGAATGGGTTTGAATACAAAGCATCTGGCCTCCAGGTATTCCTGATGCACCCGAATCGGGGCTCCCGGGCCGGTGGAACCTACTTCCGAATTGTAGGAGCCGGCTTCAGCCCAGGCACAAGGGTCTTTATCGGCGATCGAGAAGCATTCATCGAGTTGGATGGAAGCCAGCGAATCACAGGCTTCAGTCCACGTGGTATCCCCGGCTTTGCCGATGTACGTATTTCTTCGGGCGGCCAAAGTCTGCTCTTAGAACGCGCCTGGCTGTATTTCGACCCGGCCGCCTATCTCACGGGCACCTGGGGCGATCCCGTGGACGAAGCCGTGAACGTGACAGTGCTCGAAGCGATGACTGGTGACCCGGTCATGGGTGCGTTTGTAACCATCGGCCATGATCCATCCACGCCCTTCCAGGGCCTGACAGACCTCAACGGCCAGATTACATTGAGCGGCCCCGGTCTGGTCGGTCCTGTGGTAATGACCGCCGCAAAGACCGGTTATACCGCATATACAATTGCCAAATTTGATGCGGAGAACGCCACCGTACATCTGTACCGTCTCAATCCACCGAGCCCAGGCCAACCGCCGCCAGTGGATAACCTCGATCCGGGTGCTGTACAGGGACAGGTCTTCGGCCTGGGAAAATACATCATCATTCCGCCCGGCGAATGTGAAGAGGTAATATTCGACCCAGAATCCGGTGTACCGCTCTGTGGAAGTTGCATCGATGATGGTGACTGCAATGGTGGTTTTTGCGTCGAAGATGAATCAAACCAGAAATATTGTACCCGTGGTTGCACCAATGATGAAGACTGCCCAGCGCAGTTCGTTTGTAGTAGCTTCGGATGGTCGGAACCCCGTTGTCTACCCACACCTGGGATCAAAGAGGTCCGATGCTATACGGCCCCATCCAGTATCTTTGCGGGCGATCCAAATTATCTGCCCGGAGGCCTGGTCGGCGATCAGGGCGTCTTTGAGTTTGAGGCCCGTCTCGGCGACGTCGCAATCGTCTGTGAAGGTGGCGTCCTCGATCCCATAACCGATGTATTTACCCCTCTCGTCATGGGACTCCAGCGTCATGCCTTTGTCCTTCCCAATGAAACGACCATTAACCTCAACATACACCTGAATATACCCCTTCGCGGCACCATGAATCTACGGCTGGGAAACCCACTCCCCGTTGATCAGTTTCCGTACCGTTCCATTCGGGGATATCTGGATCTCGGCTCCGATGGTGTAATCCCCATTGGAAAGCTCCTCCCACAGGACGAGGTGGGCGAGCGATATATCGTTGAAGGTCTTCCAGAAGCACTATCGGGCGATCTCGAGGATGCTGGGCTGATCTTCTATGCCGAACTCAAAACCGGGGAAAACGTAATGCTTCCCAGTGCAGAGATCCTGCTGGACAACCTCAACCCGGATGAGTTTCTCCATCATGTCATGCTAGTCCGCAACTCGTCCGGCGAATACGAAACCAAGTCCATTGGAAAGACCGACGACCTGAACGCCAGTGCCCAGAATGACCAACATACCTTTATCGTTGGAGCAAACGGCTCGATCCTCCGATACAATGGCCTGACCCTATCAATTCAATCCAGCCCGACCGGTCAAAACCTGAACGACGCCGTAGCCCACGATGACAATACATTCTATGCGGTGGGCGATACGGGCACGCTACTTCATTTTGACGGCTACTCCTGGGCAACACTCCCCAGTCCGGTCACCAACAATCTAAATGGAGTCGCTCGCACATCGACCGCAGTCTGGGCTGTCGGAGACGGGATCATTTTGAAAGGAACCGAGAGTGGTTTCTTTATCGAAGGCACAAGCTTTAGCGAAAGCCTGACAGGTGTAGCCTGCAATGACTCCGATATCTGCCGAGCCGTCGGAGATGACGGCACGGTATATACCCACCTGGGAGCTTCATGGTTCAAGGAGGGTTTCCCGGCCGATGAACAACTCCTGGCCATTGATTCGAGCCCGGACCGATTCGCCGTAACCGGTGTTCGCGGGCTGGTTGCGATTCGGGACGTAGGGAGTGGATGGCAGCTCCTGCCTCCACCAACCTACGACTCCCTGCACGCGGTTTTCATCATGGACGACAATCGTGTGGTCGTAGGGGGGCCTCTGGGGCAACTCTACGTATGGGACGACGTCTCATGGCAGTCATTGCATCAAGAAGATCATCTCCTTGGCATTCGAGTTCTGGCTGGTAGTCGCGAGTCCTATCCCGAACTGGTGCTGGGACACCATGAGATCTATATGGGGCCCTTACTGGATCTTCCCATCATGGAAATCCCCACCCTCTCCATTCCCCTCTCACGGCAACCATATCTCTCGTGGATCATCCCGGAGAGTCCATTGGAGGGGCAGAATTACATACGGCTTTTCGACGCATCCGGTTTCCCCATGTGGCAGATCATCACACCACAATTGGATGAACTCAACCTACCCGACCTCACCTCGATGGCAGACATTGTTGTTCTTGTCCCGGGGAACGGTTCGATGCGGTTCATACGTTCGCTGTCTCCGGATTTCAGCATAGACAGCTTCAGCACGAAGGATATGTCGATCTATGACCGACACTCCTGGACTACGTTCCACCAGACGTTCTCGGTAGAGTAGGCCCCGGCCGTCAAGGGCCGTCGCCGGCTCCGCCCACGTGTTTCAGCAACTCAAGCTTCTTTGGTTTGTAAGGCTTGTTTCGTTTCGGTTTGCTCGATGGTTTCCGGTCCACGGTAGGCGGCGGTTTCTCAACCTCTACAGGAGCAGAAGGCAGCGGTTTTAGTCGTATTTCATGACTGTCATCGGTCGCAAATTTCTCCTCGAAAACCGTCGGCTCAAAGCCGGCCAACTCAACGCGAATATTCGCCATCGTCCCTACACGGCCTCGAATAATAACGGGGGTTCGAGCCGTCGCCATTTTTCCGTCTACCGATACCATGGCCCCAGCTGGAGTGGTCCGAATCGAAACGGCCACCGGCGGTGGTGAAAGGGAAGACAGCTTCTCTATGGCCAGGCCCAGCTTCGACGACCGTGGAGCAGGGATCTCGGCAAATGACAAAAAGAAAAGTGCTGAAGCCCCACCCACGAGAAGAACGAGTAGAACCGCCCAGGCAAACCAATTGCGTGACCGGCCGCCCACCTCCTCCAGCTGTTCTCCGGTTCCGACCGTCATGCTCGCGGAACCACCCATCGGTTGGGTCGCCTGACTCCGATCCGCAGGTTCACATCTCACCACTTCTTCATAGGATGGATCCAACGACTCCAGAATCTCATCGATCGCGCTGACCAGGTCATCTGCGGACTGGAACCTCTTGTCCGGGTTTTTCTGCATACATCGGAAAACCAGTTTTTCGACGTCTTGTGGGACGGCAACCGATGGAGCCGCCGAGGCTAGCGGTATTGGATCGGTCTGCAGATGTTGCATCAATATGGCCAGAGCCGTATCTCCATCAAAGGGAACGGTTCCCGTGACACAATGATAGATAATTATGCCCAGGGCATAGATGTCGGTCCGTGGATCGGTAGCGAGAGACCGACATTGTTCGGGCGCCATATATCGCGGTGTACCGAAGATGGAACCGGCCTGCGTTAAAGTTCCGGCCCTTCCTTCGTTCTTTTCCGTCATGATCTTGGCAACCCCGAAGTCCAAGACCTTCACGAAATCCGAATCTCGGCCCGATGTGATCAAATGTATATTGTCGGGCTTTAGATCTCTGTGGACGATGCCGCGCTCATGGGCTTCGGACAACGACTCCGCTGTCGCCCGAGCCGCACGCAACGTCCTCCCTACCGAAAGTCTCGACTCCTCCGATAAGGTTTCCTGTAGAGAACGGCCTTCCAGGTACTCCATGACGATGTAGAGTTCCTCGACGGCTGTCTCCCCGAAATCATAGATTCGAATGGTATGAGGATGCGTGAGACGACTCGCCGCCAACGCTTCGATATGGAACCTGCGTCGTACCCGGGGATCCTGGGTATATTCGGGTTGCAACAGCTTGATGGCGACTTTACGGTCCATACCCTTTTGCTGGGCCCGATAGACTGCCCCCATTCCGCCAAGCCCAATCTGCGCCTCGATCACATAGCGTCCATCCAGGACCGAGCCAACCAGAGGGTCCACCCGTTCCCGGGTTTCTTCGTCCTCAAAATGCTCCTGGATACGGTCCTCAAGGCTTTGAACCTTCTCAGGCCGGGCCAAGATTGTTTCCTGGGAATCCGTTAGTTCGGAGCCGGGGGTTCCCGTCTTATTCTCATTATCATTCATGACTCTATGACCAGAGCCTACCAAACATGTTGTGACGACGCTACGCATGACGCAGGAACAGTAAATCAGATCCAGCGGACACTTCAGAGCATCTTCACACCATCTCAACCATGGACAACAACCCCAGCTCTTTCCTTAACTCCGACAAAAAAAACGCAAGAAATTCATTAGCCTTGTTTAAAATGCTATGTTATAGGCTGCAAATCATGTGCCAAACACGCTGGAGCCTTATATGCGCCTGTTTCCTGGTAAATTACCCGATTTAGCGAAGGATCTTATCCGTTCGTTGATGAAGGATGATGCGATTGAGCTAGTACCTGACCGAACGCAGGAAGCTGAAATGGATATCGAGTCGGTCCTCCGGGAATACCACCGACAAGAACGCGAAATCCATGAGCAAGCCAAAGATGTACTGGCAGCTCGGCAACTGGATTTCAGTAATCTTCGACGAGTTAAGGTACAGCTGGCCAAACAACGTGGTCTGAAGCTGGACGAAGATGGCTATGAGTACCTCATGGACCAGGTTATCGAGATGATCTACTTCTCGAACAACGTTGAAGAGATCTTCTGCGACAATAAAGAACTTTTTGGCCGCATGCTACCGGTACTCAAGAAGTACACCAACCAAGATGATGCCGTAGAACAGCAGGCACGCGCCCGGATAAAGAACCTCAACGAAGGTACTTTGACGTGGGACGTAGAGATCGCCAAGAAGATTAGCGACATCCGCCGCGAGCGAAACGCCTAGTCTTCCATGATCGTGGGTCGGATTCTCGCGTAGATGAACTGACACACCGCAATCACCATGGCCGTAATGGGAACCGCTAGCAGGGCTCCCTTCAGGCCATAGGCATGTTCTCCTGCCAACAATACAAAGACCACAAC
>CAUZEG010000163.1:0-10077 GCA_963578775.1 Myxococcales bacterium
AACCTTGGCAGAGTTGGTTTTCGGCCTTTGTGAGACTGCTCTGGAATCTGGTGAGATTGAGCGAAACCCGGATTCGGTTCTTCTGCTGCAGGAAGGTGCCGTATTCGACCATCTTTCTGTCCGCGGCAATATGAGGATTGTTCTTTCTCGCTTGGGGCAGCCGACCGACGATGATGCAATTCGAATGCAATTGGGCCGGGTCAATCTGAATAATGTGGCCCTGGATTTGCCGGCCCATGCACTATCGGGAGGGCAGAAACGAAGGTTGGCGGTTGCCCGGGCTTTGGCCACCGGTCCGCGGTTATTATATTTCGATGAACCGTCAGCGGGCCTCGACATCGATAATGTACGGGACCAGGGGGCACTCATCCGAGACTTATGCGGTCGCGATGGGCGAAGTGGGGTGATCGTTACGCATGATCCGCTACTTGCGGCTATGACGGCCGATCGGGTTCTTCTTCTTACGGACGGGCGCTTTGAGCCGGTCGTTGTTTTCGGAGAGCGGGTGGATCCGTCGGATCTTAAGGAAATCGAGGCACGACAACGAACCATTGAGAGCGGGATTGAGGGCCGACTGAAAGCAACCAGCCCGTCGGTAGCGACGGAACCCCCGACCATGGTGGAACGGACAAAGGGTGCGCTATTGGGTGGTTTCGATCGATTTCTACTCCCGGGCGATCTGGTTTTAGAGGTTGTGTGCGTCGCCAGACGTTTTGCCCGTTCTGTTGCCTATATCTTTGATTTCATGCTGATTTTATGGCGCTCGCTATGGATGGCGGGAGTATCGGGTATCCCCTTTTATGGCCTGATCGGTCTCATCATCGGCTCCATCATCATGGTTGTTTTGAAATTGGCATCTCCCTTGCCTTTTGCGCATACCCTGGAGTTGGTGCAGGGGACGCCACTCATTGCGTTGACTCCGCCATTGATGGGTTTTTTGTATATTGCGCGCTCTGGCTCGGCCTTGACCGCCTGGCTGGGTGGCATGGTGTACAGCCGACAGGTGGATGCATTACGTACTCTGAATGTGCCCCCAGACGATTATCTTCGGGTTCCCATCTGGCTTGGAGCGTTCGCGAGCTTTGTGGTCACCTCCATGGTCTTCTTATTGGCCATGTGGTTGGGGGCTGCGGCTACGGCGGAAGCGGTATTCCTGGAGCCGGGTGCGTTGGAGATTCTGAACCCGTTGGTCGCCGACTCCGATGAGCTACATCAGGCCAGTACCAAGATACCGATTTACGGTATGATGCTGGCTTCCGTGATCACGCTTGTGGGGCTGGCCAGGAAACGGACCAGCGAAGATGTAGCGAACGGGATTACCCGTGCCATCATCCTGGGAACCGTTGTTGTGACCTTTGCCGAGCTGTTGGCTCGTATTCCAGCTTTGATGGGGTGATGCCATGAGCAGGGAACGGAGTCATAGGCTGATTGCAACCCTCGCGGTTGTAGCGTTGGTGTACATTTTTCTTGTTCGCGGGACAGGACCTGCTTTGAACCCGGTGGGGCTGGAGCTTCAATCTCCCGCGCCGGGTTCCATATTGCCCATGGACACAGAGATTGTGGTGGACGGTCGCTTTACACACGATCTACCGACCCAGGTCCGCTGTGAGGATACCACCGTAGCCGTAGGGGTTGATGGGTCCTTTTCTATGTCCCTGGAAACACCGGGAACAGGGGGGATGTGGATCCTGAACTGTGTTGTTCCGGGCGGGAGACACGGGCAGAAGTTCGCACGTGCCTACTATGTCGATCCGCAGCCGAAAGGAAGGGCCTGTACCTTGGCGGAAGGCTGCGCCAGTGATGAGGTCTGCTCCTATGGGAGCTGTCGTGCAAGACACGGCCTGGTACAAAGGGACGGGTCCTTTGATGTGGTGCGAGAGGCGGGTGTTCTGGTTTTGCCGGAGACGTTTTTCCGGAAGGGATATTCTAACTTTGTTCCGATGTTGGAGGAGTCTTTAAACCAGATTGTAGCCGCAGAGATAGAGGCGCGTCTTGCCCAGGATAAAATCCCGAATATAGAGGCATCCCTGTGGAAACTACGCATGGGTATCAAGGTGAACGACATCCGTTTATGCGGTGGCGATTCAGACTGTGAAGGCGCATTCCGTCTGACCTTATCACCCGAGAAACCCAACCTGATCCGGGTGCATCTGGCGTTCGAGAAGCTGGCGGCCTCTGGTGAGGCCTACGTCAAGCTGGGCTTAACATCGCCCCCGATTGGGGTTGAATTAAGTGGGCGCGGTAGTTTGCAGGCGGATGTTGCCCTTGAACTGGATCCGAGTGGTGGGATCCGAGCCAGTATACAGCCCGATAGCTTTAAAGTTGCCTTTGAACAGCTCTGTTTCAAGAAGATCTGTCTGAATATTGCTAGAAATGGCCTTTTCCAACAGTGGCTGAATCGTCAGTTTTCGACGCCGATTCTTTCGATCGCCGACGAGATGGATCGGGTCTTTGGTGACAGGCTTGGGAATCTGACCGGATCCGCCATGGCTCTGGGTCAGGAACTTGAATACGGGGTGCGTTTGTCTGCACTGGAAGTAACGGATGACCATTCGGTGGCGATTGTATGGGACGTTGCGTTCAAGTCTGATGAAACGGATGAACCGCTTCGTACGATTGCCTGGGCCGGGGAACGGCCCCGTCCGCACTCGACACGCCCCTATCTCCTCGTTTCCGACCGGTTGTCTAATTACATCATGGTTCGTTTATGGGCTGGAGGGTTGGCCAAGGGACTTCCCGATGAATGGATGGCCTCGGTACGGGATGCGGTCTCGGTCAGTGGATATGGAGTTCGTGAGTTGCGATTGGGAATGCCTCCGGTGCTACGGCCGGTACATGATGAGCAGGGTCTTACACTTCTTCTGCCCGACGTGTATGTGGTCCTCCGCCACGAAGACGACACATATAGAGCTCTACGCCTTCACGGCACGATGCCCGTACAGTTGTTGCCGGATGCGAGTAATACGTCGTTGACCTTTTTATCGGGGGTTCGGTTGCCAGCGCCCGGGGAATCGGTCGAGGATGTTCGAAATAGTCAGGTTACGGTGGAATGCCACGAAACAGGAGATGATGCCAATACGATCCCCTGCTCGGCGGACTCGTACCGTTTTGAACGGTTGGTCAAAATCGCCCTGGAAGTTGCCAACGGAATCCGTTCGGCGGTGGTGGTTCCCATTCCACGGCCGGAGGTGCCGGCCCCACATGGCCAAATTCAGGAGTTGGGCTTTACGCGGATCCAACTTTTACAGAATGCTCCCGGGTGGATTTTTATCGAGACCGACTATTAGGCGTAGAAGATCGGACCAACGGTGTTTTTCGATCTTATCAAGGAGGACTGACCGCTGTAGGAGGCGCCAGTGGTTTCATGTTATTTTGACGAAGCTCCTCCATCCATGCAGAATAACTGGTGGGATAGCTGGGGTACGAATACGTGTTTAGTCGATTCTGGACATGGATGTCACGAATATGGAAACGACCCCGTCGTTGGCGACGGGCGGTCGATCCACGGGATCGTTTTGGTCGCCGGCATACGGGCCAAATTGAGGCTACGGTGCCGAGCTCGAAGCGAGATGGTTCTGTTCATACTCTTGCATTTGATGGAAGAAACGTCTCGGATGATAGTTTCGAACTTCGTCCCTGGAACCACAAATATGTAGTTCCATCGTTGAATTGCGATCTGTTGCGCGAATACCTCGCCCGTTCCCTTCGAGTGGAAATCGGGAGAGTCAACGATGCGGCGGATCGGGCGTTTATTCAGCGCCTTATTGACCTTACCCGAGTTCCGGATTTGGAGTTACCGCCATTTCCCAACGCTTCTCTTGAGGTAGACCAGCTTTTGAGCAGACCCGATCCACCCATGGCCCAGATCGTACGAGTTGTGGAGCAAGATCCTGCTTTCGTACAACGCGTATGGTCTCGCGCCAAGAGCGCGCATTATTCCCAACCACCGGAGACGTTGCGCCTTGCGATTGCACGACTGGGCTTTGACGAGCTGTGGAAGGTGGGGATGTCTCTTTGTCTACACGAAGGGGTGTTTCGGGTTCGCGGGTTCCAGGATGAGGTGGAAGAAGTAAGGCAGCACGGAATCATCGCTGCAGATGTGGTGTCCTGGGTTTCGGGGCACGCGCGTGGCCCGTTCTATATGGCGGGTCTGCTGCACGATGTAGGGAAATTGGTAACCTACCGGATGGCATCGGTCCGCCATGCCAAAAATCGACCCACGGTTGAAACCGTTGAGCAGATTATCAAGAAATACCATCCTTCGATTGGAGTAATCGTCGCTGAGGCCTGGCAATTGGGCGAAATTGTGAAGATCGGTGCGGGATTCCATCACAACCCTCTGGCGGCGCGCACCGAACAGCGGCGTACGGCCGCAATGGTACAGGTGGCTGATATTGCAGCACATGCAGTGATACCGAATCGCGGGGCACGAGAGCATGTAGGACGAAAAGACCTGACCGAGAAATTCGGTAAAGAGTTGAATGTGCAAGAAGCGCTCGCACGTGCACGCGGTTCGCTCGGTCGATTCGAGACCAAGCAGACCCGTGGGGCCGCCTGAATCGGGTGTCAGCTCACTGCGTCGGCTACCCCATACACACGCGATAGAACTGTTTTGTATGCGCGTAGCCGATCCGCGAATTTTGTCAAATTTATAACATGCCTTGATGAAATTGCCGGTTTCTGGCATTCTATACGTACAAGGATGTTCAATAAACCGGTGCCAGACAATGATTTCCCAGGTACCATCGTACCCAATTGTGGCGCACACCGCGAATAATGCAAATGCAGAAGCGGCGGCCACACAGTTATCAAAAGCAGCGGCCGATCGAGAACAGGCTGCAAAGCCCGAGATCTATCGAAATATTGAACGTCTAGCGGAGGTTTTGGAGAGCTCGAAGACGCCTGACAACGAGACCGAGCCGGGGAAATCCTCGGTTGAACAAAGGGATAATCAGCAGCCTATTGAGCAGGTAGAGCGAAAGGCGAAACGGTCCCGTCGGCGTCAAAGAGTCGAGTCCGCTTCGGTGGACAGGCCGCCGAGAGCAAATGTGACGCCGGACACCTCACCCATTCGGTTTGATCCAGTCGGCACGGTCAAGAAGATGAAGGTAACGCGGAGTCTGGTGCAGGCCCAAAATGAGATGCCTGTGCTCGACTTCGAGATTACCCGTCGGGTCGAGGCCAATCTTCGTCAAGCGGAACACCAGATTGAGCTCTTACGCGAGCGTATGGATGGGTTCCATATGAGCCTCAATAATCGCAGGGAGCGATACCAGGACCTGTTCGACAATGGTGAGGTATCTGCGGATGGCGTGCATGCCGGAGTATTGGATGAGGCGATACGCTTTTTAGCCGCGACCCCGGCGAATGAGAACAGTGAACGAACAATAGGGGCACTGCCACGTCAGGAGGCGGTCGTGCGGTATGTCTCCTTTGCTAATGCGCCTGAGGCCGTCGTGGTTGCACAACCAGGAGAAATCAAGTTTGATCTCGTAGCGTGATCTGAATTTGGTGTAGAAATGCCTGGATTGGGCTGCTGGTGGCTCCGATGAAGAGTACGGAACGGCGGAGATTTACCCGGTTCGAAGAGTCGGATGGATTTGATGTATGGCTACGCTTTGTGCCCAGCTCTGAGGGGCCAGACTTATCGCATCTGGGACCAAAACGGGGGCGTATCCTTAATATCAGTGGTGGTGGAGGGTTGGTAGAAAGCCTGCCCATTGAAAATGTCGAAGGCGCGCATGCGATTCTGAGTATTCAGCTGGACTCCGGTAAGCCAGCCCTCAAACTCTCGGTTCGGGTTGTAGGTATCCGAGCCAGGCCGTCCGGTCTGGTTGGGTTGGGATTGATGTTTCTGGGACGGGAGCAACTGGATATTCTGCCCCTGGGCACGCACCGCGAAAAGGAATTGGAGCGTGTCTCCCGCTACATTCTCGAAGCCCATGGGCTGGCGAAGATTCCGGAAGTGATCGGCGAGATGATGCGTGTAGTGACGAGCCAGCGGACGTCTGCTCACGATCTTGCGATACATATTGCCAAAGACGAATTCCTCCAGGAGAAGATCCTGCAGATTGCGCAGAGCCCTCTGTTTCTGACGCATGGCCGTATCCATGACCTGGACGATGCGGTCCGTTTACTTGGTTTTCATAGCATTCGGAATATTGCGGTAACCGTCGTATCGATGCGGCTTTTTTCCGGTGAAATGGAAACGATGGGGGAAACACAGGCGTTCTGGGCCCACGGTATCGCTTGTGCAAATATCGCGGAACTTCTGGCGACGCGAAGTGGCGCCCCACGAGACCTGATTTTTTCGGCGGGATTGCTTCATGATATCGGCAAACTCGTTCTTCTATGCACCTTTCAATCCGAATATACGGAATTGCGGCGTTTATTGCGGACGGGAGATCTTATGGTCTCGACCCTGGAGAAACATCTGGTCTGTCTGCCGCATGCCGATGTAAACGCGATGGTCGCCGAGAGACTCCGATTCGAGCCCCATCTAGCGATACCACTGCACGGTCATCATGACACGAAGCCCTTCGTTGACAATGCAACGGCTATCATTCATTTGGCAGACCTTCTCTGCCATGAAATCCGCTACACTTTCCCGAAGGGTGGACAGACTCCTACTCTGAACGATAGCGCACTGCCACTCCTGGGGCTGGATTCATCCGATCTGTCGCAGTTGAGTTCGGAAGCTCGCCGTCTTATTGAATCGATGCAGATTCGCCAGCATCTGAGCTTGGCGGCCCCACTACCGTGATTGGAGAGCGAGCTCTTCGTCTGGTTTTCGGAAACGCACATGGAAATGGTTCTTATGACCTTTGCTGTGCCGAATCCTGGCCCAGGCGTCTTTTCCTCGTGGAAATTGAAACAGTTCCCTGCGGTCCTTTTTAGACATCTTTCGCTTCTTTGCGGCCTGATATAAGAGCTTCTGGACATCATAATCAATGAACATATGAGTGACCTGTCCGGTATCCAGGAAGCATTGAAGTACGTCCAGGGATCGTTCTGTATCCATTGTTTCTGGGGTGCCCCGGAAGAAATTCCCGTCCAATGACCGGTCTTTTGCAACATACCCGATGTCGACGTCCAAACCGTTCTGATGGGATCGGTGACCTCCGAATTTCCCTCCGTTTTGGAGACTGATATCTCCTACGACAACCGGGGGGAGATCCGCTGATTTGGCATGAGCACAATGTATTGCTCGCTGGATGAGAGCAATGGTTTTGGGCGTTCCCCAGCTTTCCTTTGGATTTCGGACCACATAACCGCGTCCTGTCGGGATCTGCCGTCCCCCAAGGAGCTTTCCGTTGGTATGGCTTCCCTTGGATTTGTACCAGGACTGGGTGTCGCGGCGACCCTGTTCGATTGAGCGTGTGCTACGCTTCGTACGCCGAACGGAATGTCTTTCATAATGTCCACCGGGTCGTTTGGACCATATTACCCACACGACCGAACGATCGGCGAGTGCTTCGTCTGGCTGGAGTCCATTCCACTCGCGAATCTGGTCTGTTGTTACGTGGTAGATCTTCGCGATCAATTCAAGATTGGCACCGAGATGGAGATGATGGGGCTGACACTCCTCGCCGGCCTTGAGTTGCCGCTTCAGTTCCTCGGGACATTTGTCCGTTGCATGTGCACTATCAGCTCGTCCTTGCGCGATACCGATGTGCCCAAGCAGCAGGATGAAGGCTAGTAGAAATTGTAGCACTGGAGCCACCCCATACGAAACTACCGTTTAAGGGCCAGGGTTTCCTGAATCATCTCGTCGGCGGTTGTGATGGTTCGGGTATTGGCCTGGAAACCACGCTGGTGCACAATAAGCGCGACAAATTCTTCTGAAATATCCACATTGGACTGTTCCAGAGCGCCGCCTTCAACGGAACCTCGACCACCGGTGCCGGGAAAACCGATCAGCGGTTCGCCAGCGTTGGGCGTAGCGAGAAATAGCGATCCACCGACACGTTCAAGTCCTTGCAGATCTCGGAAATCTCCGAGGGCGACCTGTCCAAGAACCAGGGCAAATCCATTCGTATAGTGACCCGTAACGATGCCATCACCGGTGACGGAGACGTCTACCAGATCTCCGGGTGGGTGTCCGTCCTGCGTGAGAGCGTTAATGACGAATGGAGACGCAAAGCCGGTGGTTCCCTGGAGTCCTGTGCCGCCCAGGGTGACCTCATCGCCAAAGTTGAGTGCGATGGTCTGACCGGCAGTCGCTCCCAGGAAATCGATCGAGCTGGTCAAGGGAGTGTGGGTTAACAGTTCCCCATTTGTTGTGAATTGAAGTGAGCCGGACAAGGTAATCGTTGGATCGCCGGGTACACCACCGACGACCTCCGACCCGTCGACCAACGAGAAATAATCCCAGCCAGCCAATGTGCGTTTGAAGAAAACGGTTGAATCGTGTTGGTTCCCCAGAGAGTCGAAGATCGGTACCGACGCTGAGAATTCTGAGGTGGCCGATGCGTTCAAGGGATCAAAGGGATTGGCCGTCGGGGCAGTGGTTGGGTCCAGGTTGACGTTGATGTTGATGTTGCTTGTGGACTGGGGTGGTACCACGGGTGGGTCGACCGTCAGATCCGTCAAGGCCCCAAGAATGTTCCCGGCCGAATCGGCGTCGTAACCCTGAAGACGGAGTCCTTCCGGGTTTACGATGAAGCCATCTTTATCAACGCTGAAACCGCCAGCACGAGTGAAATAAAAGTTGGAGATACCTTCATGTTTTCCGAATAGAACGAATAGCCCTCGTCCACTGATACCCATGTCGGTGGAACGTACACTCGCTGTAAGTGAGCCCTGGGTGAAGACCTTGTCGATCCGGCTGATGTTGGTACCTCCCCCGAGTTGGCCCAATCCCAGAACGCTTCGCGTCAGAACGTCCTCAAAGAGCGTTCGAGAGCGTCGGAACCCGACGGTATTTACGTTCGCAATATTATCGCCGATGACCGTTATCGCCGTACTGTTGGCGGCGAGACCCGAGAGTCCGGCATACATAGTGTTACTGACCATTGTTTTCTCCTTCGTTTCCCTCTTGGTTTACTTCTGTATCTCGATGATATCCGCCATCGTGATCCGAAGTTTTCCAATGATTAATTCGGCGTATCCGTTGTCGAAGGAAATCGCGTCGACGACGCCAATGCCGTAGTGTTGTACCGGTATCTCGTTACCTTTCTCGTTGTTGGCGTTGACATCAAAGGAGTAACTACCCTTCGGCACTGTATTCCCGTTGGTGTCTTTGAGGTCCCAGGAGAAGTCCTGGCTACCAGAGGTCTGTGCTCCCATCTTCACCGTACGTACTGTTTCACCAGTGGCGTTCTTGATGGTGATGGTTACATCTGTGGCTTCGCCATCGAGTCGGTAGCGGAATTCGGTTGTGTCCTGATCGCCGACCGTGATGTCGGATCCAGGGTAGACGACTTTTCGTCCCACCAGGCTGACGGCCTGGTTATTGATCATTCCGGCCTGACCCATGGAAAGGGCGGCAAGTCCATCGTTGACCTGCGTGAGCTGCTCCAGGCTGGAGAATTCCGCGAGTTGAGCCACGAAGTCTGTACTGTCCATGGGGTTTAGAGGACTCTGATTCTCCAACTGGGAGATCAGAAGCTTTAAAAAGTCATTCCTTCCAAGTCCGGCCTTATTCGTGGCGGATGCTGAGGAGGTCTGAGCGCTAGTGCTCGCACCTGGGCTCGTTTCGTTAACAATCATTGTCGTGCCTCCTCAAAGCTCGGGTCGAAGCCCACCTCGGACATGTCAATATTATGGACACGGGTTGGCTCCATAGATTGCGTGGATGATTCGGTCACTATGGAGATATCGGACACTTCTATAGGAAATGAAGTCAGGACCTTTTTGATTTCCGATAACATGCGCTTCAGCACGTCTTGCGCGGCTTGGGAAGAGACGATGAATGCAACGCGGTGCATATCTCCGTGTTGTGGGGTGATAATCATACGGACCGGGGCTCCCTGGTCATTTGGAAGCGTGATGGAAAGGCGCCGGCCCAGAAGTCGTGATTTGGCCGGCATTGCCCTGGCGGCCTGCTGCAGGAGGGCGCGTACTGCTTGTTGGGTC
>CAUZEG010000164.1:0-10066 GCA_963578775.1 Myxococcales bacterium
GATGGGACTTGTTGCCTGCACATAGGACGGTACGCCAAGCCCATTATGTCCGCCGGGATGTATCGATGCTTTCGCAGGGCGAAGTTGACGGAAGCGTTCGAAGATCTCGGCGTGGTCTGAAGGTGGATCGGCAGATTCTATGCTGATGTCGAGTAGATCTTGTACTCGATAAATGGCGGGAATAGACCGGGCCGCCAGATATTCGGCCGCCATGGTGCCGGCCAGAATCATATACTCCGAAACCATAGTTCGGGCTTTCGAGTTGTTGGGTTGTTTTTCGATTCGTATGGATCCGTCTGCGCTCCCATGTACGCGGAATGTATGCGGTTGCCAGATCACGGCTCCATTCCGACGCCGTCGATCGCGGATCTTGCTGGCAAAGCCCTGGAGTAGTCGAAGGTCGTTCGTTTCCGGATCGTCTTTGGGGGGATCGTCTTTCAGTATGGTGTCCACCTGGTCGTAGCTAAGCTGGCGCGTGATCTGGACAGCTTTTGAGACGACCTGAATCCCGATTGGTTCTCCATCCCCTGTCAGCTCGACCTGAAAATCCAACACGCGTGCGGGTCGGCTATCACTCAAACTCAGAACGCCCTCAGAAAGGCAGGTCGGGATCATTGGAACGTTCTGATCTGGCAGATATAGAGTACCGACTCGTTCGATGGCCTGCTGTCCGGTGGGGCTGTCCAGGGGAACGGCGCTGGCAACATCTGCAATCAGAATATGAACGATATATGTCTCGCCCGATTTTTCGATGGCGAGAGCATCGTCAACGTCGCTGGTTTCCGCATCGTCGATGGCGAATGTTCGAAGCTTGGTAGAGTCGGCGGCCGGGTCTTTGGCTTGGTCAGCCAGTTTGGCGGCGTCTTGCATAACCTCATCGGAAAATGGTGTATGCCGTCCATGTTTTCGTAGTCCACGATTTTCGTGGGGGCTGAATACTCCCAGTTGGACCAGTGCTTCGTAGGCCAGACGATCGAGGCCGTAGGTACCACGTTGGAGGACGGGGGCGAGGTGTTTTTCGGCGAATCTCCAACGGGGATGGTCGTCCGTATGAACGGCCAGGACCTCTAGCAACGCAATTGCCTCGGACAAGGATTCGGACGGGGTTTCTACCGGGCGTCGTTCATCCAGGGCTTCACGAAGTGTTTTTGTAAAATGTTGACGGTCCATGGATTTTCTAACGGATTTGAACTGGCTGGTGAATTGGCCTTTGCGGTCAACCACCGACGTGTGCTCGCAGAAGTTCTGCGAGCAATGTGTATCGAGCGATGGCATCATTTCTGGAGATTGCAATACCTACGGCACGTTTACTGCCAACCAATACCACGAGGCGCCGACCGCGGGTTACCGCAGTGTATAGGAGGTTCCGACGTAGCATCATATAATGTTGGGTATGGAGGGGTATGATTACTGCGGGGTATTCTGAGCCCTGCGACTTGTGGATCGACAGGGCATAGGCAAGTCGGAGACCGTCCTGCCTGTCTGGGGGGAATGTCACATCCCGCCCATCAAAGCGCACGATGACCGAGCCATCGTCAATACCGGGTCCCATCAGAATGCCGACGTCGCCATTGGCCACGTCCAGCTCATAGTTGTTTCGTATCTGGATCACCCGATCGCCAACACGTAGGTTGCCTCGCTTATTGATCACCATGCCATCGGGATTCAGTAGGTCTTGCAGCCATTCATTCAAGCTCTCCGCTCCCAGAAGACCGCGATGCATAGGAACGAGAATCTGAATATCGGTTCTCGGGTCGAGTCCAAACCGTTCGGGTATACGGCGCATAATCATGGCCTGGATGGCGGTTCGGATGTCCTGCGGATCATTCAGGTGGACGGTATAGAAATCGGTCAACCCACTATTGGAGTCGGTCGTTGTGGGTTGGGAGCCGTTGAGGATTCGATGGGCATTCTCAACGATCAGGGATTCATCCGACTGGCGATAGACCCGCCTGAGTCGGACCACGGGCACTACGTCTGAGGCGATGATATCGTGCAGAACCAGGCCCGGCCCTACCGAAGGCAGCTGGTCTGCATCGCCAACCAGGATAAGGGATGCCCCCTGCTTTAATGCCCGGCACAACGAAACCATCAACGGAACGTCGACCATAGAAACTTCATCCACAATCACAACATCGGCCGGCAGCGGGTTGTCCTCGTCACGCGTGAATGACTCTGTTTGCGGGCTGTATTCCAGAAGTCGGTGGATGGTCTTTGCAAGCGCACCGGACATGTCTGTAAGACGTCGGGCTGCACGACCGGTCGGGGCCGCTAAAGCCACCAGCTGACCGCGACGTTGGAGCAGGGCAAGTGTTCCTCGTAGTATGGTCGTCTTGCCAGTACCAGGCCCACCGGTAATGACCGAAATCGGGTTGCGGACGGCGGTCTCAATGGCGGCGATCTGTTCTTCATTCAGGGTCAAACCGAGTTGAGTCTGCGCAAAGCTGATCTCGTCGGATTTGGGGACCGGCCCACCTGGAACATCCAGAAGTTGCTTCAATCGTGAAGCTATCAGGCGTTCCAGCTCAAGATGCTCCATCAACCCGATCCAGTCGTCGGTACCCGGCACATTGCAGAGAAGCCCCTCATCCGTCATTTCCAGGAGTATGGACTCAACATCAGTCTGGGCGACCTCCAATAACGATGTAGTCGCGTCCACCAGCTCCGTTCTGGGGAGGTAGAGATGACCTGTATCTCGGGCCTTTATCAGGCAATGACTCAATCCAGCCCGTAGTCGATGAGGGTGATCTAGTGGAAGTCCGAGTGCCTGTGCAATTCCATCGGCGGTTCGAAAGCCAATGCCACCGATTTCTTCAACCAGACCATAAGGATTGGAACGAACCCGCTCAATGACGTCGGTTCCATAGGAGGTCAACAAACGATGGGATATCCCCAGGGGAATTCCCAATCCCTGCAGAAAGATCAGTGCCTCCCGGGTCTGGACGTCATCATCCAGTGCTTTGGTTATCGAGGTCGCACGCTTTTTCCCGATGCCCGGCACTTCTCGTAGGCGTAATGGGCTGTTCGAGATGATCTCCAGGGCGTTGACGCCGAAGTGGCCGACGAGTCGAGCAGCGATCTTCGGCCCGATGTCAGGGACACGCGCCAGATACGCCTCAACGCCCACGGCGGTTTCAGGCATGACCTTCTGGTAGCTGTCTACGCGGAACTGGCGACCAAAGCGCTGATGTTCTTGCCAGGAGCCCGAGATGCGAACGCTATCTCCTTCATGAAGAGCGCCGATCGCGCCAACTACGATGGTGGTAGTCGGACTATCTCCTACCAGAACACGAAGCACGGCAAAGCCGTCTTCCGATCGAAAGACCACCCGGTTTACCCGGCCTGTCAGAACGTGGGGATGGTCTTCCCGATTCTCTTCCTCGAACAGCATGTCGCTGCTTATGACATGCGGATGCGGCTTGGATCAACCCAGGGATATTGAATTGTCCTCAGGGCGTAGGCTTGGACGCATCACATAGGTTCGCGTCACCTGGAAGCAAAGGATTCCAGAGGATAGAAACCGCGCCTAGGGATGGGGTGCCTCCCCCGACAACGTTCAGGCCCGTTGTGAAAAGTACGGCCCCGTCTGTCCGGGCATTGGTTCGAATCCCTACGGACGGCCCGATGATTGCCTGGGCTTTGATTGCCATGGATGGGCCGTTTGATTTGCTCGAATCGGTGTATTCAATGACCACAGCGTCGTTACGAAGACATTGGCCAAGGTTGTTCAGGGCCGGATCACACCCTTCGAGTCCTTCAATGGTGTCCAGCCCAGCGATGCCACCGGCCAGAACGACGCGCTTGGAGTCAAGAGTGTCCATATCGAAGAAGGAGCGTCGGGTCAGCCCCAGTGTTGTCTCGTCCAGGGGGATCGGCCGTAGGGTAAGTTCTGGTTCCGTGCTGCTCGTATCGACCGTCAGCTCGTATGGAGTATCCAGATCGATGGTCGACAGATAACTGCCTCCAGTGGGGGCCATTCCCCCAAAGAGCAGGAATCGGTGCGTATCCCCTGAGGAGGGAAGTGCAACCATGCTTCCATAGCTTGGGCATCGGACGGTTTCCACCGTTAAGCCCCCCTTGAAGCTGATAGGAAGAATTCCGCTTTCGGTACCGGCCGCGTTCATCCATTCCACGATATTGGCCCCGTCGCCATCCGGATTCCCACCGAAGACGATGACATCGCCCGTGGAGAGCAGAAGAACCTGACCACCCACTCGAGGGGCGACCGTCTCTACAACCTCGATAAGGGGAGCACCGGGATTGGTCAGCAGGCCGTGGATACGAATCATCTTCGAGAAGGGTAGTAGGAGGTTGGCATCAATCCCACCAACGATAAACAAGTTGTCTCTCACCACGTCGTAGGTGGTTGTGGCCATCAGCGGCAGGGAATGGATTCCCGCTGTAAACGCCCCCTGGATCTTAAGGGCCGTACTTACTCCCGTATCGACGTCGACGTATTCTACAAAGTGATCGGCGGTTATAGGAGTTGGCGCGACTCCCGGATGAAAAAACGGTTTGGAAAGGTCACTTCCCTTCGTTTCTAGAGAGGTGGTTCCGCCCATGACAAGAATGTTGCCATCATTGAGTCGTGCCGTATTCGCCATCGCTCTAGGAATGTTCAACCTTCCCGAGAGTGGTACGTAGGTGCCCGTATTACTATGAAACAACACCACTGCATCGGACATGGTGAAAGCGTTGTTCTCTACCTGGCTACCACCGGCGAGAATGGTATTTCCGTTGGACAGCTTCGCGCTAGCCGGGAAACTTACTGTTTGCGGTGGCTGGGACTGCCCCACGTGGATATCGCCCACCAGCACGGATTCGGTCGGACAGGCAAGGGCGTCCTCTGGCGTAAGTAATACGTGGAGCCCCTTTTTCGTATGTTTTTCAACTTGAACGTTGGTTAACAGACCATTCCAACGAGGTGCAGATTCTGTGCCCAGGCAGCCAAAGACCTGCAGCGTATAGGGAATATTGGGTTGGATCTGGTCCGCAAGCAGGATACCCCGCCCCGACAAGGTGGTGGAGTCCAGCTGAAACACGCGTTCTTGAACGGATTGGCCGTTGAAAAGTCGTATTACGAGTCGGTCTATATCGGCTGGAAACCCATCTCCGAGAACCAGTTGTTCGGCATCATTGGCTCCAGGGGTTCCCGTGGATGAACAGACCCCATCTTCGGATAACCCAGCCCAGACGATGGAGATCCCGCCACCCTCTGCACTTTGTTCGTAACCGTCATCGGGAGCACAACCCATCCAGAGCGAAGCAATAAGCAGGAAACTTATAATGCGAAAGTACATAAAAAACTCGAAAGCGAACGGGGATCTATGGCTGCATTCTAGCCTCATAAGGTCGAGGGTCAACCAAAACCAGGTTTGGGCTGCAAACTCTATCGGAACGTGCCAAGCGGCAGCTACGTTTGGTTTGAAGATCTAGAAGGCGCCACCGAAGTCCTGCTCTTGACCGATTGTAGACCAGTCGTCCGTACTTGTGCCTTCACCGGCATCCAACACAATCACAACGCGGAGTTGGCTGGACATTATGGCCGCGGAATAAACGCTTTCCGAGGTACAATGTTGGTCGCCTTGTGCAATCGCGACCCACCAGGGCCGCGTAGGTTCTTGAATCAGGCAGGTGCCTCCCGATGAACAACCGGGTACAGTGTCGCCCGGAGCCCAGCCGATGGAAACGTATTGAAAATACGTCGCTCCCTGGTCGACAGGATTGACCCCGAGGGCGCACCAACCAGGGTACGCCGCTTGATCGGAAGGACAGCCGATATCCCACGACGCAGGATCTTGTTTACAGCCAGAAGGCCATATGGTGGTTGGGTAGAAGTCGTTGTAGCTGTTTCCAGTATCTACGTATTGCGAATAGGTCGCGAAATAGGTTTCCTGCCGTATCCGAATTGCGCCGAGAAAGGAGACGGCCTCCGTCATTTGTGCGCGGCGCTTATGCCCGTGGAAACTGACCACTGCCACCGATGTAAGGATCATCATAATAATGACCACGAACATCAACTCGATGAGCGTAAAGCCAGCCGTTCGGAATGATCGTCGATGCAGCGAGCGTCGCAGAATTGTTTGTAGAGACATATTAGATATGGGCCTGTGTTCTTTAAACCAGATATTTCTGGTGTGTTGATCTAGTGTACGCCGAGACCAATAGGATCGCCAACGATTTCACAACACATTGTTATTTAAAGTGTTTCTTGTGGTTCCCGGTGTTTCTTATAGGCGCAATCCTACGGTCTTTGTTCGCGATTCTCTAGTAATACGGAATGTTAAGGGGATCTTTTTTGTTCAAATCTGTTGCCTCCTACCGAGGCGTTCTGTTAGAAACCCGTCTCTCCGCCAAACGGGGACGTTAACTATATAAGTTTAGCAAACCCGTTCTAATACGTAATTTTACTGAGGAAGAAACATGCATCGCATCTTGAAAACCGGTATCTGTCTGGTCGTGATGGTAAGTGTAGTGATGGCTCTTGGGCTTGCCGGCTGCAAGAAGAAGGGCAAGGACAACGCTGCGGGACCGAGTGACGATAAACAGTCAGAGCCTAACGAGAATACAAACAACGACCAAGCCGGTCAGCCAGCAGGGAGCGCTCCGAGTGATCCTGCGGCCGCGCCTGCTACCGCCCCTGCCGCCCCTGCCGCCCCTGCCGCCACTCCGGCTGCACCGGCCGCCGCTCCGGCCGCCACTGCGGTAAAGACCGGAAAGACCTCTGAAAAGGTCAAATTAGAATTCTTCGTGATGTCCCAATGCCCCTTTGGAACACAGGTCGAAAAAGCGATTGACCCGGTATTGGATAAAATGGGCGCCAATATTGATTTCAACCTCGAGTTCATCGGCAATAAAGACCCGAACCAGGAGACTGGTTACAACGCGATGCACGGCCAGAGCGAAGTCAAAGGAAACATCTGGCAGCTTTGTGCCATTAACCATTATGCGGCTGACTTCAAGTACATGGACTTTATTCTCTGTCAGAATAAGAACATGCGCGCCATCCCCACGAATGGCGAAAGCTGTGCAAAAGAAGTTGGCATGGATGTCGCCAAGATGAAGGGCTGTGCGGAAGGCCAGGAAGGTAAGGACCTTTACGGTGCTTCCATTCAGAAAGCACAAAGTAAGAAGGCTACTGGTAGCCCCACGATCTTCCTGTCCGGGCGCCGTTATGGTGGTGGCCGAACCGAGAATGATTTCATGCGGTCTATTTGCAATGAGTTCAAAGGGACGCGTCCCGAGGCATGTGCAAACATTCCTGAGCCGGTCAAGGTCGCGACGATCGTCTTGACGGACACCCGTTGCAAAGCATGTAACTCCCAGCGGCTTGTGGGACGGCTTAAGAGCCTGTTCCCTGGATTGACCGAAACCACGTACAACTACGCAACCGACGCGGGGCGAGCCAAGTACGACGAGATGGTCAAGGCCAATGGTCCCCTTCTCCTTCCAGCCCTTCTTTTCACTGACAACGTAAAAGAGGGTGAAGGATATCAGCGTGTACAGCGTTACCTTAAGCCCTTTGGCCCGTACCTGGTACTGGCGATTGGTGCGAAGTGGGATCCCACTTCTGAAATCTGTGATGACAAGGTCGACAATACGGGCAATGGCAAGGTGGACTGTGACGATCCGTCATGTACTGCCCAACTTATTTGTCGCAAAGAACAGAAGAATAAGCTGGATGTATTCGTTATGAGCCAGTGCCCCTACGGGGTCCGCGCACTTGACGCCATGGATGAGGTTCTCAAGAACTTCGGGGATGGTCTTGATTTCGAGATCCACTTCATCGCGGACGTGGATGCAAATACCGCGTCGGGTTTCCGTGCGCTTCATGGTGAGCCCGAGGTTCGCGAGAATATTCGCGAGCTCTGCGCCATCAAGCACTACACCAAGAACCATAAGTACATGGACTACATCCTCTGCCGGAATAAGAATATCCGGTCTGAGAACTGGCAGGAATGTGCGGTTAAGGGAATTGATGCCAAGGTCATCGAGAAGTGCGCCTCTGGAGTAGAGGGCAAGGCTCTTCATGGTAACGATATCAAGGTTGCTAAGAGTCTTGGGATCAGCGCCAGCCCCACCTGGCTTGCGAACAATAAGCATAAGTTCAGTGGCGTGGATGCAGAGACGATTCGTAAGAATGTATGTATCTACAATCCGGGCCTGAAGAACTGCGACAAGAAGCTTTCTGGTCAGGCCCCTGGTGGCCGTGCTCCGGCCGGTGCTTGCGGCAAATAGATTGCCCAGAATGCAAATAAAGCCATAAAAAGGGCGGGGTAGAAACCCCGCCCTTTTTTTTGACGTTGGGGATTATGGGATCCCGTGTCATGTTTTCATTGCCCTTTTCGGGCCGGTCGGTAAAATGGCGCCACTCGGAAGGGAAGGTTGATATCAGCACTCGATGAAGGAACGTGCCATTGAAATAAAGGTAGGCTTCCTCGTTCTATCCTCAGTTGTCTTGCTAGTGCTCTTTGTCTTTGCGCTGGGAGATATCCATTTTGAGGAACAACGGGCGTACTATGTTGAGTTTCGTCGAGTGGGTGGTCTGGCTCCCGGTGCTCCGGTGAAGATTGGTGGTGTTCGGTCTGGGAAGATCCAGGCCATAAAATTCATCGGTCCGGTTGAGGGGACAACGGGCCGTAATTCGCCTCTGGTCCGCGTGAAGATTGGAGTGGCCACTGAAAAGGCGGGTAGTGTTCGTGAGGATGCAAGTTTCACGATTACCACTTCGGGTGTGTTGGGCTCCAAATACATAGAAATCGATCCGGGATCTGCGGATAAGCCACCTCTACCACCCGGTAGTATAATGAGAGGGCAGGAGCCATTCAGCGTTGCCGCGGTAAGTAGTCGGGCGATCAAATTACTTGATGGCATGACAGATCTATTGTCGGAGAACGAAGACTCGATCGGCTCATTGATCGTCAATGCCGACAAAACCCTTCAGGTGGCTGCGGATCTGGTTAAGTCCAATAAGGATGGTATGGGTGGGACCCTAAGTGGTGTCACAGCATTGATTAAGGAGACCACCGTTCTTATCGGGTCCCTTAACGCGGCCCTGGGAGATGGTAGCGAGGTCCACGACCTGATCGTTGATGGTCGCCACACCGTAAAGAATGGTCGGGTGGTTACAGCAGCATTGGCAACACGAATACCAGGGCTTCTGAGCGATACTGAACAGACTCTGGACGTTTTGAAGGGCGCCGTTACGAATTACAGTGAGATTGGAGAAAAGGGCCGGTCCCGGATTCTGGGAATGCTCGAACGATTGGACACTATGGTCAAACATGCGGAACAACTCGTTGGAAATGTGCGTGAGGGTCGAGGTTTGGTGGGGGCCCTTCTAAATGACCCGGAACTCTACGACGACATCAAGGAAGCCATTCGAGACATCAAGCGTCACCCATGGAAGCTGCTCTGGAAGGAGTAGGGACTGACACCCGCTGAATTCGGTCTTCCTGCGTTGCGAAACACAGCCGCAGCGATTATGTTTCACCGCCCCTGGATCTTCTAGCCACGGTCCTCATGTTAGACAATGCACAACCGAACACTGGAACACTGACCAGAAAACTGGCTCTGACCACGTTTGTTCTGAGCGCGGTGGTACTTCTGTTTCGGTTGGGATCACCGGGGTTATGGGATCCATGGGAGATAAACCCAGCGAGTGTCGCTCGTACGGTTGCGTCGTCTCCCCAGCTGCTGGTGTTAGACACAGAAACTGGCGGTCGCTTGAGCGATGAATTCAAGGCTGTTGTCCAGGATCCCAAGGCAGGCGTGCGCCTTTTCTGGCTCGATGGTACGGGGAAAGGCTCGCAGGCTAGCCTGAAAAACCATTTAAACCGGTCACGAAACAACCTGAAATCATACGATTATCATGTTGTGATTGTGCCTGTTCGCTCGGCAGATGATGCGAAACTGGCAGCTTTTTACAAGCACCGTTCCGAACACGAGGCGTTAGAGAAGGAAAAGGCGGCCATTCTACAGGACCTGGTGGACCTGGAAGACAAGAAGAAAGAACTTAGCACGGTAAAGGACTCCGATACATATGCGCGGGATAAAATTATTGCCA
>CAUZEG010000165.1:0-10049 GCA_963578775.1 Myxococcales bacterium
GGTTCCCGAGGGTGCACCGACCGTTTGTAACGATCTTTGCGGATCCGTCCCCAGTCAATGTTCGCCACCCGATGGTTTTCCAAAGGTGGGTATCTGCCCCTGACCCGACCGTTCAGCGGCTAAGAGCCCGTAGATGGGTTGGCCACAACCGTGGGTTCGCCATCCGTGCGGCGCGTAGGATCCGCCCGAGATGGTGGTATCCTGGTGTGCGAGTCCATTCGGTCTTTGGTTCATACGGGCCTTTCAGATAGGGAACATACATCGAATGTCGAAGACTGGCATTTCCCCGGTTCTGGGAACGCCCCACTCGATGCCAGAGGCGACCGTCATGAATGGTCACATCACCGGGTTGGGTTTCGACGCAGATCTCCCGTGGGTCCTCGCGATGCCAGACGAAGTAGGGCTTTGCAAAAGCCATCCTCCAGAATCCCTGGTTCTGCGATCCGGGAATTAAACGGAGTCCGCCATCGGCTCGGCTGACCTCGTTGAAATGAACCCCGACATTCAACATCGGTTGGGGCATACGGCCATAGAACAAATCCCGTAAGCCATCGGTATGCCACCCCAATCTTGGATATACACTGCCGGGAACATTCTTGTAGCGATTGATAACCACCCCGTCCTTTTCCGCATCCCCAACCCGGATATCATCGCCGATCATCTTTCGAATCGGCTCAAACCGTTCGGAGCGCACAAGGGTTCGTATATCGTCCGAAAACTCCGACGTGAATGGAAAACGCTGGACGAATCGCGACCCGTCCACATCACGGCCGAAAAATATCGGTACTCCATTCACCTTGGTACGCCGCTCCGACAGCCATAACTCCTCAATCCGCAACAACTCGGACAAGACCCGGTCTACCTCATCCTGCTGAACCACTCCCCGGAAATGAAGATAGCCCCATAGATCCAGAAAGGCGCGTTGCTCCTCCGTGATCTCGGACCCCAATCGAAATACCGTACCGAGTGGCGGCAAATCGGATTTCATAATGATACTTGGTTCTGTCATAACGGTACTTGGTTCGGCATTCGCAGACATCATCAACATACTCCTTCAATTCAACAAAATACGTTTGGCCATATCGACAAGATGTTCCTCAATATGGACAACCACATCGGCATCGGTTCCTTTGATTCCGGCGATCTCGCGGATCTCCCGCTCGGTACTCAAAGCGTAACGAACCGTCATATGTACGATGCTCTGCAGCCGAAGCCGTAAAGAAGCCGACGGCACTTGCAAAACCTCCGCTAAACGCTCCGTCCCTATTGCCAGAAAAGGCATCTGGTAGATCCGTCTGCGTTTTTCATCCAGCTCGCCTTGATCGATCACGGTCCGCATCAACAAACGCACATTCGCTTCGTGTTCGCGGGCAAACCGGAAGTAGGTACGCACCAGCTTTTCAACCAACTCCTCGTGCGATGTTACGGCCGCGAGGACTGGTTCCAGGCGCGGCTGTAACTCCGCCATTGCCAGGTATACCGAGTCGAGACAATGCTCTACCAGGTCTTCTTTCGAGCCGAAATAATGGTGGACGGTGGCTAGACTCACATCCGCCTCTCGCCCGATATCGCGAATAGACGTTCCGTCTACCCCACGATCCGAAAACAGGTTGAGCGCCGCCTGCAATACACGTGATCTCGTCAGCTCTGGGTTCGCATTTACCGGTCGTGCCATCGTGCTCTCACCGAATTAATCAATCGATATATTATTAATTAATCAATTGATATATTAATTACAAGAAAAATGTGTCGGCGAACCCATAAGTCGACAACAACATCAGAACGATCGTTGACATTTTTGAAGGTTCAAACCACGCTATTGCCAACAAAGGGATGGGAACAACCGTGGCCTCGCGAATTGGGTTTTTGAATGATCAGCGGCTTTTCCGCGCCAGCGATGGCATGTACGCGGAGACTCCATTTATTCGGTTTCTGCTGGGCTTCGCAGACCATTTCGATGAAGTCGTCCTAATAAGCCGCGTCTTCGACGTTCCCGACGAAAAGACACCTTTGTACCGGCTCCCTGAGGAAAAGATCCGCATCGTACGTCTCCCGCCCTATCCTCGAATTGTGCATTTGTACACCCACCGTATGCGCTATATGCCGGGTATTGAGCGCGTCCTTAAACATACATTGCCAGAGCTGGATGCTCTATGGCTCAACTTCGGGCATCCCGTCAGTTTGAAAGCCCTGAAACTAAGCGAACGTATTCCTCGCTTGCTCTGTTTTGGCGTTATGCGCGGTGCCTATGAGCGAGACGCTCGACTGCGAAGCGGTGGTCCCCCGGTGGTGGGGTGGGTCGCTGAAAAGGTTATGCGGAACAACCTCGCTCGATTTTCACGGATGGCGGCCGCCCGTCGGATCCCCTGTTTCGCCTATGGCCAGGAACTCGTACAGCGCCTGGAACGTGCCGGTCTTCGGGTCCACCCCTTTATGGATAGCCTTCTTCATGCCCAGGATATTGAACAACCACCCTCTCCCTCGGAGGCTCTGAAGTCCGATCTACTATTCGTGGGGCGACTTACCCCGGAAAAGGGACTGGACCTGCTTCTCCAGGCCATGTCGGCCATAGAGACCCCCGAAGGCAATCCAATTCTCCGGGTGGTGGGCTCGGGTCCGCAGGAAGCAGAGCTCAGAGACCAGATCACGGAGTTGGGCCTGGACGATCAGGTGATCATGGATGGCCATATAGATTTCGGCCCCGAACTATTCCAACGGTATATAAGCGCAAAACTTCTGGTCATGCCGTCGCGAACCGAGGGCGTTCCCAAGACCGCCTGTGAAGCCATGGCCTTCGGAACACCGGTCGTAGGCACAGCTGTAGGTGGACTTCCCGGTCTCATCGGACAATCCCATCAACGTGGACGGATCGTGCCGGTGGATGATCCCGGCACCCTGGCGAAGACCTTGACTGGACTACTTGCAGACCCGGAGGGGCTGTGCAAGATGAGCGAAGAGGCTCGAGCCTATGCAGCGCCCATCACCCTGGAACGCCAGGTACAAGAAATGATGTCCTACCTCTACTGATATGAGCGTCTTTTTCTTTTCCGTGTTTTCCCTTGCCCTCTTCGGCCTATTTGCGACCTACGCCGCCTATCCGGTCATGGTTGTAGTTGGAGCCTGGCTGAAACCCGATCCGCCTCCCGAAGACGTCAACGATGACGACCTGCCTCGCGTGTCGTTCATCATTGCCGCATACAACGAGGAGAGCTCGATTGCCGAGAAGATCGCGAACACATTGGAGATCGATTATCCAGCCGACCGCTTTGAGATTCTGGTGGCATCCGATGGGTCAACGGACGCCACCGACGAGATAGTACGCGGTTATGGGGATCCACGGGTTCGCCTGGTTCGGAATGAAGAACAGGGGGGGAAAACGGCCACAACCAATCAGGCGGTGGATGCCGCCAGCGGCGACATTCTGGTCTTCAGTGATGCCACCGGACTCTACAATCCCGAGTCGGTTCGTCTGCTGGTCAGAGGCCTTCTGAATGATGAGCAGCTTGGTGCGGTCGCCGGGCGAGTGGTCTACAACTACGACCAGAGCACAACCGCCCAGGGCTTCAAGCTATATCAACGCTGGGTTGTGGCACAACGGAAGGCCGACCCCAACATCCATACCGCCACAAGTGTCTCCGGGAGTATCCACGCCGTGTGGCGAAAATACTTCCGCAAGGCCCCAGCCCATCTCTCCTACGATATGGTCGTTCCCGCTATGATGGCGATGCACAACCGCAGAACGGGTTACGAACCGAACGCGACCAGTCTCGAAATCAGTCGTCTGCGGGTTCAAGACGAGTTCAAGGCACGCACCCGTATTTCTGTACGTGCCTATAGTTTTCTCGAATGGTTCTTGCGGCAACGTGACCAGGTCCAGGATGAACGCTACACAGCCCAGTTGTTCTTTCATAAAGTGCTGCGCTGGTTCTCTCCCCATCTTCTTATGATCGCATTGACCACCCATCTGGTTTTGACCCTGCTAGAGGGCGGTGTGTTCGTCCCGCTATTGGCGCTCCACCTGGGCCTATATGGTGTGGCCGGCCTTTGTGTCCTGGCCGCGTCCAGAGGCATAAGAATACGAGGAACCGGACCTCTCGTACTTTTCGCTGCCACGAATGCCGCCTTTATGGTGGGCTTCTGGCGCTGGTTACATGGCGCACGACTCAGCAGCTGGACCCCCGACCGGGAGGCTGAAGAGCAGGCTCGGAGTAACGACTCATGACCGCGCCCGAAGTCTCGGTATTGATGGCCGTCTACAATGGTGCCGCTGATCTTGCCCGATCGATGGACAGTATCCTCAACCAGACCTTCGAGAACTTCGAGCTTGTTGTGGTCAACGACGGTTCCACCGACGATACCGCAGCCATCTTGGACAACTATCGCAAGACCGACGAGCGGCTCGTCGTCGTTCAGCAGGAAAATACCGGCTTGACCGGAGCCCTTAACGCTGGGTTGGAGCATTGTAGAGGTGCATTGATCGCTCGGCAGGATGTGGATGATGTCAGTCATCCCGAACGACTCCAGCAACAGGTCTCGTTCATGGCCTCCCATCCCGAGGTTGTCCTCCTGGGTACAGGCGTGCGGTTACTGGATGGGAAACGTCGCCCCTACAAGACCGTGACGAGGCCGTCTGATGATGTCGAGATCGCTCGTCATATGCGCAAACGAAACATCTTTTTCCACTCTTCTACCATGTTTCGAAAACAAGCCGTCCTGGATGTCGGAGGCTATGATCCCACCTTTCAACAGGCGCAAGACTACGAGCTCTGGCTGGCCCTGATGGAGAGTGGATCGGCTGCCAATCTAGACCAGGCGCTGGTGGATCTATACCAGGGGCCCAACCGGATCAGCCGCCAAAAAGCTCGAGCCCAGGTCGGAGCCGCCCTGAACGCAAAAAAGAAGCATCGTACCGGCCGGGTACTCCGAAAAGCCCCACTGCACATCTTCTACTGGCAGCTTCGGGGCTATATTCTGCCACCGGGAACATGGAACGCCCTGGTGGCTCGGTTTCGTCGCTAATCGACCGTCCGCATCAAGCCACTCAATAGTGCGGCTTCGCGCTCCAGATTGGCGTTGATATCGAAATGTTTCTCGGCAAAGGCTCGCGCCCGTTGCCCCAGACCCGCTGCCCACTCTGGATTGTCCAGAACGCGACGTATTGCAGCTGAAATCTCGTCTGGATCGTCGGAAACCAATAGCCCGTTCTCTTCATGTTGAATCAGATCGGTATTCCCCGGGGCGGCCGTCGCAATACACGGTCGTCCACAGGCCATTGCCTCCATAAGAGCTTTGGGGTTCCCTTCTTTGATACTCGGCAAGACAAAGACCTGCCCATAGGCGAGTGTTTCCGGAAGCACCTGATTCGGCACACGTCCGTGGAACAGGGCGGCGACGCCCAACTCACCGGCCAGAGCCTCCAGCTCCTGCCGGTCCTCGCCATCACCCACAACTTGAAGATCGGATCCTTCGATCTTCGCCATCGCGCGGATCAGCAGATCGAGCCGTTTCACCCGATTCAATCGCCCGACAAAAACAACCCGACCGGGGATGGACCGCAGCTCCGGACGGGCAGAAAAGCGGTTGAGATCGATAGAGTTCAAGAAGATATGCATCTTGTCCTCGGAGATCCGGAACCGCTGCCGTACGAAATCATACGCCGCCTGCCCCGGTAGCATGATGGCATCGGCTCGTTTATAGACTCGACGTTCCGCACCGGCCACCAATTTGAAATAGAGGGGGCGCTTTCTACCAATGGACTCCTCCTGTCGATAGGAGGCGTACTGCAACCATTCGAACCCACATCGAACAACAAAGGGGACCTTCCAGAACCGACGCGCCGGAATTCCGGCCCATGCGCCCCGCATCTGGTTGGTTTTCAATAGCGAGAGTTGGCGCCATATGCCCCGAAGAGTGGTTCCCATCGTAAAACTGTAGGCCAGATCAGACAATTGCGGTGAGGCTTTGGGCACCACCCCAAAACATTCTTCGCCGCGCAGATACTCGATCTCGTTTGCCCCCCCGTAGCTGATGAACACAATTCGCACATTCATGCGGTCGGCCAACCGCCGATAGATGGCCAGTTCGCGGTCGAGAAAGCCTGCTTTGGCCCACGCTTCCAGGCTCATCCCAGTGGTCATCAATAGACCGATCTGAGGCGGATGGCTCAATCCTTATCTCCGCTCGTATCGCCATCATAGCGAAGTGCAGCCAGACTCTCGGAGTAGGGCGGCCGTGCGACGCCAGCTTCCGTGATGATCGCCGTCACCAGCTCCGCCGGGGTCACATCAAAGGCCGGGTGATATCCCTGGGCGCCAACGGGTGCAATGGAGGTTCCTCCAACGAATAGAAGCTCGTCGGGACTCCGTTCCTCGATGGGTATGTCCGCACCAGACGCAGTACTCAAATCAAGAGTGCTCAAAGGACAGGCCACATAGAATGGGATCTTGTGGCGGGCACATAAGACGGCCAGGGTATAGGTGCCGATCTTATTGGCCACATCTCCATTCGCGACCGTTCGGTCGGTACCCACGATCACCGCATCGACGCGCCCCTGGGCCATAACAAAGCCCGACATATTATCGCTGATCAGCTGACACGAGATACCCTCGGCCATGAGCTCGTACATGGTCAGGCGAGCCCCCTGCAGATAGGGGCGCGTTTCATCCACCCATACCGTGATATTCTTTCCCTGTTCGGACGCCGAGCGGATAACCCCCAGAGCCGTCCCATGGCCTCCGGTTGCAAGTGCTCCAGCGTTACAATGGGTCAACACCTGGGCATCGGGCGCAAGAAGTCCGGCCCCGTAATCGCCAAGGGCCCGGTTACGCGTAATGTCATCGGCATGAATCGCACAGGCCAGGCGTTCGAGTCCTTCGGTGATCTCCACATTCGACAAAGACGCATCCATCATACGATGGGCTTCCTTCATCATCTTATCCAGAGCCCAGAAAAGATTCACAGCCGTCGGACGGCTTGCCGCAAGTTGTTGCCGGGCCGTATCCAGGGCCGTACCCAGATCGGTTTCATCCTGGGTCGCCTGATGGGCGGCCAGAACCATACCGTACGCTGCGGTAATCCCAATGGCTGGAGCGCCGCGTACTACCATATCCTGGATCGCCTGGGCGGTGGCTGCCGCGTCGGTAATAGAGCAACTGACCGTTTCAAGGGGCAATCGCCGCTGGTCCAACAACTCCAGCCGGTAGGGTTGCCATACTATCGCTCGCACCGGGTTCGCCACGAAACTCTCCCTCTACACAGAATCAACACAAGCCGAGATGGCAGCCGTTACGACCTCCATGATCTCGGATTGATAGGCATTCAGTTCGGAATCGGAAGCGGCTTCAAACCGTAACACCAGAACAGGCTGTGTATTACTGGCCCGAACCAGCCCCCACCCCTGGTCAAATCGGACGCGAGCTCCATCGATATCCTCGACTGGCCGAATCGCACGAAAATGCGAAATTACCGTATCAACGACCGCAAACTTGTGGGCGTCGGGACAGTCTACCCGTATCTCCGGCGTAGTGACCGTCTGCGGCACGTCCGAAAGCAAAGAAGAGAACGGGACATCGTCTGGGATGTTCGAAGCGATCTCCAATAGGCGCATCGCCGCATAGACCGCATCATCAAAACCGTAATAGCGGTGTTTGAAAAACATATGACCACTCATCTCACCCGCCAAGAGCGCACCCTGTTCCCGCAATGTGGCCTTGATGAAGGAATGCCCTACGCGACTCATGATGGGATCGCCACCCCATTTCTTGATCATCGAGAACAGGGTATCACTACACTTCACCTCACCGACGATCCGGGCCCCGGGGACCTCCTTCAGGATCTCACGAGCGAAAATAATCACCAACCGATCCCCGTGGACAACGCGCCCCGCCTCATCCACAACACCGATTCGATCTCCATCCCCATCAAAGGCAAGACCCAGATCACATCCGTGTTCCAATACCGTACGTTGCAGATCGACCAGGGTGTCGAGCTGGGTCGGGTCCGGATGATGGTTTGGGAAATCGCCGTCGGGATCGCAGTACAGATCAATATGCTCAACGCCCAGGCGATCGAGCAGCCTGGTGATCGACGGACCCGACATCCCGTTGCCGCCATCAATTGCGACCTTCAGAGAACGAGAGCCCAGACGCGCCTGCTCGGCAAGCTCGGTGACATAGGTATCCAGAATATCCGTGCTATGAACCGCGCCTCCGTCGGCCTCATTTCGTCGCCCCTTCAGCGCACCTTGATAGATCTCCTGTATCCGGTCCCCGGAAAGCGCCACATCGTTGATGAGCAACTTAAGACCATTATCTGGGGAGGGATTATGACTCGCGGTTATCATCACACCGCCGCCCCGCTGAAAACGACTGACTCCATAATACAGCATCGGTGTCGACACTATGCCCAGATCGTAGACCTGGAGCCCGGCTGAGGAGAGAGCCTGCCGAAATACCTCGGCGATTCGAGGTGATGTTGCACGAACATCACGCCCGAGTGCTACATCCTGACTCCCCGCGCTCACAAGCATGTCGGCAAAAGAATCGGCGATCGGGACCACCGACTCTGTTGTCAGATCGCGTTCCGCAACACCACGGATATCATAGGCTCGAAATATGTCCGGGTTGAGTACGACGGACATCAGGGTGACCTGCTTGTCGTACTTTGAACCTTCCTGTCCTTCTGTGCCCGGACTGGCTCCAGCCCATAGTCCTGGGGATCAAGGCCGTGGGAAATGTACATCTGAGAAAGGCGCTCTCGAAACAGGCCGGCTAAGCTATCGGGCTGTAACGCCAGATTCGTCTCCTCCCCGGGATCCGTTTCGAGATCAAAAAGCTCCTCTGCACCGCTTGACGGGTAGCGAACGTATTTCTTGTTCCCATCAATATAGGCGATCACAAAGTAGTTCCGGGCCTTGTCCGGCAATACTTCGATATATACGGGGCGGGGTTGGACCTTGGCCTCTCCGGCCCATACCCGACTCTGGTCGTGACCGCAGAGCGCCTTTGGCACATCAAGCCCCAGATATCCCAGCAGGCTCGGTGTAAGATCGATCAAAGATACGGGCTCGTCAATCGCCTGGCTCACGATGCCCGGGCCCCAGACCATCCATGGAACATGGACAAATTCTTCGTAGAGCGCGCTCCCATGGAATCGATGGCCGTGTTCCTTGAAGCCCTCACCATGATCGGAGGCCACCATAACAACCGTGGGGCGGGACACCTCCGATCCGTTCACAAATTCAAGCAACCGGTCTAATTGGTTGTCCACGAATCGCAGGCCAGCATCATAGCGATCGGTGGCCTTCTTGCCGTAGATCCTACCGACAGTACCCGTCACGTACGGCCGGTGTAATTCCCGTATGTGAAGCCAGATAAAACGGGGTACTCCCCCCTGGTTTTTCTGTCGAAGATGGGACAGAACCCGATCAATCTTGAAGTCCGCCGAATATTTCGACTTTTTGTGGACCTTTCCCGGCGACATATCGATGACTTCAAAGCCATCGAGCGCTCCGAACTCCTTGGGGAAAGCGGTCTTGTCCGAGACGAGCGCAATGGTCTTATAACCAGCTGCTTTCAGATATTCCGCCAAAGTGGCTTGTTCGGCCGTAAAGGTAAGTCCCCATCGAGGTCCTTTGGGCGATTCTACGAGAGATGGGATAAGGCCCGAAAAGATTGCCCGCATGCTCTGCCGTGTAGACGCGGCGGGAGTATAGGCCCGTCGGAATACGACACCCTTTTTCGCCCATCGGTTCAGCTTCGGGGTCGTCTTTCGACGGTATTTTCCCATCGAAGTTCGATCCCAACGAAAGGCGTCTACAGTAACGAGGACAACATCGGGTGCATTTACCCCGATACCGCCCACCTCACGGGGGTCGGCCGGGGAAATCTCTGGATCACAGGTCCCGAAACGGGCGTTGGCCATTCGCTCCTCGAGCTTTCGCGCGGGAACCTGCTCTATCCAACGCAGGGGAATATGAACCAGTACGGTGTTCCCCCGTACTTGAACCGAGATTCGTATGCTATTGGGCGACTCCAAAATAGAGCCCACAG
>CAUZEG010000166.1:0-9891 GCA_963578775.1 Myxococcales bacterium
CGGATTGGAAGGTTCTCGTGCGTATCCCTCAGAAAGGGAAAGGGAAATCTACCCTCGTGAACACCTGGTACGAAATCCGCGATCTGGAACGAACCGAGGTGGATGGATTCAAAGTCAATGTTCGCTTCCGGAACCAGGTCAAAACCAATAAGAAAGCTGAACGGATTTCTCTGACGGACATATCCGGGTTTGTGCTGATCACCGCAAAAGAACAGTGGGATCAGCGCGACCTTAGCGAGTTGGGCCGACAACTCTACCAGACCTCCTAGGGGATTGATTCCGTGAAGATGGTTGGTCCCGTGTCTCGTCCGCCGCTACAGGCGCGTGGTCGAATCGTCACATTCGAGCGCACGCGGATCATGGGGATTATTAATACAACCCCGGACTCGTTCAGCGATGGTGGCGATTTTCTCGACCCGCAACATGCCATCGACCACGGTAAATCCCTATATGAAGCGGGCGCGGAAATCCTCGATATAGGTGGCATGTCTACACGGCCAGGAGCCACCTCCATTTCTGTGTCCGAAGAATGCGACCGCGTATTGCCGGTGGTGAGTGGTCTGGCAGAGGCGTGCCCCGATGCGCTGTTGAGTATCGATACCTTTCGTCCTGCGGTGGCCGAGGCCGCTCTGGGCAAAGGAGCACACCTCATCAACGATGTGCGAGGACTGCTCGACGCACCGGAACTGGCCGAGGTGGCGGCCGAATTTCAAGCGGGACTTATTCTAATGCATTCGCCGGGACGATCGGATGTCATGCAACAGCTGACTGACTATGAACGCTTCCCCGACGACGTGCTGCAGTCCCTATCCCATAGCGTCGAGCTGGCGCGAAAAGCCGGTGTCGCGAACGAGGCTCTGGTTGTCGACCCTGGATTTGGGTTCGGAAAGACCTGGCCGCAGAACGTGGTGCTTCTCAAGGAATTGAAAGAGTTCCACCAACTCGAACTACCCATCCTTGTCGGACTTAGCCGGAAGTCGTTCCTGGGCTGGCTTACGGACCGGCAAGTACCGAGAGATCGAGATCCTATTAGCCATGCAGCCATGGTACTCGCCGTCGCCGCTGGAGCACATATCATCCGCACGCACGATGTGCATGGTGCCCACCAGGCCCGAAGCCTTACTAACGCGGTCTTTCACGGAATCATGCCCGATTCAACAACTCCATGATTCGGTGGAGGATAGACAGAGAATCCGGCTCGCTCTAGAACCCACCGTACCGACTCAAGGCCCAATTCCAGGCCTTTTCGTGATGGTGACTTGGCCCGAGGGACGAGTTCGGATAAGGTGCGTGCCGGCAAACCAACCTCACGAGGAAGCCGTATGCGTCCTTCATTATTCGGTACCGATGGTGTTCGCGGTCAGGCGAACCGCCCACCAATGACCGTCGAAACTGGCGTCGCACTTGGACGAGCCATCGCCCATGTCTTCCGGCAGGGGCACCATCGTCCCAAGATCCTGATTGGCAAAGACACCCGGATTTCCGGCTATTTGTTTGAAAACGCCCTCGCCGCTGGCGTTTGTGCCGTCGGTGGGGAGGCCTATCTGATGGGTCCTATGCCCACTCCGGGCGTCGCCTTTCTGACCGTGAGCATGCGGGCCGACGCGGGCGTTGTGATCAGCGCCTCCCACAACTCCTTCGAGGATAACGGTCTGAAATTCTTCGGACGTGATGGCTTCAAACTGAATGACCAGGTCGAAGCACAGATCTCCCAATGGATTGCTAATGACGAGACCCGTAACTTTGACGTGACCGGGGCCGATATCGGAAAGGCCTACCGGGTAACGGATGTCCTGGGTCGGTATGTCGTCTTCCTGAAGAGTACATTCCCGCGCAAGCTCAGCCTCAACGGCATGCGCGTCTATCTGGATTGCGCCAATGGCGCGGCCTACAAAGTGGCTCCGCTGGTTCTTAATGAACTGGGGGCCACCTTGATCACAATGGGCACCGAGCCGGACGGCATCAACATCAACGCGGGTTGTGGAGCCGTATCCCCTGAAATCTTACAGCAGAAGGTTCGCGAATCCGGTGCCGATGTCGGGATTGCCCTCGATGGCGACGCCGACCGCTGTATCCTGGTTGACGAAAAAGGCGAACTTGTGGACGGGGATCGGATCCTGGGCATAAGCGCTCGCTGGTACCGGAAAAATGAAAAGCTTCAAAATAACGCCCTGGTGGCAACGGTTATGACCAACCTGGGTCTGGAGAAGGCCCTGAAAGCGGATGGGATCAATATGATCCGCTGTGCGGTTGGCGACCGAAATGTAGTCGCCTCCATGCGGCAACATGATCTGGTACTGGGTGGGGAACAGAGCGGTCATGTCATCTTCTTGGATCATGCGACCACTGGCGATGGGATCGGTACGGCGTTGCAGGTCCTGGCGCAGATGCAAGAGAGCGGGACACCTCTTTCGGAGCTGAAGAATTTCTACACCCCCCTACCCCAGATTCTTCGAAATGTTGTCGTCAAAGAACGCACCCCCATCGATGACCTGAGCACAGTCCAACGCGCCATGAAACAAGGCGATTCGGTCCTCGGATCGGATGGTCGGATTCTCGTGCGGTATAGCGGTACAGAAGCCAAGCTTCGAATCATGGCCGAAGGCCCGTCCCTCGATGTTCTGGAACAGGTCGTCGATGATATTCAAGACGCGGTTCAGACCGAGATCGGTATCTGAACACCAGCAGTTGAGGAGCTTTCACCTTGGCAACTACCAAACGAATCGAACTCGGTGTGAATGTGGACCATGTGGCCACGATTCGCCAACAGAGAGACACCCGCTATCCCGACCCGGTTCATGCGGCTGCCATGGCAGAGTTGGCAGGTGCCGACCAGATCACCATCCATCTGCGCGAAGATCGACGACACATCCAGGACCGGGACGTCGCGATCATGCGCAACACGGTGCAAACCCGTTTGAACCTGGAAATGGGCGCCACCCAGGAGATGCGATCCATCGCTTTGGAAACCCGGCCCGATCAGGTGACCCTGGTCCCCGAGAAGCGTGAAGAACGGACCACTGAAGGGGGGCTGGATGTCGTTGGTCAGGCTGAGAGTCTGCGGATATATATCCAACCGCTGGTCCAGGCGAACATTCGCGTCGTAACCTTTATTGATCCAGAAGCAGACCAGGTAAAGGCCAGCGTGGACATCGGAGCCCACGGAATCGAGCTCCACACCGGCGACTATTGTGAACAAACGTCGGTGGCCTCCCGAGAAACGGAACTGGCCCGTCTGGCACAGGCCGCCCACGCGGGACACGAACAACGTCTATTCATCGCCGCAGGCCACGGTCTCGACTATGTGAACACCGAAGCGATCTGCAAGATCGATCCTATCGCCGAACTGAATATTGGTCATAGCATCATTGCGCGCGCGGTCCTGGTGGGCCTGGATCGAGCCATCCGTGAGATGCGCGCCATCATCGACCAGGCTCGAGGGCTATAAGTATGTACCCCTTGTGCACCGCACAGGAGATGCAGGCGTTGGACCGCCATGCCATCGAGGAGATCGGGATCCCATCGATCGTGCTCATGGAGAACGCAGGCCGGGCCATAACCGAAGCGATCATCGACAGCTTCATTGGACCGATCGAGGAGGCCCATGTGGTTGTGATCTGCGGGGGCGGAAATAACGGTGGCGATGGCTTCGTCATTGCGCGCGTCCTTCATGATTACGGGGCCTCTGTGCAGATTCTCCTGATAGCCGATCCCCAGAATCTATCACCCGACACAACTCGGAATTACACCATCGCAACCCAGCTGAAAGTCCCGGTGGCTGCCGTGCAGAGCGAAGCGGAAGTGGATGACCTTGAGTCGGTCTTCCAGAACGCGGATGTGATCGTCGACGCCCTCTTCGGGACCGGTCTGGGCCGTGATATCGAAGGGATCCATGGCGCGATTGTCGAACAAATCAATCAGAGCCCGGGTCTTATCGTGGCCGTCGATATCCCATCGGGAATCGACGCGACCACCGGCCACGTCCTGGGCACAGCGGTAACGGCAGATCTAACGGTCACGCTGGGTGCTCTCAAATGGGGAATTGTTCTGTCCCACGGAAGCCAACTCGCCGGCGAGGTCGACATCTGCGATATCGGAATCCCCACGCACTCGGAAGAATGTAACCCCCCTACGGGCTGGGTAGCCGAGGACGAAGATGTATTCGAGGCACTCCCCGACCGTCCAGAGGACGCCCATAAGGGCACATTTGGGCATGTTCTGGTTCTGGCTGGAAGCCAAGGGCATACCGGTGCCGCCGCGTTGGCCGGCGCCGCCGCACTCCGAAGTGGGGCTGGACTGGTAACCGTCGGAGCGGACGAGCCGACCCTTGCCGGACTCGCCGAGAGTCTCCCAGAAGCAATGACAGCACCCGTCCGGATTGGATCGGGACCCGAGGCGGCCCTGGATCTCGAGGCTCTGGCACCCTATCTGTCCAGAGCAACCAGCCTTGTCATTGGTCCTGGACTGGGACAGGGAGATGCACTACGCGAGTCCCTGATTACGCTCCTCCAACAGACGGATTTGCCGATAGTCCTCGATGCCGATGCCCTGCGCCTGCTCGAAAACGGACATGAGGCCCTCATCGGTCGTACCGGAGCCACCATTTTGACTCCACACCCAGGTGAGATGGCCGGCCTGCTCGGGATCACAACAGAAGAAGTCCAACAGGACCGTCGCATCCTTGCGGCCCAGGTGGCGCAACAATCCGATAGCGTGGTCGTATTGAAGGGATCCGGCACGATCACCGCCTCCCCGGCCGGCGAGCTACGTTGGAATCCGACCGGCGGCCCCGCCATGGCGACCGCCGGTAGTGGTGATGTTCTGGCTGGCTGTATCGGGAGTCTATTAGCCCAGGGTGTCGGGCCTTTCGAAGCGGCATGGGCTGGAGCCTATATTCACGGACGTGCCGGCGATGTCGCGTCCGAGACGCGGGGAGACGCAGGGATCATCGCCTCGGATATCGCACACGCGCTTCCAACAGCACGACTTTCTCTGACGAAGGAAGAAGAGCCCCAGGGTGACGGAGAAGACGACCAGTGAAATCCAACGATACCATCCGTGAAGCCATCGCCGTGATCCGGGAAGGGGGACTCGTCCTCCATCCTACGGGTGGACTCTGGGGGCTCGCCGCCGACCCGGGAAATGAGGACGCAGTTGACCGTCTACGCATTGCAAAATGGGTCCCCCCTGGACCACGCCCCTTTGTCATTCTCATTCAATCCGGCTGGCTGAGCGACGTCTGTGATATCGAAAAACTACCCAGCGGCATGGTCGCACGGATCCTTCGATTGGTGGACCGGTTCTGGCCCGGAGGGCTCACATTAATTCTGCCCGCCGGCGACGACGCACCTCGCTCCATTTGCGTGGATGGTCCCACGGGCCCCACCATCGCTGTACGTTGCGACGACCACCCGGTGGCTCTGGCCCTCACTAAGGAGTTCGGCAGACCATTGATCAGCACAAGTTCAAACCGAACTGGTGAGAAGCCTCCAGGTATTCTCGACGATGTCGATCCTGGAATTCGATCGGCGGCCTTCGTTGTGGACCTGCCGCCGGCTCCCAGCATGCAGGGAAGTACCATCATCGATGTATGCACCCCTGTCCCACAGATCCGTCGCGCCGGCCGGGTACCCTCCCAAACCGTCCTCGAACTGCTCGGTCGACCACGCCAGAACTCCTGAGCGTCAGACGAGATCCGTATCGCTCCAGGTCAAAATCCATCTGGACTTATCGAGCATATGAGCTGGTACGGCCGGCTCATGGATGGGGCGAATGCTAAAGACAAGCTCCTCCGGATTGACTCGCCGTGGTACCGGAATATAGCCCCCCCGCTTGAACTGTCGACGATCCGTACTGCCCTCAAATCCAAGGGCACATAGAACATCACAATCCAACGTAACGGCCGTCTTTTTGATGGATTGGCGCAAGGCTTTCCAGGCGGCCGGCTCATTCGCGACACAATCCATAACAAAGCCAACCCGAAACCCGCGTTGCCGACGAAGTCCCAATAGCGCGAACGCGCTGAGCTGGCCCTGGTTCCATATCGCTACTGACTGATAGGCCCCGCCTGGCCTTCGATAGCGCCAATTGAGGTAGGTATAATCACGTAGACTACCCACCTGGGTTCTGCCCCAGGCCGTCTTATATAAAGCCTCGACCTCGATGGGGATGTCCGCAGATTGCGGAGGGATCTCCGATCCGCCACGAGTAAAGGCACGCCATGGACGTCGTAGAACCTTCAAGGGACGAATTAAGACAGGAAACGGATCAAGGGCGATTCTCCCCTGATGCTGCAGCACCCCGTGGGTGGAATTCTCGTTCGAGAAACCACAAAGATAGGAGACATTCCGCTCCCGTAGCTGATCCATCAGAACAGGAAAGAGCTGCTTATTGATGCCCTGGCGCTGATAAGCTGGATCCGTCATCGCGTTGACCGACTGCGCACATAGAACTTCCTGACCATCCACATAAAAGGCACGAAGGACAGCCCCCGCGTGCCCAATCACCGCGCCGTTTTTCTCGGCCAACAACGAGATCCCTTCGCCAGCAGGAGTGTCCCGATAGAGCCATTGCCACATGCCAGGCGTCCGACAAAAACCAAAGACACGCTCGAAAAGAGAATCAACGGATCCTACATCGGCAAGCTCGGTGGGTCGTATGCTGAGATTCTGCAAGCGTTTGCGTCCAGTGGATGGGTCCAGGCAGGATCCTGGCGATAAGTTTGAGGATTTGCAACTTTCGCCCGAAGTTTTGAATTCCATTGTAATCAGACGGCCTTATGTTTCGCTGGGTGGACCGCCTGGTGCTGGACATGCGGGGCGAGTGCGCTATGGTGCGCCCCTTGTTCGTATATTGAGGTGACGTATGGCGCATTTTCTCGCCGACCGGCTCGCCGGCCTGGTCCAATCCGACATCCGAAGGATGACTCGTGAATGTGTGCGCGTAGACGGGATCAACCTCGGCCAGGGGATCTGTGATTTGCCCACGCCTCCGCTGGTTCGCGATGGCGCGATCGACGCCATCCTGGCGCAGAAGAGTACCTACTCCTACCCCGAAGGTGCCCTGGAACTACGGGAAGTGATCGCGGAAAAGCTCGCTAGAGACAACGATTTGAAGGCGGATCCCCTGACCGACATCGTCGTTACTATCGGCGCAACAGGCGCCTTTGCTGCCACCTTGATGGCCTTGTTGAACCCCGGTGATGGGATCATCATCTTTGAACCCTATTATGGCTACCACCTCAACTCAGCCGTAGTCGCGGGCCTGGATCCCCAATATGTAACCCTGACACCGCCAGATTTTTCCATTGATGCCGATCGAATCGAAGCCGCGATTCAACCCCACACCCGGGCAATGGTCGTCTGTACGCCCTCGAATCCCTGCGGCAAAATGTTTAGTCGGGCCGAGCTGGAGATCATCGCCGAGATCGCCCACAAACATGACCTGCTGATCATCACCGACGAGATCTACGAATATATCCGCTATGACGGGCGGCCCCATATCTCCCCGGCCACCGTCGACGGCCTATGGGAACGAACAGTGACCATCATGGGCCTGTCGAAGACCTTTTCCATCACCGGCTGGAGGCTTGGCTACGCCGTGGCACCGGCGGAACTGGCACGACCGATTACATTGGTCAATGATCTGTTCTACGTATGTTCGCCAACCCCCCTCCAACATGGCGTTGCCCAGGGCTTCCATGCCCCCCAGGCCTACTTCGATAGTCTCCAGACGGACTATAAGAAAAAACGAGACATGACCTGTGATGCTCTCAAAGCGGCGGGGATGGAGCCTATCGTACCGCAAGGCGCCTACTATGTGTTGGCAGACATTTCGGATCGTGGTTATGGCAGTGCACGCGAAGGAGCGATGGATCTGCTGGAACGCGGTGGGGTGGCTTCCATCCCTGGTAGTGCATTCTTCAACGGCAATACAGGAGAAGGATTGCTGCGCTTCTGCTTTGCAAAAGAAGACGCGGTACTCGAAGAGGCGTGTGTCCGGATTCGAGAATTCGGAGCTGCCTAAATCCAGTGGAGCAGAGAGCCAATATGGCTAGACTTGAACAGGAAACAGGTGCAGTTCTCTCCGACGTTGCGTCCATTGACGAGGCCCTCGCGCCTCTGGGCGTACGTCTACAGCATTGGCCCATCGCGGACGGAATGGCCGAGCTTCTGTTGAAGGATCAACTCGATACAGACGCCAAGGAACAAATACTCCAGGCCCATGACCCCTATTTCGAGACTTTAAAGACCGACGCAGGCTACCAATCTCGCGATTTGATTGTACTGCATCCGGAAATTCAGGGGCTGGGTGAACTCCTACAAAAATTCGATCGATGTCATACGCATTCGGATGACGAAGTACGCTACATCGTCGCGGGCGAAGGGATCTTTGGATTCGTCTATCCAGATGGTACCCAGGCCGAGCTGACCATCGAACCGGGCGAATACATCAATGTGCCGGCCAACACCGAACACTGGTTCATCTTGACCGGAACGAAGCGAATCAAGGCGATCCGGTATTTCTCTTCAACGGACGGTTGGGTAGCCAATTACACCAATACCCCCATCCGGTTTCCAACCAGGGAGACGTCATGAGCATCCTGGTAGATTACCGCCTTGCGGCGGGCGTCAACGCCGAGAAACATGCCCAGGTCATTGCCGTTGGCCAGACGGCTGGAACATGGAGCGCTCGTTTCGAACACCGCCGTGACCACTTTGAACAACATCTGGCTACCGTTCAGAAAATCCAAACGCAGAACGACGGATCCAGCCTTGCAACCATCCGTTTCCCTACCGCAAATGTGGAAAACGACATCGGAAGCCTGCTTACGATGGTCTTCGGGAAATACTCCATGGCGGGCACCGCTCGAGTAGAAGATATTCGCCTACCCTCCGACTACGGCCAAATGCCCGGATTTGGGATCACCGGTATCCGAGAACAGCTGGATGTCTACGAGCGACCGTTGGTCATGGCCATCTTCAAACCAGCCCTGGGGCTGAGTGCACAGGACCATGGAGACATATTCCGAGAGGTCGCGCAGGCGGGTATCGACATCATCAAAGACGACGAGATCCTGGGCGATCTGGAGGGAGCACCCACACTTGACCGGTTGAAAGCCTGTCGTGATGCGCTTGAAACGGTATCCGCTCAAACGGGAAAAAACGTGCTCTATGCCGTGAATGTTACCGGCCGAGCAGACCGGCTATTAGATCGTGCCCACCGCCTTGTCGAGGCTGGGGCCAATGCCCTGCTCATCAATGTTCTATCCTATGGCTATGGCACACTTGAAGCCCTGGCTGCGGCCCCACAGATCAACGTGCCCATCTTTGCACATCCGGCCCTGGCGGGAGCTCTATGCGCCGCTCCTGACCACGGGATGTCCTATCCAGTGGTCCTGGGTACGTTAATGGCCCACGCAGGAGCCGACGCAGTACTCTACCCTGCCCATTATGGAAGTCTTCCGTTTCCGCAGGAGACGGAGATGTCGATTCGAGACCGGCTTCGAAACAGAAATGTATTGCCAGTCCCGTCCGCTGGCATCCACCCCGGTGTTGTACCTCTTGCTCTGGCTGATTACGGAGTCGATGTTGTGCTGAACGCAGGCACCGGAATCATGGATCATCCGGACGGGCCGGGGGCCGGGACGACCGCTTTCTTCGATGCACTGGCACAAGCCCAGCCCGGCGAATCGTTCGACCTGGAACAGATCGAAGCGGGCCCGTTACGCCGAGCGTTGGAGAAATGGGGGACACCATGAGCCGGGAACAACTGATCGAACACGCTCGGCTTTTCTATGGTCAGGGGAGCATGGTTGGAACGGCGGGTAATCTCTCCGCCCGAACCGACGACGGTTCCTTCTGGATCACCGCCAGTGGTCGTCAGAAAGGC
>CAUZEG010000167.1:0-9611 GCA_963578775.1 Myxococcales bacterium
GTTCTATGCGGGCGAGGTATTTCGGCAGCATGTTTTCATCGATGGAGTGGATTGTTCCACGGATTCAGATTGCCCTTCGGCGGGATATCATTGTTCCAAAGATGGCCTATGCGAAGACGCCGCTCGTCATTGCCGCAAGAATGTGATCCTTCTCTTTTCCGACGGAACCGAGAGCGCCAATATGGATCCGAATGATTTCTTCCACCCGTGGATTCAGGCGAAACGTATGGCCTATGGGCTGGGCTGCTCTACGACCGAGGATTGCCTTGGCGATGCCATATGTGTGTCGGGCCGTTGTACGGTGCCGGATTTCGAGGCCGGTAGCCTGGTATGCTCCAATACGGGTGCTCCTTGTTTACCGGGCGAAAGCTGTGGCGGAAACGGAGCGATTTGTGTCGATCCCCTGCCTTTATATGTCGAGCCCGACGGACTGGATTCCTTAAAGGACCGATATGGCCAGCCCATTCGTATTCTCACCCATGCGATCGATATAGACACGGATGAAGCCGGAAATGAGTGGATTGCTCGCCTGGGAGGCGGGTCGCACTTTACGGTTTCCAGCCAGGACCCGGAGAACTTTATCAATACCCTTATCCTGGCCACGGATATCAAGCTGGCCGGCCCTTGTGTGCCGAAGACGGACTGAGTTCAGTAGCGGGTTACCGGACCGTATTACATCACTTCGGTACGATAGGAGTTGGGTGTTCGGCTTTCATCGAGTACGATCCGGCTGGATTCAATCGGGTAGTACGGGATGCTTCGAGACAACCCACATAAACCATTGGTTGCCGCTCTTCGACCGTGGTCCGGTATGGCAGTCGGGCTTCTTCTGGGCTTGATCACGCTCGTTGGTGGCTGTGATTCCACTGGAGATAGTGGACCCGCGTGCACAGTAGAGGGGGTTTCCCACCCGGCGGGAACGGAGGTCTTCACATTGGATTGTGGCGGTTGCCTCTGCACGGAGGAGAGCGAGCTGGTCTGTACGGAGCCGAACTGTGCGCCGGAGAAGTTGGCCGAAGGCTACACCGACGACATAAACATCTTCTCGGAGTTCTATTGCTGCTGCAAAAGCGGTTGTCCCGTGGGGGATGTTATTTGTCTGGGCTATTGCATGGCATTGGGCGGCGTATGCGCCGACACCGACCACGAAATGTTTCTGGCCTGTGCTGGTTCAGCCCCTGGCACAGGCTGTACATGTAGTCCCCAGTAGAGCCTGGGTACAGCCTAGTCTGACGTGGTGTCGCTTGAGGATTCAGAGTCGGGCGCAGGAGCCCAGACATCGGCCTGGCTACAGTCGTCGCAGGAATAGCCATATTCGTCGGCTTCCCAGCAGTCGAGAGGGCCGCAGATGCAATCGTAATGACAGCCGGGGAGATAACAGCGACCGTAGGAGCACATCATATCATCGCCGCAATCGGCATCGGTGGTACAACCGCAATCGGTACCTTCCGTTACATGTTTGCAAGCTGCTGTAGGACCATTCCCTGCACTGCAGCCAACGAAAAGAAAACAAGACAGAACAAGTATTCTTACGAACCAGCGCATGGTTTTCTCCCGTAGAATTGAAATACGTCTACAGTAATACGATGCGTTTCGAAACGCGTCGTTACCGATCTTACGAAAGGTGAAAAAGTGGAGGCGCCCGGAGTCGAACCGGGGTCCGAAAGCCGTCCAGAAGTTGCGAACCACATGCTTCTTCCGTGTTTGAATTTTCGAGTATCGGTTACCCCACGGGCAGGGTTCTGATACCTTAGCCTACGAAGTCTCGTTGCTCATAGTGTAGACACCCATAAACAACCAGCCCAGTGAGGATATGGTGATTTCGACCCTGGGCCCGTCTCCATCACCAGCTTTACTGCTTACGCAGCAAGTGCAAAATCAACGTTATCGTTGGCACTTAAAAAAGTTCCCGCTTTTTACAAGGTAGCGGGGCCTTGGCATGCCACAAAATCCTTCCTAGCCTCCGTCGAAGCCGTTTCGCCCCCATGTCAAAGAACTGCTTTAAGCTTAAGCACGTGGGCGGCAGAAGGCAAGGCCGGAGGTGGCTTACTATTGTCTTTGCCTATTTTTCGGTCGCGGCCAGTTTCAGGGTGATCTGTACTTTTTCGCTCACCTTTTTGCCGCCCAGACCTTGCATTCCGGGCATACCATACTGGGTCAAATCCACCTCGAAGCTTCCGTCGATGACCAACAGATTGTTCTCTACGTAGATCTCCTTGAGTTCCGGCGTGGCCAGTACATAGGTGGCCGTAATGGGAACAGATAGAGGCAGGGTCTTTCCGCGGAGGGTGAAGTTGCCGGTAATCGTACCGGTCGATGTTTTTCCCAGGACGATCTGCTGGTCGGTGCGGACGCCTGTGATTTCGAAGGTGGCGTCCGGATAGGCCGCTACGTTCAGGAATTTTGTATCTTTAAGGTGTTCATCCCGTAGGTCAATCCCGGTCTGGAAACCGGCCATGGCGATCGTCAGGCTACCTTCGGCCTTTTTATTGGGGTTTCGTAAATCGACCACCAGTTCGCCGGAGACTTCCTTGTTGGTCCCCAGGATGTCTTCGAGGGGTGCCCGCGAGAAGAAGCTGACCACCGTTAGAGCAGAGGGCTCAAATACGAAAGTCTGTTCTTTGCTGGAGTTGGGATCGACGGCTGGGGCCGGGTCACCGGCTGTTTCCGTCACCTTACAACGTTGTTCAGCCTGGGCGATGAGCTCCAGATAGTGCTGGGGATCGGTTCGAAGGCTGGTATACCAGACGAGTCCAAAAGCACCGGCCCCGAGGATGGCGCCTACCGCAAAAAACAGGATTTTATTCCGCATATTGGACCTTGATGCTGCTGATTGGTGCCGAGGGCGGGACTTGAACCCGCACGACCTATGGCCAAGGGATTTTAAGTCCCCCGCGTCTACCGATTCCGCCACCTCGGCGTGGGAGTGCAGTACTACAACCTTGTTCTTTTTTTGGCAACGACGAAGACCCCGCTTCCAGCGGGATGGCCAAAAAGGCACATCTTCGTCCCTACCAGTTACTCAATGATCCGAGATCGTGGACTTCATTGAAGCCATTCGCACGGAGAAATTTTGTAGCCCTGCCGCTGCGCCCTCCAGATGCGCAATACACAACAATGGCGCGCTCTTTAGGGCCCAACTCCTGGAGTCGGCCTTGTAAGTCCCCAACGGGAATGTTGAGGGCTCCGTCAAGATGGCCTCCGTTGTATTCACCGGGAGTGCGGACATCCAGGAGCAGCCCGCCATCATTCACCGCTTTCCGCATGATGGAGACCTCTTCTTCTGAGCGCCGGCCGCTTTGTAGCTTGAAGAGAATCAGCCCTATGAAGATGGATACGATGACCCACGTTGTTTTACTCATCTACGACGCTCCTTTTCGCCTGATGCACCCTAACCTCAGGAATGGTTCGTAGTCTAGAGGTGACGAACCTGGGTCTTATGTGGCTCTAGAAGTCGAAACCAAAGGCGGCTAAGAGTACCGCCGACCCGTTATAGAGACCGTGTATTACGATGGCCATAATGAGGTAGGGGAGGGCACGACCGATTCGAGGTCGTTTTCGTGTTGTCGTGGCCTCTCGCCAGACCCGGGCCAGCCCCACGGACGCCAAGAAAGAGCAGCCGGTATGGAGTGCCACGCAGACGGTCCAACGCCAGAGCACAAGGTTGTCAGTCGGGTTCGGGATATACACGTTGAGATAGAGGACGTTCTCTACGGCCGCGAATACGAATCCGGATACCGCCCCACAGAAAAGGATATGCCTACCCGAGCCGAACAGAAAAGGCCTCTTCTCCACGACCCATGTGGCCAGCGCGATCTTCATGGTTTCCTCGATCGCGGGACCGATGACGGCGACCACCAGCACCGTGAAGAACATATATTCCAACTCGACGCCGTTGAGCATGGCACCAAGAATTGCGAAGGGGCCGGCGGCCAGGGCGATAAGCAGGGTATTCCATTGACGCTGGGCAGGGCTGGTCCGATCCAGGTGTTCCGTCAGCCAGCGCTCGTAGGTTATGGCGCTGGCGGGTAGTTCTACATGTTCAGCCGGGAAAAGGGTTGGTTCCTCCCAGACATTATGGTCGATCTGATCATCCGGTTTCTCCGGACGGATTTTCTTTTCCACCTTCGCTTCGCTGGGATCGGCCTGAAAGCCATCACCGCGTAGATGGGGTTCGTGTTCGACGGATGGATCTTTGGACGGGCCCTTGCGCCTGGGAGGAGGGCTCATGACGTAATGCTTTCCTGCCTTTTGTAGGCGGTACCCGACGCCAGCACGCAGAATCCGAGTCCGATCTTACAGAACTCCAGACGAATATTGCAGACGCTATCGAGGTCCTTTTCACGGGCCTGGTTCAAAAGCCGCAAGATGGCTTCCTGGCGTGCGCGCATCATCAGATTTCGATAACTGCGGACCTCGCCCCCGATGATATTCCGCAGACCGGCCAGGAAGGACTTCAGATAGTCGTTCGCAATGACCACTTCGGATACCACCATTTCGGCTCCGTTTGCAGGCACGGCCCCGCCCGGAAAGGAGCGGATTTCCGTCAATAACCCTCCGGACTCCGCAAAAGCCTTTGCGAGTCTGCGCATATGTTTTTTCTCGGCGGATCCACCGAAAAACCATCCCAGCACAACAATGCAGAATAAGGTGATGAAAAATCCCGTAAACATCTCAGGCCTCGGACTCGGCTACCACGGCCGTACCGTAGGCATATAGCTCGGCAGCGCCCTGGGTTACGGCACTTGTCGAAAAGCGCACATTGACCACGGCATTGGCTCCCAGTTCCTCGGCCTGAGACAGCATCCGTTCGACCGCCTGGCGGCGGGCTTCCGTCAGCAGCTCGGTATAGCCTTTGAGTTCGCCACCGACGAGGTTCTTGAATCCAGCCGCGATATCCCGACCGACATTTTTTGCCCGTACTGTGTTTCCCTGAACCAGGCCTTTCACGGCGACGATCCGCATTCCTGGGATCATCTCGGTGTTCACAACATACATACTGTCCTCCCTATTGGATCTGGAAGTTTCTACCCGCCGTTGAGATCTGTCAATCTATGCCCTGTCGGTACCGGCGCGCTTTCAAGGGATGACCGTTTGATGGTAGGTTTATCGGTATGGAATTTCCTGTGATCCAGGACGGTTTCGCCTTTGGGTTTCAGCCCCAGGCGTGCTCCAGCTGTGGCGGTCATTGTTGCCGCGGCCAGGGGGGCTACGTCTGGCTGGACGACGCCAATGTGGAGGCTATGGCGGCGTTTCTGGAGTTGGAGATCAACGATTTTACGGGGCGTTATATTCGCCAGGTAGGCCAACGCATCTCGTTGCGGGAAATCAGGCTTGGGCCGTCGGATCATGCCTGCGTATTTTTTGATCTGGATGCGCAGCGTTGTTCCGTATACGCGGTACGGCCGGAGCAATGCCGCACCTACCCCTTCTGGTCCCAGTTCAAAGATAACCCCGACGACGCGTTCCGGGAATGTCCGGGTCTGGTGCCGCTGGAGGATTGAATCGGGGTCGGGCTCCAAATTTACGTGATGTCGCAAAATTCACCCCGACCAGAAGCTTTGGTAGACTGGGCAGCCGTTGCCGGGTTTCTCGGTCCGCGCATTGCGGGTGAATGGGCTTGGAGAGGAGCCGAAATTACAATCGGGGATACGTTCCTTTAAACTGGTCGGCCTTTGTACAGTCCTTTGGCTGATTTTGTGAACGAAAACGGAGTTTGAATATGCGAAGAATTATGATGATTGGGTTGGCGTTTTTGATGATGTTGGTCCTGGGATGTAGCGGGGCGGATGATCAGGAGGATCAGGGTACACTTCCGGATATTGGCGCCGATGTGGCAACCGATGTGAGTCTTGGACCACCGGTGCTTACTGTCTCGGCCGATGCCAATGAGGCTGTGCAAAGCCGAGGCATCGCAAGTTATACCTTCGATGATTTTGGAGCCCAGTTGGTCAGTACCGTACAGCTACATGATCCCGACGGAGGTGTTGTTGGCATATTGACCATGTCCCCCAAAACAGTAGATGGCGTGTTAGATAGTCGGACGACTGAACTCAGCCTGGCTATGGGCGAAGAACAGGCCTTTGCGGTTACAACGACCGGGAGCGACGGAACCGTGACGACCAGAGAAACAGTCTACCAGGCGGCAGGACAGTCCCTATATAGCTGGGCGGAGTCCGATAGCGAAGCCGAGACGTTCAGTCTGGTCCTGGGGGTCCCTGTGAATGAAGACGATGCTTTTGCAGAAAATACCCTTTCGGTTGGAGAATGCAGTCTCGACGGTTGTTTCTTGCTCTATACGGTCTATGACAACGTATCGATGGCGACCGAGGAACCCGATCTGCCGCCAGATGTTGCCGGCTGGATCGACGAGGTGGGTGTAAACGACCTGAGTGAGAGTTCGACCCTGGTGAACCTGATTCTGGTTGCGTCTGACACCAATCTGGTGGCAGCGGTCGCAGGGAGCGTCGCGGCCCGGGATCTGGGGGCTGAGAACGAAGACTCTTCGGATGGGGAGTTTGGTGAAGAGTCGGGTGCTATTCATAAATCGCCGTTATGTGGTGTCATATTTGCATCCGTTGCGGCACCTGTGGCCATTGGACTTTGTACCGCCTGTGGAATAGCCGTTGCGGCAGAGCCAGCAACCGTTGGGTTGTCGACACTCGTTGCGATCCCGGCCTGCGTTGCTTGTGCGATAGTAGCGGGTATTAGTCTGTTTGACCTGTGTTCTTGCATGTATTCTTCATATTTCAAGGCCTGTTCGGCGTCGCCGGAGGACTGTAATCCCGGTGCTGGAATCTGCAAAACCTGGCAAGATGGAGCCTGTGAGCCTGTATTCGATCACAGCTGTACCTGTACCTGTAATCCCACCAAATGTGGAACCCTCTGCTTCAATAAGCCTCCTCCCGCGGGCCGTGTGCGTTGTGGGGGAAACGACTGCACCGCGCCAGGTGGCATAGGCGGGGTTTGCCTGTGCGAGTCGGCAAGATGTGGTGATGGCAAGCTTGCCAATTTCCAGGCGGGGCCGGAGGCTTGTCGTGAGGAATGCGAGCAGGATTCCGATTGCGCGGGCGACAAAGTCTGCGAGAACTGTGTATGTGTGGATCCCCCGGTTAGCACGGATACCGGCGGTACTCCCGATACCGGCGGTACCCCCGACACCGGTGGCACCCCCGATGCAGGTGGTACTCCTGATACGGTTGAAGTAGATGCGCCTGGAACACCGGATGCAGGTGGCAGTCCCGATGCAGGTGGCACTCCCGATGCAGGTGGTACGCCGGATACGGTTGAAGTAGATGCGCCTGGAACACCGGATGCAGGCGGCACTCCTGATGCGGGCGGCACTCCTGATGCGGGTGGTACTCCTGATGCGGGTGGTACTCCTGATGCAGGTGGTACTCCTGATGCGTCTACACTGGATGCAGGTGGTAGTCCCGATGCAGGTGGTAGTCCCGATGCAGGTGGTAGTCCCGATGCGTTTACACTGGATGCAGGTGGAAGTCCCGATAGCGGCGCTACGCCGGATTCCGGTGGGACACCGGATGGTGCGGCTCCACCGCCACCGACTCCTTAATAGAGTATGGGGTCCGGATCGGAGGCTAGCCCTCGGGTCCGGACTCTATTCCGTCTCTTTCTCTACGTAGAAGGCCGCTGCACAGTCCTTTGGCTGATTTTGTGAACGAAAACGGAGTTTGAATATGCGGAAACTTATGATGATTGGGTTGGCGTTTTTGATGATGTTGGTCCTGGGATGTAGTGGGGCGGAGGATCAGGAGGATCAGGGTACGCTTCCGGATATTGGCGCCGATGTGGCGACCGATGTGAGCCTTGGGACTCCCGAGTTTTCGGTCACGGCCGATGCCAATGAGGCTGTGCAGAGCCGTGGTATCGCAAGTTATACCTTCGATGATTTTGGAGCCCAGCTGGTTAGTACCGTGCAGCTTCATGATCCCGACGGAGGTGTTGTAGGGATATTGACCATGTCCCCCAAAACAGTGGATGGCGTGTTAGATAGTCGGGGGGTCGAACTCAGTCTGGCTATGGGCGAAGAGCAGGCCTTTGCGGTTATAACGACTGGGAGCGACGGAACCGTAACGACCAGGGAAACAGTCTACCAGGCGGCAGGACAGTCCCTATATAGCTGGGCGGAGTCCGATAGCGAAGCCGAGACGTTCAGTCTGGTCCTGGGGGTCCCCGTGAACGACGAAGAAGCGCCCGAAGGAAGCACTTCTACCGTCGGAGAATGCAACCCCGACGGTTGTTTCTTGCTCTATACGGTCTATGACAACGTATCGATGACGACCGAGGAAGCCGATCTGCCACCGGATGTGGCCGGCTGGATCGACGAGGTAGGTCTTGCGGATTTGAATGGAAGTTCTGCTCTGCTGAACCTTTTCCTTGTGGCGTCTGATACCAACCTGGTGTCTGCGGTCGCGGGGAGCGTTGTGGCCCGGGATCTGGGGGCTGGGAACGAAGAGTCTTCGGATGGGGAGTTTGGTGAAGAGTCGGGTGCTATACACAAATCGGATTTATGTGGTGTCATATTTGCAGCAGTTGCTGCACCCGTGGCCCTTGCACTTTGTGTGGCATGCCCGCCCGCGGCCGTTGCGGCGGGGGCAACGGGTATTGCAGCGATCCTCGCAATCCCGGTCTGTGCTGCCTGCGCGATTGTAGCCGGAATTAGTCTGTTTGACCTGTGTGCTTGTATCTATAACCGATATATCAATGCCTGTTCTTCGGCACCAGAAGACTGTGAACCCGGTGCTGGGATTTGCAGGACCTGGGAGGACGGTGCTTGTGAGCCTGTAAACGATCACAGCTGTACCTGTACCTGTAATATCACCAAGTGCGATGACGTTTGCCTTACCACCTATACTCCTCCTCCGGGTTATACAAGGTGCGGGGGAAATAACTGCACGGCGGCCGGCGGGCTATGTAAATGTCGGGTTGCAAAGTGTGGTGATGGCACAGTGCAAAACTGGCCAGCTGGGCCAGCCGCGTGTCATGAGGAATGCGAGCAGGATTCCCAATGTGCGGGCGACAAAGTCTGCGAGAACTGTGTATGCGTGGATCCCCCGGTTAGCACGGATACCGGCGGTACCCCCGATGCAGGTGGCACCCCCGATGCAGGTGGCACCCCCGATGCAGGTGGCACCCCCGATACAGGTGGCACCCCCGATACAGGTGGCACCCCCGATGCAGGCGGTACTCCGGATACGGTTTCAGTGGATGCACCTGGAACACCGGATAACGGTGGATCCGTCTGTGGTAATGGGGTTGTCGAAGGCACTGAGGAATGCGAATCGAATAGCGATTGCCCGACAGAGGAATTCTGCGATCCCGGCTGTACCTGCCTCAATCTTGGTGCTCCCGATGCGGGTGGCACTCCCGATACAGGTGGCACTCCCGATACAGGTGGTAGTCCAGATGCCGGTGGTGCTCCCGATGCCGGTGGTGCTCCCGATGCCGGTGGTGCTCCCGATGCAGGTGGTGCTCCCGATGCCGGTGGTGCTCCCGATGCCGGTGGTGCTCCCGATGCAGGTGGTGCTCCCGATGCCGGTGGTGCTCCCGATGCAGGTGGTGCTCCCGATGCAGGTGGTGCTCCCGATGCC
>CAUZEG010000168.1:0-9448 GCA_963578775.1 Myxococcales bacterium
TATCTACATGTGCGGCCAACGAGCGATGTTCCCCCTGTTGCGACCCATTTACAGGAGAAGATACCGGTGCCTGCAGCCAGGGCTGCGACACCGGTCCGTCCCTGGGGCATTGCACAGGGCCGACCCTACCGACCTGTTGCTCGGGCCTGGGTCATTGCATTGAGAAGGAGCTGGTGCCCTCCGATAAACATGAAAACCTGAAGGATTGCGGCGGTGAGCTGAAAGACATGCTCTGTGTTCCCGATGCCATGCAAGACCCGTCCTATGCTGGCATCGCCTGCGCTGGAAACAGTTTTCTGCTCGGCCCCTACGACGGAGTCTGCCTACCGGGATGTCTTAAATTGCCGTTGAAGTTTACCTTCGATAAGAGTGTATGTCAGGAGCATCATACCTGCGCCCCCTGCACAGATCCTTTCGGAGGTTCTACGGGAGCACCAGGATGCCCTTGACCTCTCACCTGGAATCCATATGCGAAAAACCCGCAAAAACAAGCGGGATGACATCCTACAAGCCACCGCTGATCTGGTATGCGAACACGGGTTCTCCAATACCAGCATCAATATGGTTTGTGAGCGGGTCGGCGTAGCGAAGACCGCCATTTATTGGCATTTCGGCAACCGCGACGGTCTGATGCATGCGGTCATCGATGAACTGACCCACGACTTTATCGCACAGGTCCGGTCCAACGTATTTCTAAAAGGCACGCCTCTCGAACGGCGTGACCAGATGATCGCCGGTATGCGCGATATCGTAGAAAACCAGACGGAACGTTTCCGGGTGCTGATCATTGCCAGTATCGAAAGCGCGGAGATCGACCCCCACTTCCAGACCGCCTGCCTGCGGCTGACCGATGCCACCACTCAGGCCATCGCGGATGGGTATCGAGCAACTCTTGGATTCGATCTTCCCGATATGGACCTTCTGGGCCATACCCTAATCGCCCTTATGGTCGAGGCCCTACGACGAAAAAAGATGGATCCCGAAGGCTGCAATCTCGACCGTCTGTTCGAAGATTTCGAACGACTCGTTGAGCTTATGGTGCGCGACCGGATCCGGCGCTTCAATAAGAGCCAAGAGGCCGAAACCAAGGCCTGAACCGATTCAGGGCTGGCCGTAGGACCCATCCGGCAATTGGGTCGCAAGCTTATACTGGGGATCGGTAAGCAGGCTGGTAAACTCCGGATCGCCGGTCAGCATAAGCTCGTTCGAATACAGCTTCCATTCGTGACCGATGTCCTGCGGCCGACCCGGGTAATCCTGTGCGCCCAGTATCGACGTCAACGCCCAGTAGAAATACTCGGTGATCATACACCCGTAGGAACAGGTCGGGTCATCGTAGCTATACCAGGCCTCGGACGGGTACTCGCCATTCGGTGGCAATGCACATTGTCCAGTGGCGAAATTCGCGTTGGGCCCGGAACTCTCGCAATCATCGAGGGTTGATTCCTCGTAATGTCCGCCACGAGCAACATCCATGAGATTGGCGATGGTGGAACCAGAGATCTCTCCAAAAACGTCGGGGTAGGCACGAGCATAGCCGTGGGCGGTTATGAGATGCAGGACTTCTTCCAGGGTAGCATCGAATCCGGCTGAGGAGCTGCTGCCATTGGGGTGAGTCTCATCACCAAACAAAAGCTGGCCCGCTGCCGGTGGCTCCCCGGTAAATCCCTGCCCAACCACCTGCTCAAACTCGGATTCGGTATTGGCCATCATCAAAGCGGCGTCCTGATCGGCGAGTTGCTGAACAACGTCCGGATTGTCGGCGATCCCGTCCTCGTTATTGTCCAGGTACTCTGCCATCACCTTGGCAGCATGGAGCACCTTGTCATCTGGAGTATTGGCCGTCGCGTAGATATGCACGCCAAAGACATTGACGTACTTGGAAAAAAGCTGCGCGAAGGCCGGATGGTCCGCCGAAACCGCCGTGATTTCGATGGTGATCGGACCGGGGCCGACCACTCCAGAATCGGAGGGTGTTGAATCTTCATTACCTCCCGTATCTGTACCTTCATCTGCAGCGAGCAAATCGCTGCCACTGGAGTCGGTCACACCGCCATCCGACGAGCAACCAATCGCAATCATGCATATAAGAGATATCAATCCAAATCGGACCATGAACAACCCACCTTTCCCAGGAAATCAAGGGTCCCAAGCCTAGCGATTCATTGGCCAGAAGACAACCACAGTCCGGTTGAATGAGAGGGGCCAGAATGGTAATCCAACGGGCCGTAAAATTCGAGACCAGGTGTTCAAGCAGGGCCTGTATATTCGGCCGCTTGGAAATACGGTGTATCTCATGCCACCCTTCTGCATCTCCACCGACGATCTGGACTGGGCGCTTGATCTGATGCTGGAGGCCACAGGTAACCTGTAGCCGGAAGACCACGAGAACGGTACAATCCGATCAGGAGGTGCACGATGAACCGATTCCTAGTCGTCTTTGCCCTGTTGGGCTTAGCCTGTTCCGGTGGTAATGCCGCGGATGGAGACACATCCAGCCAGACCGACACCGGGTCCCAGGGGGATGTCGTGAGTGCAAATCTGCCCAGCTGTGACCCGAATGGAATCTATGATCCTACGGCTCTCAATATCGCAGCGGCCGAATACGCTTTCAGCCTCCCGGACGACGCCACGGAATGTGGCTGTGTCTACCTGCCGCCAGCAGATAACTCGGCGGCACTGCAATCACTGCAATGTCTATGTGAAGCCTGGTCTTCCTGTTCCTATGCACATTTCCGCTTCATAACCAATACGGTCGAGGGTAATCCCATCGCTGACGACTATTTTATTCGGCCCCATCCGGAATCGGACTGCGAGGTGATCCATCTGACAGACTGGAGCCAGGATGCATTTGGGGGCGTCGAAGGCATTTCCACCGACTGGTGCGGTTCCCTGCAATGTGATGCCAGCCAGATGCCACCCACTATCTTCCCGGATGAGTGCCACTCGCTCGACTGATGGAAACAGCTGGCTGTGAATCAGCGACAGATCAAAGTCCACAAGGGAACGCCCAGTCGGAGCTTGGCCAAATTCGCTTCAAGCGAACTACTGGACTTGTCGCCCGGTAAAACAGGGCGACCCGACATCCCCTCTCCAATGGCCGATTGCCCTAAGGAGTGCCTTGAGGTTGCGCAGGGGCTGCTTCCAGAGTAAATACGGTCTGCATGCTACGGGGGTAGCTGGCTGATAATTCTCAGGAGCGGTTATGAAGTTTGAAAATGTTTCCATTAAAAGTCTTGCCTATGTGGACGCACCCCATGTGATCACCTCCGCTTCCCTGGAAGACATACTCGCGCCGGTTTTCGAGAGGTTGGGGCTCCGTCCTCATATCATCCAGGAACTTACCGGAATTGAGTCGCGGCGTTTTTTTGGTGTGGATGAACAACCCAGTGATGTGGCGGCCCAGGCCGGAGAAAAGGCTGTGGAACTTGCCGGAATCTCCAGGGACAAAATCGGTGTCCTGGTAAATACATCCGTTTGCAAGGACTATATTGAGCCCTCCGTGGCGTCCATCGTGCACGGGAAAATGGGTTTAAGCCCTGATTGTTTCAATTTCGATATCGGGGACGCATGCCTTGGTTTCTTAGACGGCATGACCATAGTCGCCAATATGATCGAAAGGGGCCAAATCGACTACGGCCTCATTGTCGATGGGGAAAATAGCCGTGAAGTCATGGACCATACGCTCAAACGCCTGTCCGCCCCCGAGGCCACGAAAGATACTTTTCGTGACAACTTCGCCACGCTGACCCTGGGTTCCGGCTCAGCCGCCATGATTTTGGCGCGTAGTGATCTGGCCCCCGAAGGTCATAAATTCACCGAAATCCATTATATGGCCGCAACGGAACATAGCCACCTCTGCCGCGGGCAGCGCGAGGGCATGATCACCGACGCCAAAGGGTTGCTCATCGCTGGGATTCAGACCGCGATCATGATGACAAATAAAGTGATGAATGACTTGAAGTGGAAGGAACGGCACGTGGATGAAGTCATCATCCATCAGGTTAGCGCCAGGAATACCGAGATGCTCATCCAAGCGCTTCAACTGGATCCCGAGAAACTTCACCTCATCTTTCCCACCTTCGGCAATATGGGCCCCGCGGCCATCCCAATTTGCCTTGGGAAATCCCTGGAAGCCGGACGCATCTCCAAAGGTGACCGTGTGGTCGTCATGGGAATGGGCAGCGGGATCAACTGCTGCTATATGGAGCTCCTGTGGTAGAAAGCCCGGTATCCAACCCACCCGAGTCCATGCCGGATGGTGACGATATAACGGACCTATCCCAGGGTGACTACCCTTTTACCGGGCACTATTTTCAACTCGGAAATCACCGGTATCATTACCTTGATGAGGGCGAGGGCGAGCCCGTGCTCATGCTCCACGGGAACCCGAGCTGGTCGATTTACTACCGCGAACTCGTCCATGCTCTAAGGGGTTCCCACCGTTGCCTTGTGCCGGACCACATCGGCTGTGGGCTCTCCGATAAACCCGACGACTCAAGCTACGACTACACCTTGAGTCAGCGCGTGGACGATCTCGAAAGCTTTCTCCAAAATCTTGGTGTTGAACAGGGCATTACGCTCATCGTTCATGATTGGGGCGGCATGATCGGAATGGCCTATGCCACGCGCCATCCCAAAGCGATCAAGAGGATTGTTATCCTCAATACCGCGGCCTTTCACCTCCCCGAAACCAAATCCTTTCCGTGGGCCCTCTGGCTTTGCCGGAATACAAAAATCGGGGCTTTCTTCGTTCGTCGTTTCAACGCCTTCAGTTATTTAGCCAGTCACATGGCGTGCAAAAAAACACCCATGTCCAAAAGCCTGAGAAAAGCCTATTGTGCGCCCTACGACTCCTGGAATAACCGAATCGCCACCTTGAGATTCGTTCAAGATATTCCCTTGCGTCCCGGTGATCGCGGCTACGACTTGATCAGCGAAGTACAAGACTCCCTGGACCAGTTCAAGAACCTTCCGGTTCTGATCTGTTGGGGAATGAAAGATTTCGTATTCGACCACCATTTCCTGGAAACCTGGATCCGCTATTGGCCCCACGCGGAAGTCCATCGTTTCCCCGATTGCGGGCACTATATTCTCGAAGATGCCCAAGACAAGATCCGCGGGCTGGTGCAGGGCTTTATTGAAGCCCATCCCTAGCGATCCATGACCCAACCCAAACATATCAATATCGCGAACTATATCGATGATCTGGCCAAGTCTCAGCCGGAGAATCCATCCATCGTTATCCCCGAATCGCGAGATAAATCCGGGCAAATGCATTATCGCCAACTGACCTTCGCACAGTTGGCATCAGAGAGCTCAATCTTGGCGCGCGGCCTCGAAGAAGCCGGCCTTCAAAAAGGGGACCGGACCATTCTCATGGTCAAACCGAGCCTGGACTTCTTCGCCCTTACTTTCGGCCTATTAAAAGCCGGGATCGTCCCCGTACTAATCGATCCGGGCATCGGGTTGAAATACCTTAAGGCCTGTATCCGCGAGGCAAAGCCCAAGGCCTTTATCGGAATCACCAAAGCCGTGCTGGCCCAAAAAATCCTGGGGTGGGGACGAGGCACCATCGAAACTGTGATCACGGTGGGCCCGCGGCTTTTCTGGGGAGGTCCCACCCTCGAAGCCATCAAAAAAGCCGGGCAATCCGCCGAAGCCTATACCACGCGCATTGTCTCGGCGGAGGAAACCGCCGCCGTAGTCTTTACAAGCGGATCCACCGGGGTTCCCAAGGGAGTAATCTACAACCACGGAATCTTCAACGCGCAGCTGGAAATGATCCGGGATACCTACGGAATTGAACCCGGGGAGGTCGATCTTCCGACCTTCCCGCCCTTCGCCCTTTTTGACCCGGCCCTGGGGATGACCACCATCGTTCCCGACATGAACCCTACCAGGCCGGCAGAGGTTGACCCGAGAAAAATCATTGAGGCGATCGAGCATTTCCAGGTCACCAATATGTTCGGGTCGCCCGCGCTCGTGGACCGAGTGGGCCGATATGTCGAGGCCCATGGCGTGAAGCTTCCCTCGCTCAAACGAGTGATTTCGGCCGGTGCTCCCGTCCCCGCCAAAGCTTTGCGGCGCTTTTCCACCGCCCTTTCCGGGGAAGCGCAAATCTTCACGCCCTACGGTGCTACGGAGTCCCTGCCCGTATCTTCCATCGGCAGTCACCAAATCCTGCTCGAGCAAACCCAGAGCCGCTCCATCCGGGGTGCGGGCATCTGCGTGGGGCAACCCGTAAAGAAGATGAAGGTATCCATCATCAAAATCAGCGATGAGCCCATCGAAACCTGGGATGAAGAGCTTCGGGTTCCCCCGGGGGAAATTGGTGAAATCGTGGTGCAGGGGCCCAACGTAACCCGCAGCTATTTCAACCGCGAGCGCTCCACGGCCCTGGCCAAAATCGCGGACGGGGAATCCAACGGCTTCCACCATCGTATGGGCGACCTGGGCTATTTCGATGACGAGGGTCAGCTCTGGTTTTGCGGTCGTAAAGCCCATCGGGTGCAAACCGCCGATGCCCTTCTATTTTCCGTACAATGCGAAGCCGTCTTCAACAGTCATCCCGAGGTTTATCGCACGGCGCTTGTGGGTATCGAAGCGCAAGCCGCGAAGGAGCCCGTGCTGGTTGTAGAACTGGAAAAAGAAGGGGCGCCGGACAAGGCCCGCATCAAAACGGAACTTCTGGAGCTTGGGCAACAAAACGAAGAGACCCGGGCCATCGAACAAATCCTATTTCACCCTTCTTTCCCCGTGGATATCCGGCACAACGCAAAGATCTACCGGGAAAAGTTGGCGCTGTGGGCGCAAAAGCAGCTTCGGTGAGGTATTTTGTAACAGGAGGGGCTGGTTTTCTGGGCCTGGCGATCGTTCGGGCTCTGCGCGAGGCAGGCCACGAAATCGTCACCTATTCACGAGGCGATTATCCCGAACTTCAAGAATTGGATATTCACCACAAACGAGGGGATTTAGGCGATCTGGACAGGCTCATCGAATCCTCAAAAAATTGCGACGCGGTCTTTCATGTGGCGGCAAAGGCGGGCATCTGGGGCCCCTACGGCGATTATCATCGGGCCAACGTAGACGGAACCTTGAACGTGGTGCATGCGTGCCGCGAAAACGAAATCTCCAAGCTCGTCTATACAAGCACCCCCAGTGTTGTATTCGACGGAAGGGGTTCGGAGGGGAAAAACGAATCGCTTCCCTACGCCACACACTTCCTGGCGCATTACCCGAAGACCAAAGCCATTGCCGAGGAGGCCGTGCTCAAGAATAATGATGAAAATCTGGCGACCGTAGCGCTGAGGCCCCATCTCATCTGGGGTCCCCGGGATCATCATTTCCTTCCCCGTCTCGTGGACAAGGCGAAAAAGGGCAAGCTTCGATTCCTGGGAGAAGAACAATATTCCGTCGACAGCATCTATGTGGAAAATGCAGCCCGGGCTCATATGTTGGCCATGGACTGCCTGGAGCCCGGTTCCAGCCTCGCGGGACGCGCCTATTTTCTCTCACAAAACGAACCCATCCCCATCTCCGAGCTCATCAACAAAATTCTCCATGCAGCGGGGCTACCGCCGGTGACGAAGAGGATTTCACCCAGGCTCGCCTACGCCGCGGGCACCGTTTTGGAGACCCTCTACTCCACCCTGGGAATTGAACGCGAACCCCCCATGACCCGTTTTCTCGCAAAGCAACTCTCCACGCCCCATTGGTACGATGTGAGCGCCGCGGAAAAGGATTTTGGATTTCGGTCCGAAATCTCCATAGAGGAAGGCATGAAGCGGCTGAGAAATTGGATCCTCGAAACCAATCCCTTCGGGGAAAACCAGAGCATCCCACCCAACCGGAGCCCAGATCAGAAGGGATGATCGGCTATCTAATCTTTGCATTTATAGCGGACCTGGGCGCCCTGCTGACGCCATGCGTTTTCCCCATGATTCCCATCACGGTGATCTACCCGGATGAGTGCCACTCGCTCGAATGATGGAAACAACTGGCTGTGAATCAGCGACAGATCACAGTCCACAAGGGATCGTCCAGCGGCTTTGAGGTCAGACTGAAGTTCGCAGGAGGTAGCAGGACATATCCACCGGACGGGCGCTTCGAAACACGCAGCCGCCCACCGAAAAACTCGGCATACATGGCACTTCGTAACGGCTCTTCCGTGAACGCGACCAGACTCGGACACGGTCCGCCACCGTCCTGCAACTGCCGGAAGAGAAGATGGACCCGCATGGCAACGAGTGTCAAAGGTCCCAGCGCGCGGCGTTGAAGAAATCGGTGTTGTGGAACGCCCAGTCGGAGCCTGGCCAATGTCGCTTCAAGCGAACTACTGGACTTATCGCCGGCCACGAACTCGGTCTCACCCCGGAGATAGTTGTCTTTGAGCGACTCGTGAACCTTGTAGAGATCTCGAATACAGCGAAACCAGAATATCCCCCGCGGACAGGCCGTCATCAAGCGGTCGGCCGAATTTTGAGTCTGATACCAGGTCTTCACCAGAGCGCTCTTTGTAGCCAGATTGTATACCGTTAGCGCCTGTCCGAAACCCCATCCGCCCAGCGGTTCCCAGCCACGGCCCATCACGGCCGGCATCACCGCCTTGATGGTTATCGAAAAATCTTCGCCTTGAACATGGCTCGACGGATGCGGTTCCGAGGCCAGAAGTACTTCGATCTCTGCCAATAGCATGGCGATCTCCGGCGTATTATCCTCCGTATTCAGCAGCATTTCAGCCACCACCGACAACACCGTCGCCCAATGACCTATAGATGTACTCGCCGTCTCCCAATCTACATCTCCACGAGCGGCGTCCTGATAAAAACGGGCACCATCCAGAACCACCTGAAACGCTTCGGTCATGCGACCTTCGGTGGCCAGACGCCGAGCTTTCAGACTCATCGCCCGGTAAAACAGGGCGACCCGATAGCCCCATTTCGCATCCGGCATGCCGTGGCGACCGAATAGAAAAGGCGAACAATTCGATTCATGCCGCAATAAAGTTTGGACTTCATCCACAAGAGGCAAGCACAAACGTTCCGTTGTACGGACGTCCGGCATATCCGCGATGGAATCGTCCAAAGCCCGCGCGACCGGATCGATTCCGATCCCGAGCCGCAGATCGGTGGGCTGAATGGAACGCAATGCACTCAAGCATTCCTGGTTGGCCTTGGGCTCCATAAAGAGCGCAAAAAGTAAATCACCGCCATCTCCAGGCCGTACCTCACCTCGCAGGATCGGACGCTTGCAGAGCTTCGTATTATTCGCCTCCAGACTGGCTACGAGATCGGCCTTAAAAGCCATAAACTTCTTGGATTCACCCGCTTTTTTGCAGTTGGTTCCCGTCAAAACAAGGCACAGAACCAGAAAGCCTCCCCCCAGATGGTGGCCTACACGTCCAAGCAACAGATATCTCCCTCAAATAAGACGAATCCCCTATATA
>CAUZEG010000169.1:0-9364 GCA_963578775.1 Myxococcales bacterium
CCAGAGGGAGCCCAGAGTCCACCACCACATAAACGGCTTGTTGAACCAGAGATATTTGATTGGCCACAGTCGGACTCGGGCGTTGTGCAAAAGGTAGCCGAGACGGCGGCCTCGCTTCCTTCAACACGCCAGATATCGAGATCGATTTCGAACGCCCAACCGTGCCAGGGCTGGATGTCTCGACCATTACCAAAGGTGATATACGCTCGACCCAGCTCGTCATCTGCTTCTTTGCCATGCACGATGGCGGAACGTCCCAGGGCATAACCAGGCTGAAATACGACCATGCCGGTCCCATCTGCGTTCGGAACAGAGGCTGCCAGTTCAATGAGGGGGAAATCGGGGTGGAGGTCTCGTGCGACCAGATCGATTACAGCGACGCGGTGACGAAGACGGGTATCCATCACGGTATGGCTATGGGCCCCCGATTCCTCTCCGTCCGGTGTCGGTGTCGTATGGTATGCAAGAAACATCAGGTCATCCAGGACAAGTGGCGTGGAGACTCCGAACGGATCTTCGCCGGCGGGAGCCGGAAGGAGGAACGACCAGATCTCCTCCCCAGTCTCTGGATGAATTCCAGCGATCGTTCCTCCGCCTTCGAAGATCAGGAGGAGTGGGCCGTCTCCGTCGTCATAGAGGATTGGCGATGCGAACATACAGCCTGGATAGGTGTTCCCGGGGTGTGCGCTGGTAGGAAACAGGCGTTCAAGCGACAGGTTTTCGACGGGCGGAAGGGTAATATCGATACTGGTGTCAGCACCGCTGTCGGGCTGGATATCGCTCTGCGTATCGGTATCCGTTGTAGTGGGGCCGGATGAAGTGCAGGCGTAGATCGACGAAATGAAGGCCAGACATAGAATCTGAACTACCCGGGTTGTCCTACGATAGACGGTGTTCCAGCACATCGGGACTTCGTACCGGATTCAGGAACGAGAAACAACCTAGCTAAGAAGAGCGTTTATCTTTGCAGCACAGATGAAGTCGTTTTCCGTCAACCCGCCGATGGCATGCGTCTGGTAATGGACATCACAGCAGCGTCGCAATAGAAACTCTGGACGATACACCAGGTTCGGACGGGGCGCGATTGGTTGGCGAGAACCTTGTATAGAGGATAGGATGTCCGAACCCTAGGAGGTGTTCATGGCTGCGGCAATTGTGCAGAGCTTAGGTGTTGATTATTCGCAGGTGCTATTGCTCCTGGGGATGGTGATCGCGGCAACATGGGTTGTGGTCCGGGGAGGATGGGGGCTGCCACCTCTGCTCTCCGCCATCCTCATCTTCGTATTGCTCTTCCTGCTTCCCCTTATATTGGGTTTGAACGATGTGTTCGACACGCTCCCTGAGTGGAGTCAGAACGCGGGGCGTTTGTATTTGATGGTTGGGTTGCCGGCCTACATGGTGGTCGCGCGTTTTGTTTTTGGGCCAAATAAATTGTGGCGGGCGTATTGGTCGAAGCGTGGCTTTGAACTTCGCATGGCGGCGAACGACAATCAGGTCCTTGAGGAGCTCAAGAGCTTTCCCGGCGCGCTCTCGATGTTGAATCCTGATGCCCGGGGGTCGATGACCCTAAATATGGCCAAGTCTGGCATCGCAACTCGGACGGGGGATGATGGAAAGGTCGGAGTTGTTTTTCTCTATTTGTTGGCCACAAACGCCATCGCTTGTGGCGTAGTCATCGCCTGGTTTGATCCAGATTCAGAGGGCGTTGATGAGTCTCCTGGGGAAGGGTCTTCCTTCACGCTGGTGAAACCCGGTATCGGGAAGAAACTTCAAGGTTTCGGTTCGGACTTCACGTTTCAAAATCCGGACTACGCTAAGAACTTTCTGGTGCAAAGCAACGGGCTGGGTGTGACGGAGCTTGAAGCGCTGCTAGCTCGTCCTCAGGTCGCCGACCAGGCGCGTGAGCTGGTGCGTAAGGGCCCTGTAGCTGTGTCCTATTATGGCCCAGGCCGTCCCGACGGCCTTCGCTGTACTATGACGATGCGAGCCTCTGGTTATATGCCCCAGCACTCTTCACGGTATGATGTAAAGAAACTCGACACCGCACTTGACCTCTTCGAGCGGATTCAGGAACGAGAAACAACCTAGCTAAGAAGAGCGTTTATCTTTGCAGCACAGATGAAGTCGTTTTCCGTCAACCCGCCGATGGCATGCGTCTGGTAATGGACATCACAGCAGCGGTAGCTGACAGATAAGTCCGGATGGTGATTTTCACTCTCGGCGACCCAGGCCACTGCGTTTACGAATGACATGGTCTCCTTGAAGTCTTGAAATACGAAGTTTCGCGAGATGGCGGTCTTTGTATCGTTAAACTCCCAGCCTTCCACTTGTTCGAGATACTGATCGGCCTCCGACTGGGCCAGGGGATCTATGTCTCCTTCGCAGGCAATACAGCGTTTCTCGATCAGTCGCGTTCCTAACCACTGTTCCGTCATTCCGTCCTCCTGGTGCAGTCGGGCAGTTTCGATGAAGAATGATACTCGACCACGGCCCCTTTTGGCGAGTCCTCAAAACGTCGAACGCCCGAACCAATTTGCATTGGTTCGGGCGTGTCGGGTGACCCCAACGGGATTTGAACCCGTGTGACCAGCTTGAAAGGCTGGCATCCTGACCTGGCTAGACGATGGGGTCGTGAAAAGATCTGGAGCGCGGTGGGGCGCCGGGGACTCGAACCCCGCGCCAACGGATTAAAAGTCCGTTGCTCTACCGGATGAGCTAGCGCCCCGCCGGGGCTTCTAGCATAAGGAGCGGGAAGATGCGAGTCCTTTTCTTGCCGAAACCAGCCATGTAGATTTGGAGTAGTCTGTGTTGTGCCCAACAGTGTCTGGTGTGTTTCTATTGATTGGATTTCTCCGTAATGGGACAGAGGGGCGGATAGTTTTCCCCAGCTTTTCCAGTTGCTCCGCAGAATGCTTTTCAAAGTTGGGTTCGGGGGGTAATCTCCCCGGTCATTACGACGTATCAGGCGACGGGTTGATTGCATGTTTCTGGGCCACGAAATCGGTGTGGTTGTTCCTGCCCGGGACGAAGAATTCCTGCTTGGGGACACACTACATAATATACCTGACTTTGCGGACAGGGTCCTCGTTGTGGACGATGGGAGTCAGGACGGTACGGCCGAGGTAGTTCGTAGTTTCATGCGCGTAGATGCCCGCGTAGATCTACGGCTGCATTCGCAGCCGATGGGTGTCGGAGGTGCGATTCTGGCCGGATATGAGGCCCTGCATGAAAAGGGCTGTGATGTTGTGGCTGTGATGGCTGGTGACGCCCAGATGGATCCAGGGGATTTGCGGGCGATCCTTGGACCCATCTGTGAAGGTAGAGCCGATTACGTAAAAGGCGATAGATTTGCCCATGAGGCCGTCTGGACGACGATGCCCGTCGATCGAATGGTAGGGAATCTGGTGCTTACCTGGGTCACGCGGGGGGTATCTGGGTATGGTGGGCTCCGTGATGCGCAATGTGGTTATACCGCCATCCGGGCCGACTTGATTCCGAGCTTGATGAAACACCCGGTCCATCCCGGATATGGGTTTCCGAACGCATTATTGGCGCATCTGGGTGCGCTCCATGCTCGTCTGGAGCAGGTGCGCGTACGCCCGGTCTACGGGACCGAACGGAGTGGCTTGAACCTGGGTAATGTCTTGCGGACCTACCCACGGGTCTTGTGGAATGCGTGGCGATTCAGGAAGACTCATCAACGGTTCTGGGATGGAAACGCGGATACCCCGACCGAACCCGTGGCGGTGTCCTCGGAACCCGATGTACGAGCGATACGCCATTGAAGGTGGAGAGGTCGGTGGCATCGAGATTTACCCTGGTGACATCCTCGTACCCGGCTACGATCGCCCCCTACGCCGGTTGCTTTGTACAGACCCATGTCCGTGCATTGAAGAGGCAGGGCTTTCACGTCGACGTTATCCGACCAGGGCCCGCGGATCCGGTACTTGGCGACCCGGCGGACGCCATACACCAGGTTCCTATCCGACGTCGCAATCCCGGCAGTTTCTTACGCCAGGGCTTTCCCGAGGCCTTTGCGCGTAACCCTCTGTCCGCAACTTGGGATTTCATGCGTTGTGTTCGTGGAATGTCCCGCACTCTGGCACATGTGGGTCCGACCTCGGACTGGCTAATGGCCCATTGGGCAGTACCCGCCGGTCTGGCATGTCTCCAATATCTGCGAACCCGGACGGGGTCTTCACCCCAGCTAATAACCTGGGTCCATTCCAGTGACGTCTTTGCTCTTGAACGATGGCCTGGCGGAGACGCTCTTGCCCGCAAGCTTGTGCATCAATCACGACTGGTGCTGGCTCCCAGTCGCGATGTTGCGGATCGCTTGGCCAGTCGAGCGGGTGTTGATCCAACGCAGATCAGGGTTCTGCATCCCGGTATCGAATACCCGTCTCAAGTCGCCCCGATCCCAGACGGTCCCTTACAGATTCTTTATATAGGGCGGCTTGAAGCGATCAAGGGTGTACATGGGTTATTTGAGCTGGCCCGTAGACATAGCAACTGGAGACTGGTGGTTGTGGGCGATGGCACCCAGAAAGCCAAGCTGCAACGGCAGGTAGCGGGTCTTGATAATGTTCGGCTTCTGGGCGGACTTCCGCCGGAGGCAATTCCGGAGCAGCTTGCTTCAGCCCACGTTCTAGTGTTGCCCGGGGTAGCCGCGTCCCAGCGAACAGAGGGACTCCCTACCGTATTACTTGAGGCGATGGCGGCCGGGCGACCGGTGGTCGCGGGTGCCACCGGAGGTGTTGCGGAGTTGGTCGATTCCCGGGTCGGTATGTTGGTTGACCCTGGAGATATCGACCAGATGAGCCGGGCATTGGAGCGATTGGATGGCGATCGAGATGCCTTGCGGGCTTGTGGCCATCATGCGCGAACCCGGGTTCAGAATTATGCATCGGACCGTGTGGCAACCCATATGTTGGGGTATCTGAACGCCACACCCCAAGATGTCGTAGTTTTTCGCTAAAGAACCTGAAAAACGTCCGATTCGATCCTAGTGGCTAATGATCGTTTTTTGTCCGGTGCGGAGCTTTTCTTAGATCTTTTGGGGATAAATTAGTTTTTGTTGACACCCACTACATGTTGCGCAATTTTGGCGCCACACCACAAGATGTTGTATATTGTTAACAGATGTTATGTGGAAAATCAGAGGGTATCTTGTGGAGAAATTCGGAGGAAAATGTTCGTTTGAACGACTTGTCCATCACGGCTCGCTCGGGATCGTGTGGAGAGTTCGGCGACATAAGCAGATATTCCTGTGGATAAGCTCAGGTCAGGGAAACAAAACCAGCAAAGATCTATTGTGCTGAACGCATACGGAGGGCAAAGAACATGAAGGTGAAACGACGCTTTACGAAGGTTGGGATCGATCCACTCGATGAGGTACGGTTCGAAAATAGAAGTAGTCGAATCACAAACCCCGACGGTTCCGTCGTTTTTGAGGCTGAGAACATCAATGTTCCCAAGAAATGGTCTCAGGTAGCCGTTGATGTGATTGCGCAGAAATATTTCCGGAAAGCTGGTGTTCCGGCCAAAACCCAACCGATCCCCGAAAAAGGTGTTCCGGAGTGGTTATGGCGGAGTGAGCCCCATGCGGATCTGGCGGATTTGCCGGAAGAAGAACGGACCACGGGTGAAACGGACGCTCGCACGGTCTTTCATCGAATGGTGGGATGTTGGACCTACTGGGGATTCAAGCATAATTACTTTGATACAGAAGACGATACTCTGGCCTTCTACGATGAAATGATGTTCATGTTGGCCAGCCAATACGCAGCGCCCAACAGTCCGCAATGGTTCAACACCGGCCTGCATTGGTGCTATGGAATCACCGGGCCGGCTCAAGGACATTATTTCCCCGATCCGGTAACCGGCGAGATTAAGCGTAGTACCAATGCCTATGAACATCCTCAGCCCCACGCCTGTTTTATTCAGTCCATATCGGATGATCTGGTCAACGAAGGCGGGATCATGGATCTCTGGACTCGTGAAGCCCGAATCTTCAAATATGGGAGTGGTACGGGCACGAACTTTTCGGCTTTGCGTGGGGCCGGCGAACCTCTCTCTGGTGGCGGAAAGTCTTCTGGCTTGATGTCGTTCCTGCGGATTGGAGATCGCGCGGCAGGGGCTATTAAGAGTGGTGGAACAACCCGAAGAGCCGCCAAGATGGTAACCCTCGATGTGGACCATCCAGATATCGAGGTATTCATTAATTGGAAGGCGCGTGAAGAACGGAAAGTGGCGGCACTCGTAGTGGGTTCGCGCCTTTGCAACAAGCATATGAACAAGGTTCTTCGCGCCTGTGGTCCCGATGCGGACGCGGAGATCAAAGACACGCAAGACGCCACCAATCCGCGCAAGAATCGGGCTTTGCGGTCTGCCATCTGGACAGCCCAGGAAGTAGGGGTCCCCAAGAACTATATTCACCGGGTGCTTCAGCTTTCGAAACAGGGATATACCGCGATTCAGTTCGAAGAATATGACACCGACTGGAATAGCGAAGCGTATGCGACGGTAAGTGGTCAGAACAGCAACAATTCGGTGCGGGTAAGCCAGGAATTCCTGGAGGCGGTTGATTCGGATGCGGATTGGCGGCTGAAGCGCCGGACCGACGGGAAGACTTCCAAAGTGCTTCGGGCGCGCGAGCTCTGGAGACAGATCAACGACGCGGCCTGGTCATGTGCGGATCCGGGTCTGCAATTCGATACAACGATCAACGAATGGCATACCTGTCCAACGTCGGGTCGGATCAATGGGTCGAATCCCTGTTCGGAATATATGTTCCTCGACGACACGGCTTGCAACCTGGCGTCACTTAATCTTCTGCGCTTCTACAACCCGACCAAGGGTGCGCTGGACATCAAAAATCTGGAGCATGGTTGTCGTTTGTGGACGATGGTGCTGGAGATTTCGGTTTTGATGGCACAGTTTCCCAGCCATAAGATCGCGGAGCTTTCCTATCGGTATCGTACCCTTGGGCTTGGCTATGCCAACCTGGGTACGCTGTTGATGGTGCAGGGGATTCCCTACGATTCGAATGAAGGGACTGCGATCTGTGGAGCGATTTCTGCGTTAATGACCGGTACGTCCTATGCGACGAGCGCTGAAATAGCCAAGGAACAAGGACCGTTCCCAGGTTATGAAGCGAACGCTGAGCCCATGCTTCGGGTTATTCGGAATCACCGGCGTGCGGCCTATAATATGGAAAGCACGGAGTATGAGACTCTGTCGGTCACGCCGATGGGGATTGATCCGGCCTATTGTCCAGAACCTCTTTTGAAGGCCGCCCAGAAGGCATGGGACAACGCTCTGAAGAAGGGTGAAAAACACGGTTATCGGAACGCCCAGTCCACGGTTATCGCACCAACAGGCACCATCGGACTGGTGATGGATTGTGATACCACCGGTATTGAACCCGACTTTGCCCTGGTGAAGTTTAAGAAGCTTGCTGGGGGAGGCTACTTCAAGATCATCAACCAGTCGGTGCCGCTGGCCCTGAAACGTCTGGGCTATACGGAGAGCGAAGCCACGGCGATCATTGATTACTGTGTAGGTAACGGGACGCTAAAGGGCTCCCCGGCGATCAACCATGAAACACTTGCCACCAAGGGCTTTGATGCGGAAGCCCTGAAAAAGGTGGAAGGGGCGCTTGGAGAAGCGTTTGATATCTCCTTCGCGTTCAATCAATACGTATTGGGCGAATCGTTTTGCATCGATACACTCAATATTCCGGAAGAGAAGTTGGGTTCCTTCGACTTCAATATGTTGGAGTATCTGGGCTATACCCAGGATCAAATTCTGCAGGCCAATGATTACGTATGCGGTCGAATGACCGTTGAGGAAGCTCCAGGTCTGAAGGAGGAGCATGTCGCCGTATTTGACTGTGCAAATCGGTGCGGTCGGTACGGTAAACGCTACATTAAGCCGATGGCTCATGTTCGGATGATGGGCGCAGCGCAGCCCTTCATTTCGGGTGCTATTTCCAAGACCATCAATCTCCCCAATGAGGCGACGGTTGAACAGATCGGTGATGTGTACCTGGCATCATGGCAGTTGGGTCTGAAAGCCAACGCGCTGTATCGAGACGGATCAAAGTTGAGCCAACCGTTGAATTCCACGGCCAGTGATCTCCTGGATCTTGGCGAAGTAGTAGAGCCCGCGAAAAAGTTGGCCGAGAAAATTATTGTTAAGTATCTCGCGCGCCGACGTTCGCTACCCTATCGGCGAGGAGGCTATACCCAGAAATCCGTTGTCAGCGGTCATAACGTCTATCTTCGTACCGGGGAATATGAGGATGGAGGTCTTGGCGAGATTTTCATTGATATGCACAAGGAGGGCGCAGCCTTCCGAAGCTTGATGAACTGCTTCGCTATCTCTATCTCCATAGGGCTCCAGTATGGGGTTCCGCTGGATGAGTTTGTCGATGCGTTCTGCTTCACTCGCTTCGAGCCAAACGGCATGGTCGTAGGGAATCCGTATATCAAGATGTCTACAAGCATCATTGACTATATCTTCCGGGACTTGGCCATCAGTTATCTGGGACGCTCCGATCTGGCGCAAGTCACTCCGGATGACGTCCGCCCCGACGCGTTACACGCGCCGACCGGTGGGATCAGTGATGACCAGGCCGATATCGTCGACCTGGCAGGACTGGAACGCGAGGAGGCTGATGTTACTAAGCAGAAAGATATGTTCCGTCCGCAAAGCTCGCACCTTGAAGTTGAAATGACGGGTAGGGCAGCAGTTGGGAGCGGATTCGTTGGCCTCAGCGATCGGCTTCCAGGAGCTGCAAATGATCAGAACGATGCCGAACTCCAGGCCATGGCGCGCTTGAAGGGCTATGAGGGAGACGCTTGCACGGAATGCGGGAACTTCACCATGGTTCGTAATGGGACGTGCCTGAAGTGTATGTCTTGCGGTTCAACCAGCGGTTGTTCCTAAATCACGCAGTCGTATCTGACTAATGTTCGAATGAAAGGCGGTCTCCTCTATTGGGGACCGCCTTTCGTTTATTGCGGCGGCGGCCGGGAGATGGACCAACCGCAGGAGCACCAGGCTGGTAACGAGGTATACGGTCCAAACAGTGACAGGCTAGGCGGTAGATTTTCCTCGTATGTCGAATAGGCCGCATCGTGCGTCGATATACAAGCACGCTACCAGTGGTATGATAAGGCAGGGATACCCCACGAATGACTAGCCCAAATAACGAAAAACAACTGCTTCGGATTGCCGACGTCCGATTTTCATTTCCGGACCGAGCGGATCGTCTGTTCGATGGTATCGACCTGTCCGTAGGTCCCGACGAGATCGTAGTGATTCTCGGCGGAAGTGGTACGGGGAAATCAACCTTGGC
>CAUZEG010000170.1:0-9234 GCA_963578775.1 Myxococcales bacterium
TCTCGTCTAAGATCGGGATTTTTTTTGTATGCAAATACCGTTGGCCATGTGCGGTCTGGATCGGTTCTTCGGCAATTTCGATAAGCTTCTTGCTCGCCAATACTTCGCGATCCTTGGCTACAAAAAAATCCGCTTCCTCTTTCGGAAAGAAGTCGTAGTCATTTTTCCCAATCAGATCTTCACGCTTGAAACCAAGCAACTCCTCACCGGCACGATTGAATAGCACAAACCGCAATTCTTCCGCGTCTTTCACAAAGATCATGTCGGGAATGTTCTCAAGAATCGAATCCAGGAACATCAGGTCGTAATTGCTCAAAGCCATGGTCAATCGTCGCAAATTTAAATCTTAGCCAACCGGTATATCGCTGCTCTCCCACAACCTCAACCCCATCCCCGATGTATTGGATGGGGGGGACGTCGCGAGGACATCATCATTCGGCCGGAACCTGGCTGGTTTTTTGTGGGTAGCTGCCGTAAAATCGTCCCGCTAAACAATGGGAGACGTAAATGAGAGCTCTGGTGCTAGCATTCTTTCTAGGTTTCATACTACTCAGTGCCATTCCACCCGCAGAGGCCTGTTATTGGGATAAAGACACCTACAAAATGGAGAAGCAGCGTTTTCCGAACACCCTGGAACTAATTACTGGGAAGTTTCTGCGCCACTCCGACGCCTTCTACGCATGGCGTATCGAAGACCGAAAAAAGCGGCTGGAGACGGCGCCTGAGGATCTCTCCAATCTCGACGATCTGGGCGTGGCCCTCGACCAGATAGGCCAGCATGCGGAAGCCATCGAGACCATGAAACGAGCTCTGGCTCTGGACGAGAATCGCTATGAAACCCACGCCAACCTGGGAACCTTCTACCTCCATTCGGGCCAATTCAAAGAGGGGTTGGTGCACATCAAGCGCGCTCTGGAGATCAATCCCGACGCCCATTTCGGACGCGAGATCGTACAGCAATATCTGGTCGAATATGTGATCTGGCGGCGTAGTCAGGGAAGAGGTCTACCCCTGTATATGGGAGGCGACGACGGGGACGATTGTCGGCCACCGTTTCAAAAGGTTGCCAGACAACTCGACCGGTATGAAAGAATAAAGGAAATAAATCCAACAGACTCTTATCTCTGCCCGGGCTTCAAACACTTCGGCTTCACGAAGTTCGTCGTGGACAAGGGCCTCGATCCCAAGGACGCCATTAAAGGCGTACAAGGGATGATGAAGTTCTCCAACCACACACACCCCATCCTGCTGGAGGTGCTCGGTGACCTCCTGATGATGAAACGGCTGCCACATAGCGGAGCGGCTAACGCAGACGCCAAACGACTCGCGGCCCGCGCCTACCTTCAAGCATCAAACCAGACCATGGGTCTACCTCTGAAGAAGCTATATCGCGCCAAGGCCGTGTTGGCCCTGGTCGGACATCGCAATATGAATCTGAAGAAGATCGAACGTGACTTCAAGCGCGAGCTTCGCCGCGGCGACCGATATTTCAAGCGCATCCAGAGCAACGAAGAAGGCTGGATCAAAGCGGGGAAAGACCCAGAGAAAGAGTTCGACCGGACCTACTATAAAAAGAAGCGTCGATCTCGATAGGGGCTCTCGTGCGCACACCGCATGCGCCGCGCGTACTATAGCTACTTCATAAAGAGGCGTTGAGGGCATCCGAAATGCTCCAGATCAACTCCACCACCCAGGTATCAGCCTGGGATCGAGACCTCTGAACAAAAAAAATGATCGCTCCACTGCTCTTCGAACAACAGTAGTTTTCAAAAATATCGTTCAACTTTTCTGAAGCAAGATCCGACGTTCATTGTCGGGAACTGCGCTGGCAATATGCGCCACCGCTGGAAATAGAACGATTAGAAACCAAGGAGCGGAATTATGTTTGTTATTAACACGAAATCATTTGTAAGCTTTGTGTCTGTATTTGGATTTATGGCCAGCGCCCTTCTTACGGGCTGCGAGCCTGCCGAAGTCGCGCTGAATCTGGATACCCACACCAATATTATCCCGGTAGAAAACACAGTCCTGCCAGCCGACTTGTCGCTGGATGGGACCCAACCGATTATCGATGTCGAATTCATCGACACACGTAGCGGGCAATCCGAAGTAGATGAGTCCGAGTTCGGCCAGACCACAGGTAGTCTTTCCTCCGCAGCCTGCTTAAACTGTGCGGTGCCGAAAAAGACGAATAAAGATGTGACAATCGTCGATTCCAACTTCGACAACGTGCCGTCCAAAGCGGATGTACAGCTTGCCCCAACCAATCCTTCTGCTGACCTGTGGGATGAAACTGCCGAAGAGAATCCTACCGCGAGCCCCACTCAAACCGAAGAAGCAGCCGAAGAGACTTCCGATACTACCGTGATGGGTACGCCCAATCCATGGCCCCGGTCTGCCTTCACCCCCTACGTCGATGCATCCACACACGGTGCTATTCGTATCGCTGACCTGGCCCATGAAACCGGCGTAAATCACTATACGCTTGGCTTTGTAGTTGCCGATAACAGCAACTCCTGCCGAGCCATCTGGCCGGGAGCGAAGATTGAAGTGGGACCAACCTCGATCGACTCCAACGGAGAGTTCGGTCTCTACGATGAGGTGAAGATCCTTCGCAATCACTTCGGTGGTGATGTAGCCATCGCCTTTGGTGGCCCCTACGGTGACCATCTGGCAGCAGCCTGTACCGACGTGAAAGAGCTTGTCGCCGAGTATAAGCGCGTCATCGAGACCTTGAATGTGACTCGTATCGAGTTCGCCATTGAGGGCACCGGTGCTTTCAATCAGGACGCTACCAAACGTCGTGCACAGGCCATTGCAGAGATTCAGAGTGAATACAAAGCGATTAGCCGTGAACTCCACGTATGGTTCAGCCTTCCCGCCCAGCCCTACGGCTTCACAGCTGTGAGTCTGGATATTCTTCAAAACGCCCTGGAGATTGGCGTTCATTTCTCCGGCGTGAATGGCTATACCATGAACTACCGCCCATCCGTGGCCCCGAACCCCAAAGGCCAGATGGGCCTCCTGGGAATCAAGGCCCTCTACAAGATGCGCGACCAGTTGGACCTGCTTCTCACAAGCTACGAAATCAATGTAACGGATAGTGAGCTCTGGGGCATGCTGGGGATTATCCCCCTCATCGGCGAAAACGACGTCAATGGCCAGGTGTTCAACCTCTTGGACGCCAAGGTTACTATGGAATACCTCCAGGACGCCCCTGTCGGCCGTGTCTCCATGTGGTCTGTCACTCGTGACACTCCATGTAGCGGACTCCAACTCGCGGGTGCAGACTGCAGTGGTTCCTCCGACCAGGTAAATACCAATGACTTCATGAATCTGTTCAAGAACTTCCAGAACTAAACCAGTGTCGTCAATCCAACCCCGGGTCCGAATAGCGGGCCCGGGGTTTTTTTTTACCTTTTTCCAGGCCCCAGCACTGAAAACGTCTGGCATCCATATTGCACCAACCAGATACGCATGGGGCCTACTCCACCCACTCGCTGGCTAATCCACAACCGGCTCAAGTACAATCAACGGACCATGACCTCTTCCCAGACATTCATCTGCATAACACTAGTCCTGATCGGCCTCGGCTGTGCCGAGACATCGGAGAAAATCCCCCAGATCCGCGTCAATGACGTTCCGGTATCAATCGACTCTGGAACCGATACGGGATACCCCGACGTCGTGGACCCCTGTGCCAACTGCCTACCACCCCTTATCTGCACAGAAGATGGTGACTGTATCGATAGCTCCTGTACCCCCAACTGCCAGGACAAGAACTGTGGTGAGGATGGTTGTGGTGGCTCCTGCGGTGCCTGTCCCGAGGGCACCCTATGCTACTCCGGTGAATGCCTCTGTGCCCCCGATTGCACCGACCTGGAATGCGGTGATGATGGTTGCGGTGGAAGCTGCGGGGGCTGCGACAACGACCAGTTTTGCGGTGAAAGTGGTGTCTGCGTGGACGAAGACTGTACCCCGAAATGTGCCGCCAAGGAGTGTGGCGACGACAAATGTGGTGGAAGTTGTGGTACCTGCCCCCCCGGTGAGGAGTGCTCCTTCTTCGGGCACTGCAACCCGTCCTCCTGCCAGCCCGACTGCAGTGGAAAGGAGTGCGGCAACGACGGCTGCGGCGGAACCTGTGGGCAATGTAGCGGGACAGAGAGTTGTAGTCCCGCAGGCCAATGCACCCCGCTTGGCTGTCAGTCCGATTGCTCTGGAAAAGACTGCGGTGATGATGGCTGCGGCGGTTCGTGTGGTAGCTGTTCTTCCGCTTCTATCTGTTCTACGGCTCAACATTGTGTCGATGCCATCGGTTGCGCCGATGGACAGCGAGAGGAGCTTGCGGATCTGGCCCATTGGCCCACGGTAGCCGCCTGTAAGGGGACCTTTGGCTATATGAGCCTGCGGGCCCCTCGAACCAATACCCCTTGTGGAAACAACCTGGGCGGCGAATGTGCGGCCCCGGAAGATCTCTGCTCTACTGGTTGGCATATCTGTATGCGCAATGGTCTATCCAACGACCTGCGATTCCGGCTCACTCCAGGCGAATGTAATAGTCTGACCGAGGCCTATGTGGCCGCCAGCAACAACTGTTCAAATCCGTCCAACCAGAACCCCAATGGCCCAGGCTGTGATGCGTCCGAGCCCTATGGTTGTTATTCCACTGGTTGGTGTTCCGCACCTCCGGTCTGCGGTCCCCACGAGACCAGCCATTGCGCCCACGCCGTCTGGCCAAACCAGACCTTCATATTCGGAAACCATACCGGAACCACCAGCAACAAAGGCTGTGGTCATATCTCCACGAGCGTCTCGTACGGAGGCCAGGGAAAATTAGCCGGCATATTATGCTGCCAGGATTAACTCCCTTCACATAGAGGCGGAACGATTCTACGGATCCTGGGATTGTTCGGGATTTCGCAAAGCACGGAGTTTTGTTCTGCCGGAACGAAATGCCGCAATCCCCAGGACCAGGGAGATGACAAATAGAAAACAGAACATACCCGCGATCATCAGCAGATTCTGTCCATGTTCGGCGGCCTCGACTTTCACATGTTTGGGATGGTCCGGATTGTACCGCAACGAAACCCGGTCTCCCTTCTTCAGTTCGTAGGACACATGGGTATAGACTCGGGCCTTGATAGTGTCCCCATCTCGAGTCTGGAACTGGACCACGGGATCGGGATGCTCCCAACGCACCACCTGCCTGGACCGAACCTTCAGCTTTGTATGCTCCTTTATCAGGCCCACAACAACGCCTTCCGTCAGTATCCCCTCCGATTCGAGCTTCTTCTGGTCCTGCCAAAGACCCCACACTCCCTTCGCGAGCACTCCACAAAAGGCAAAAAGCAGCCCCGCCGCCAGAAAGCGCCAAAAAACCGACCGGTGAAACCACGTTTTCATCTTTAGCCCTTCCTTCTATTCAACGACATCTCAGGAGCAATCATCGGGACAGTTGGCGGGGGTTTCCTGGGGCTGGCATTCGCCATCACCACACGCACCACAGTCGGTACAATCAAAGGGGCAGTTATTGCAGTTCTCGGGCGCGGTACAGGTTCCATCGCCACATAGATCTGTGCAAAGATCACAGGGACCGCCACAATCCACACCATCCTCACCGCAGTTCTTGGTGTTGTCGTTGCAGTGATCAATATCCGAGCAGGATCCCAACAGATCCTTCCCTTCCGTACCCGCGACAGAAACATCCTCACAGGCCAGGCCCAGCCAAAGCCACATAAGCGTAAGCAACCACACGTTCCGTTTCATAATTGCCTCGGTAATTCGTCCTCGGGTAGCGACCGAACTCAAGGTAGCATAGATCATTCCATCTCGCTCACCCCCTGGCCACAACACCGCCATTCGCGGTTAACACTTCTAAAAAGATAGCCAATAGTTATTAAATATCAATGTGTTGCGGTGCGTTACTTGGATCGGGCGGGCGAAATTCCTACAGTGCCGGTAACGGATTTTTATTTTTGACCACCATTGGATTCTGTTTTGCATTTTGATTGGGACAGCTTTGAAAGTTCTTCGAATGGGTGCATTTTGTTTTGCTTGATGCCCATCCGTTGTATCCGTGCGCAGAATCCGGTGGCTATGGAGGGTTTGTTATGTATGCCTATGGATTGTGTAGACGATGGTTTTTGATTGTTCTGATGTTTGGTGTCTGGGGTTGCCAGGCAGATTCTGAATCGCTGACTAATTCTGAGTATCCCCCAACCGACAACTGGAATAACCAGGGTCAGGACGTATATTCATCCAATATGTCCGACTCGTCCGCCGGCTGGTCCGATGCGGCTGGCCCCTGGGATCCACTCTCCGGCGGAGAGTCAGACTCGACCCCACAGACCTGGCAACAGATGAGTGAAGAATCGCTCTTTGCCAGCGTATCTGTCGGTGGTGGCGAATCCCTTGAGTTGGTGCGGGTACGAGTGACCACCCATGTGGAAGGTCTACGCACACGAACTCTGGTTGACCATATCTTCTACAATCCCCATGACAGCACCCTGGAGGGAACATTCCGATATGACCTTCCTATGGATAGCTCGGTGTCCTACTACTCCATGTTTGTCGGTAGCGCAGACATCAACAGCGTCGAAGAATCCATTGCTCCCGAGTTCTTTGGTCCCGACGACCAGCTCACCGATATGCCCGACCATGAACTTGTTCCCCTTGATCCGGAAACGGTCGCCCAGGGACACGATGAAGAGGTCTGGGGCGAACTTCGTGAAGGGCGCATCGTTCGATCGGTCGATGCACGCAAGACCTATGAAGAAGTGACACGCCAGCAAATCGACCCCGCCCTGGTAGAGCAGGTGTCGCCCAACTCTTTTGAGGCGAAGGTCTTCCCGATTCCGCCCAAAGGGTACAATCGGGTGTTGATCGCTTATGAGCAGACCCTTCCCCGTATCAACGACACGCTCCAATACGTATTTCGTCTCCCATCGGGAGACCTGGATACTCTCGACTTCACCCTGGCCACATCCGACGATGCCATCGATTCAGTCCAATACGTCGGTAATGTGGATGGAGTAATCTCCGTAAGCAACTCTGAAGGTCGCGTATTCGGCCTCTCCCTGGCCGACGAGAGCCAAGGAGGCATGCTTGCGTTTAATATTTTGCCACGCGACACCACGGACGAGGCCGACATTCTGGTCGGTACCAATCCAATTCGGGGAGAAGACTACTTCTATGCCCGCCTTCACCCGAATATCGAAGAACCCACTTCGATCACCGAGGGACCAACGCATACGATCTTCGTTCTTGATACCTCTCTTTCGGAGCATCCAGAACGCTTCACGGTCGACGTGCATCTGCTACAAGCGATCCTCGAAAACTCACCGAACCTGGAAAAGTTCAACGTACTTTCCTTCGACGTGGGCGCCCGGTGGCTAATGGACGGCTGGGTCGAAAACACTGCCGCCAATCGGGCCGCGCTCCTGGACACCCTGACCGGAATCCTATTGGAGGGTGCCACCGATTTCAGCTCGGCTTTACGACTCCTGGCAGACCCACCCGGAACCCTCGAAGCGGGTAGCCAGGTGGACGTGATGGTCCTTACCGATGGCATCATTTCCTGGGGCGACCGAAGCATCGACACCATGGTGCAGACCCTGGAAAACTCCGCTGACTATCAAGCCCGGATTTTCGCCTACCGAACTGGAATCGGTGCCGATAACATGGAGCTATTCAGCGCACTGACCAGAAAAGGTGCCATCTTCAACTGCCTGGGTATCGACAGTGTACCGGGCTGTTCCACGGCACATCTATCCTCGGGTATGGTGATCGAATCGGTAGACATCGAAGGTGCCCACGGCGATGAGGTCGCTGTTGAGGACCTTCTGATTGCCGGCCGACAAGCGACTCTTTTTCCTGGAGCCCAGCTAACTATCGCTGGACGGCTGACCAGCCCTGGTGACGCGAATATTCGCATCACGGGAACCCGGAACGGGGAGCTTGTGGAGCTGGTCATTCCAGCGGCCTTGCATCCCCAGGGTAATCTGGCACCCAGGGCCTGGGCTGAAATCGCGGTCGCCCAACTGGTTCAGACCCGAGATGAGTCCCTCGAAGACCTGGCCATGGCCCTATCCCAACATTACCGGATAGCCAGCGGTATTGCGTCGTTCCTGGTACTGGAAACAGACGCAGAATACGATCTGTACCAACTCGACGACTACACGGAGCTCTACCAGGATCAGGCAATCGCCAGCCTCGTCAACGACGCTCTGGCGCAACTTGGCGACCTTTGGACGACCTGGGACCAGCTTATGGGTGTATTCCTCAACTCCAACGACATCAGTCATATCCTGGATATCGATGACGGAAACCTCGTAAACGAAATCGTGCAACACGTCTCTGACGACGATCTCCTGCTCCCGGTCTCCGTTTTGGACATTCCACTCGTATTCAAGACCGATGTACCCACAAACTACGCGGTGAATCTTACGTCCGAACCGACAGAGACCGCTCTCTATCGGGACGAAGCCGATCGCCGTATCGGAAATGGCGAGAAAGGAGCGGCTGTGCGTGCTCTATCCAGTGTGGTGGAGAATAATCCGAACAGCGCCGAGATCTCACGACTGGTGGCCTACCGGCTCTACGGTTGGGACCTTGCTGCAGAAGCCGCTCATGCTCTTCTGAATGTGCTCAAGCGGCGCCCCTACGAACCCCAGTCCTACCGGGATCTCGCCAACGCCCTCTGGCTGGAACGGCCTGGCCTGGCCGCGATGTTATTCGAGGCCATCCTGGCTGGAGAATGGCACCCCCGCTTTGGGCTGCTCAAAATGGTCGCGGCTGAGGAGTACGCAATGCTCATCCGCTCCTTGGAAGAAGCACAGCCTGGAAGCCCGCTGACCAACTATCTCTCCGGACGGCATTCCGATCTCGAACTGGTCTCGCCCACCGGCGATCTGCGGGTGACCATCACCTGGAATACCGATAACACCGATATCGACCTGTGGGTGACCGATCCGAGCGGCGAAAAGTGTTACTACGCCAACCCAACGATCGCCAGCGGTGGACAACTGCTGGATGATCTGACCCAGGGCTTCGGACCCGAGCGCTTTCGGACCACAACGGCCTCGAAGGGCACATATAAGGTTGAGGCCCATTATTACAGCAATAACGGCAATCAACTCATGCCCGAGACCTATGTGAATGCCACCATCATCAAATATGCTGGTACGCCCCAGGAAACTATCACACGCTACAATGTGGAGGTTTCCGAGGTGGGTA
>CAUZEG010000171.1:0-9104 GCA_963578775.1 Myxococcales bacterium
TTCTGGGTCCCATGCACCGCGTTATCAGCCAGGGGTTTGTCGCGGCGGTCGTAATAGCGAACCCGGTATTCCAGACGAAAGACCAACTCCAGGGTATCGTTAATGGGCACTCCGCCCCCAAAGGCGACCAGATAGGCAACAGAAGGCAGTACATGCAGAGCGCTGGTGTTGTCGCCGCTGGTACTGACGATATCCGTTCGGGCGTCATCCCATCGTACTCCGAGGGCCCCGTAACCAAACTCGAAAAAGAGCGTTCGCCAGTTTACCCGCAGCAGGGGGCCGGCCCAGAGCTCCGAGAAGTCTCCACCCACTTCTCCGGTCACCACCGGCTTGCCATCGGGTTCAAAATGGTCAAATAAGCCCGCCGAGCGGGAGCCTATATCGTACTGTCCGTACACCCCCAGACTGATGGGGCCCCAGACCCGATAGGTACCGAACAGGGCCACCCCGAACAGGGTCTCCTCCACCAGACGATCGCCCCGTGCGCCGCCCACTTCCGTTTTGATCTGTTGTTCAAATCGGGAAAAGGTCAGGCCTCCATCCACCCGCCAACGGGATTCGGCCTGGGCGGGCTGCAATGCGACCAGGACCAGTGGGAGAAGAAAGAGCAGACCGAGGGTCGCTCTTCGAATGAAGCCCATGGCGATTTACTCCGGGCCTTGTATGGAGGCGTAGCAGCCGGGATAGAGTTCGGTATCCTTGTCAGGAGCTTGCACCAATGTGACCTCGGCTGCACAGACCTTGTACTCGGCCGTTCCCGTCACACTGTCTCCCGCATCCACCGTAAGCAGATTGGCGCGGGCGTCGGCGAAATGGAAGGGCATCCAGATGCAACCTCGACGCACCTGCCGCGACAATAAAGCACGACATTCCACGGTGCCGCGCCGGGTATTGATGGCGACCAGGGCACCGTCTTCGATACCGCGCTTGCCGGCGTCCTTCGGATGGAGCTCCACAAAGGCCTCGGGCTGTTTCATGACCGAGCCAGTCTCGCGCAATGTCTGGGTGGCGGCGTTGTAGTGATAGAGCGTTCGACCGGTGGACATCACCAGCGGATAGTCCGACGTGGCACATTCGTAGGACGGCTTATAATCAATGGCCGTAAAGAGCCCTTTACCCCGCAATACACCACCCTCATGCAGGAACGTGGTTCCCGGATCATCCGGCGTCGAACAAGGCCACTGTAGTCCACCCTCTACGTCCATACGTCGGTGGCTTATACCCGAGAATTTGTCGGCATCGCGGACATATTCGTCGTAGATGGCGCTGGCATCCGAAAAATCCCAATCGGCGCCGCAGGCCTTGGCAAGATCCACCAGGATCTCCCAATCAGGCCGCGCCTGTCCCGGGGGCTCCACCGCTTTTCGAACCCGCTGCACACGCCGCTCCGAGTTGGTAAAGACCCCTTCCTTTTCGGCAAAGCAGGCACCGGGTAGGATCACATCGGCAAAGCGTGTGGTCTCGTTGAAGAAGAGGTCGAGAACCACAAGGAAGTCGATCTTGTTGAGTCCTTCCTCCAGCATGGACACATTGGGCTCGGAAATCACGATATCCTCACCCATCACGAATATGCCCTTGATGGACTTGCCCGCTTCTTTGATCATCTGGTTGAGGTTCAGCCCGGGTTGGTCCGAAAGGGGTACGCCCCAGGACGCCTCGTAGCGGGCCTGCACCTCTGGATCTCCCACCGATTGATAGCCCGGGAAAAAGACCGGAGTCGCCCCCGCGTCATTCGCGCCCTGGACATTATTCTGGCCACGCAGGGGATTCATTCCTGTGGACGCCTTACCCAGATGGCCGGTCATCAACACCAGATTGGCGAGGCCATATACATTGTCGGTTCCGTGGGTATGCTCGGTGATACCCAGGGTGTAGTAGATCCCCGCTTTGGATGTGGTGGCGTATTCGCGGGCCGTTTTACGGATGTCGTCAGCCGGCACACCGCAGATCTTCTCGGCCTCTTCCGGGGTATAGGACTGGACCTTCTCGCGCACCTGCTCGAAGTCCTCGGTATTGTCCTTGATAAAGGCATCGTCCGTGAGCCCTTCGTTGATGATCACATGAGCCATGGCGTTCAACAGCCATACATCCGTGCCCGGCTTCAGCCTCAGATGACGGGATGCGATGTTGGTCATCCAGATGGCACGGGGATCGGCCACGACCAGAGTCGCCCCACGGCGCACCGCACGCTTCATCTCCATAGCAATAATAGGATGGGCTTCGGAGGTATTACTCCCGATCACGAAGAGGAAATCCGCGTCTCGAATCTCCTGTATCGAGTTTGTCATCGCTCCTGCTCCAAAGGTTGTGACCAGACCGGCCACCGTAGGAGCGTGTCACGTTGCGGCACACTGGTGGACGTTGTTGGTGCCAAACACCGCCCGTGACAATTTTTGAACCAGGTAGTTTTCCTCCCCGGTACAGCGCGAGGATGAGATGAAGGCCAACGCATCGGGGCCATAGTCATCACTCACCTGTTTCAATCCCTCGGCCACCCGCTGCATCGCTTCATCCCAGGTCGCCTCATGCAGCTGACCGTCTGCACCACGCACCAGGGGAACTTCCAATCGCTCCTTATGATGCACAAAGTCGTAGGCGAACCGACCTTTGACGCAAAGATTCCCATCGTTCATCGTACTGCCGGGCTCCGGACTGGTGACTTTGACGATGCGACCGCGTCCGTCCTGGCCGTCGGGATCCACATTGAGATCCATCTGGCAGCCCACCCCACAGTAGTTGCAGGTGGTTCGTACTTTGACCAGATCCCGTTCGGGCTTGGCAGCCGCAACCAGGGGCTTTTTCTCGGTCATGGCCCCAGTCGGACAGACATCGATACAGCCACCACATAGCTCGCAGGTCGTATCGAGCAGCGATAGAGAATCGATCGTGCTGATAGTAGTGGCCGACGCACGACCCGCCAGGGTAATGGCGCTGACACCTTCGACCTCGTCGCAATACCGCGTGCAGCGAGCACATAGAATGCAGCGGTCCGGACGAAATTCGATATAGGGGTTCGCATCATCCGACCGAGACGCGCGCAGGCTGGGCATCTCGTCCCAGACATCCACCGCACCCACCTCGGCGGCCAGCTGATGGAGCTCGCACGGGGCCCCGGTTTCACAGGACTCGTGGCCGGTCGTATGATCGGTGAGATACAGGGTCAAAAGAGTCTTGCGATGGCGCTGAATGCGCTCGTTTTCGGTGGTCACCACCATGCCGTCAGCCGCCGGATAGGCGCAGGACGGAACCAGCCGTCTCGATCCGTCGACCTCTACCAGACAGGAGCGGCAAGCTCCGGCCGGATCGAGCCGTGAATCGTGACAGAGTGTCGGGATAGAACATCCTTCACGTTGGGCGATCTCAAGAACTGTATCCCCCGGCTTGAACGCAACCGCTTTTCCGTCCAGTTGAATCGTATTCGACCTGGTCATGATCCGAACTCCTCGGGGAACCATCGGAGAGCGCTGGTCAGCGGTAGGGCCGCCACCATTCCCAATCCACAAATGGATCCTTCGTTCATCTCCCAGGCTATCTCTTCTATCTGCTCCCGTACATTCGCCTTATCGTCGTCTTTGGCGCGAAGCAGGCGGTCGAGAGCTCGTTCCTGGAAGCGGGTACCGATGCGGCATGGCGCACATTGGCCACAGCTTTCGGCCCGGAAAAACTCCAGCTGTGCCCGGGTGGCTGCCACCAGATCGGTGCTATCGTTCAGCACCACAACGCCGGCGGATCCGAGCATCGATCCCACCTCGTCCAAAGCCTTGAAATCGAGAGCCCTTCCACGTTCGTCTGCCGGTAGAAAACCCGAACTGGCCCCGCCCGGCGAGAAGAATTTGAGTTCCCCCAGATAGCCACCGGCCGCCTCGACCAACTCATCGAGACTCACCCCAAGCGGCAACTCGTAGGTTCCAGGACGCGCCACATGACCGCTTATGCAGTAGAGCTTGGAGCCCGGTCCGGTCCGCCCCAGATCGGAAAACCACTGGGCCCCCCGCTGAATGATGGCCGGTACGCAGGCGATGGTCTCCACATTATGTACCAGGGTTGGCTTTCCCCATAGACCGTGCTGGGTGGGAAACGGCGGCTTAAGTCGAGGCATACCACGCTTGCCCTCAAGGGCTTCCAGCATGGCGGTCTCTTCGCCGCAGATATAGGCACCATGGCCGGCGTGCAGATGGAACTCCAGCCCGTCGATTAGCCCAGCAGATTCAAATTTGGCAATGGCCTGTTCCAGGGCACGCCAGGGGCCCTGAAACTCACCACGCAGATATAGATAGATGATGTCGGCACCGACGGCACGGGCCGCAATGGCCAGACCTTCGATGACCCGATCGGGGCGGCGCATCATGACCTCACGGTCTTTAAAGGTCCCCGGTTCCCCCTCATCGGCGTTGAGGACAACATACTTCGGCGTGGCTTCTTCGCCTTGGACGGCCCCCCATTTGAAGCCCGCCGGGAAGCCCGCACCACCACGGCCCTGAAGGCCAGACGCACGAATCACCTCCACCACCGCGTCCGCCCCTATTTCGACGGCTTTATTGAGGGCTGCACCGGAGAAATCATGGCTACCTGCCAGGTTCACCGCGCAGGTATCCGGCTGGCTTTCAGGCGGATAGATAGCCCCCAGCCAGGCGAGTTCGTCCTCGACGGCCGAGGCAGTAACCTGGGTCCAGTCGCCGCCGGCGGCCGCAATGTCCTCGGAGGTCACCTCCGGCAAAGTGACCCGTTCACGCAAAACCGCCACCGGCCGGTCGCAAGCCGCCAGACATTCGCAACCACTGGCTGGCAGTCCACTGGCCTTCGCCTGGGCCAATACCGCCTCGGCACCCGCCAATCGACAGCTTAGCCCCGTACATACCCGAATTTTTATAGCCGGCTCGTTGAGCAGATGAAAAAACGAGCCCACGCCAAAGATGTCCGCCTCGGGAACGCCCGTCTCCCGGGCGATCTCTCGGGACACACCAGGGCGCAGGCCACCCTTCGCCTGGAGCCGTTCGAGAATCTGCGAGCGGTCGTTTGAATCTGCCATTCCTACTCCGGCCTCTCGTCGTCTACGAGAGTACCTGTTCCATCTTTCGGTTATTCCACCGCGCGCGCGAGGCTGTCAATACACCTGCCCAATTCCTCGCTACCACCAAATCGCTAGAATCGCGCACCAATGGGCACGGTCACGCTCCCCAGATATTGGTCTTCTAGCAATGCAACGCCGAGCTCCAAACCGATCGAAAACCCAGAGTCATGATTGTATTCGAACCCAAGTCCTGTTTCACCAACGAATTTCGTTTCCTGCGAATCGCTGAAAATACTTTTCATCTCGATGCTACCGATTCGACCAAAGACAAAATAGCCATTCTTCTCAGCGGATGAATACCACTTGCCTCCGAGCAACAGTCCGTTAACGATGAAAAGGGTCCGAAGCTCAACCATAAGCTCAAGTTGCGGCGAAACAGCTCGGCTCAACCGGACCCCTGGGAGAGGGCCTGCACCTCCCGCATCGAACCAGACTGAAACCGTACAATCGAAGCGATTCTTGGGGGTGGAAAGCACCGGCACAACGGCAGGTGGACTGTCCTTGGCAGGTGTCGCGACTGAAGCCGATTCCGAGATGGCCCCCTCGGCCCAGGCCGGTCCCATGCTTCCCAGAAGAAGCGTCATCCCAAATAATATGATCTTCGCTATGTTCCACATATCCAAATCCTCCCAATAGGACCCGAGTCTAACCGAGGCGTATGACTCACACAACGGCGAAGCCCTTCCTGGTGCTACGGCCTCAGGCCCCGTCCGGCACCACGTACAAAAAGACCGAGAGAAACTGGCAGACGCTGCCAGCCAGCACAAAGAGGTGCCAGATCGCATGATGATACGGCATCCGCTTTCGCACATAGAAGAGCACGCCGACCGTATAGAACAGGCCCCCCACCATCAGTAATACAAGCCCACCCATCTCAATTCGACCGATGAGCGGTTTGATGGCCGCCACCGCCAACCAACCAAGCCCCAGATAGAGGACCAGGGATAATTTCCGTTCCTTCTTGCTCAACTCTCGTATCACGCCCAGAATCGCCACGGCCCAGACCAGAGAGAGCAGTGGCCAGCCCCAGGAATCCCGTAAACATACCAGTGCGAATGGGGTGTATGTGCCGGCGATCAGAAGAAAGATCATGGCGTGATCGATCTGTCGCAGCAGCGGTTTTAACCGCGGGATGGGAATGCCGTGATACAGGGTCGAGGCGGTATAACATAGAATCAACGTGGCCCCGTAGATGCTGCAGCTGGTGATATGCCAGACATTTCCGTTCCGGTTCGAGAACACGATCAGACATACCAGGCCCGCAATACTCAATAGAGCACCCAATCCATGGGTGATGGTATGGGCGATTTCTTCCCCTACCGAATATCGTTTGGCGGATATGCTATGAGCCATTAAACTCTCTTGGATTCACGGGTTTGGGGGATACTAGCAAAGGAATCCCTGATACCCGAATAGAATCGACCCCGATGCTATGAGGCGGAGACTCGGACCATGTCTATAAGCCTCGCACCCATTCGGGGCGAAGACGGATCTCGCCTGCCAGGGCCTGGTCCACCAGGCTCACAATACGATCCCGGTCCTGGGGAAGTCGCCCGGCCAACGGCAGGTAGTTGGAGGCATGATTCGTACGGAAAACCGCATCGGTCGGATTGGCCTCGGCCACCATGATCCGCAGCTCTTCGAGCATTCTCGTTACTGAGGGCATCGTAAAGCGGCCCTTCTCCTCTAATTTCCCGATGGGGGTGCCGGGGATCACGGTCAAGGTCAACATTGACACAAAGGCCGGATCCATCTCGGTTATCAGCCGGGCGGATGCCTCAGCATGCTCCTGGCTTCGTTCGATTCCGCCGGTTCCCAGCAGGAATATGGCCGAAAGGTCCATACCCGCCTCACGGGCCCGCCGAGCGGACTCCACATGTTCATCGAAATCTGCACCCTTGGCGATACGCTTAAAGGTTTCATCATCTCCGGTCTCGGGACCGATATACAGCAGACTCAAGCCCATCTCGCGGATCGCTTTCAAATCTTCAACGCTCTTCTCGTTGAGATTCATGGCGGTGGCGTAGGTGCTTACCCGGCGTAAACGCGGGAACGTGTCATGACAGGCCTTTAAGATGGCCTCCCAATGGGCAAGGTCCATCACCAGGGGGTCGCCATCGGCAACAAAAACCTTCTCCACTCCGCGACCGTAGATCCGCCCGGCCTCTTCGATATCCGCTAGAGACTCCTCCAGGTCTCGGACCCGATAGGATTTGCTCCGGTACATGTCACAGTAGGTGCAGTGATTCCAGGAACAGCCCACCGTTGCCTGCAAAATGTAGGAGTTGGCCTCGCTGGGCGGGCGGTATATCTGTCCTTCGTAGCGTACCATCGTGGTAATTACCGTCGCACCATCGTACTGCGCTTTGCAAGATCTATGGCCCGAATGACGGCTATCTCCATTGCAGGATAGCCGATTCTGGCATAGCCTCTGGTTTCCCATGAACAATGGAGTAAAGCCCATGATTCGCGCGCTTCTGATCTTCGTATTCTTGCTGGCATCCGCCTGTGCCCATGACAACGCCGCAAAGAATGCCCCCGAACCGAACCCATGCTCGTGGAGATCGGATACTACCGTCCATAAGGGCAAAGTTACTCTTCAAGGACCCGTTAGCTATACCAAAGGCGCCCAACTCTGGCTGCAGGACCCGAACCATGGCGGCGTCATCCTGAAGGTTCCGAAGGGACCCGACCGCAAGCGCTGGCTGGAAACCCAGGCGATAGCCAGCGGCGATCTCTGCGTCTACACATGCGGCCCCATGGAACAGTGCTTGACCTCGGGGCGAATCCAATACCTGATCAATGTGGAGATCAAAGCCGCACCGTAGCTCTAGAGCACGTCTGTTTTTGTTCCTGCCACATACCAAACCGTGATCATGATCGAAGTACATGAAATAGAGGCCGTACAGGAGTCCTGGGGTCGTGCCCTGATCGGCATTGGCCAGACCAGCAGTCGGGAAGAGGCGTATACCCGCGCTACCGATATGGTCGAAACCCATTATCAACTCGACGAACTTCTGTTCTGCCCAACGAAAGCCGCAGCGAGGCAGTTTCGTAGAACCCGAAAAGACGCCGTGTCCTATTTCGTCGGGCAAGACCCGGACCATCCGGAGGATCGGGGATTTGCTCTAGAACCCTGGACCTCCGTTCGCTTTGAGAACGCAGGGCTCGTATGTCGGGAGAACCTTGCGATGGTGATGGGGAACTACTACTTCGGTCGGGCCAACGGCACCGAACAGAAGGTGGAATATTCCTTTGTATATGTCCGAAGCGATAACGGAGCCCTCAAAATCCAGCTTCACCATTCGGCCCTACCCTACCCCGGGTAGTTGTTCTCATTGCGGCGTGTACCACCTATCCACAGGTGACGAATCGAACACCTTGAAACGGCACCAAATAAAAAGGGGGTAGACACTCGCACCCTATTACTGGTACATGGCTTTTTCATTGAGGTTCGGCCTGTACCGCTTTTACGCGGACCGAACCTTATTAGTTACACTTTTTAGGGAAATACATACTATGGCTGAAGGTACAATCAAGCGTCTAACCGACCGTGGTTTCGGATTCATCGCTACCGAGAGTGGCAAAGACATTTTCTTTCATATGTCCAACGTCGAAGGTGTCCGATTTGAGGACCTCCGCGAAGGACAGAAAGTCTCCTTCGAAGCCGGTGAAGGCCCCAAGGGTCCCCGTGCTGAGAACGTAAAACCGACCTGATAGTCTACTCCACATGTGCTCTCGGCCCGGATCTGTCCTGGCTGTTAAGAGCGCATAGTAAGGCGGACTACATCTTCGGTAGCTGAAAGACCCCGCACGGTTTGGGTGGGGTTCTTTACGGCTAGGGATTGGTCTGCCTGACCTTATCGGCCCGGTTTCCAGGGATACCTCTATTCCAGGGATACCTCTATTCCAGGGATACCTCTATTCCAGGGATACCTCTATTCCAGGGATAGCTCTATTCCAGGGATAGCTCTATTCCAGGGATAGCTCTATTCCAGGGATAGCTCTATTCCAGGGATACCTCTATTCCATG
>CAUZEG010000172.1:0-8975 GCA_963578775.1 Myxococcales bacterium
CGACGTCCACCGCATGTCCTCCGGTATTCGCCAGCTCGGTTTCGGTTAGATCGAGGCCGATTCCCGAGAGTTGGAACGAGGCCCCATCATCAAAAGGAACCGTAAATATGGCCTCATCAAGAATGACCGGCTGGGGACCCAGAATATTACCACCGTCTTGTTGCAATTGCGCGGTAGCGATCCCGGCGCAGGGCCCGACAAAGACAACCCGTATCTCCAAGGATGCCTGTGCACAGTCCTCACCTGGAGTCGCGCAGTTGCTATTATTGATGGTTCCACCCACGGGCAATCCGGTGAGCCCGGCCGAACAGTCGTTTACAACCACCTCGAAATCGGCGCGGTCTTCGCTGATATTACCGTTTTCGTCATACACCCGGGCGCGAACCACATGATAGGGGGTGGTGGTGAAGGGCACGGTTATATGAGTGTCGGCTTCCTGCCCACCCGGATTCTGGATGGTGCCACTGGCTACCACGTAGGGAGCACCACATCCGGCATAGGTAAGCGCACAATCGTTTGCCAGAGTGATTTCCCATGACACGGAGTCGGCGGAACTCTGGAATTGGACCAGAATCTGGAATCCACCGATGCTCGGCTGGGAATCCGGATTCGATTCGTCACCGAACGTTGTGGGTGTCGAAGGCGACGGTGTGGCCATTGTGACGGATGGTGGAGTGGTGTCTACGGTGATAGTTCCAGGGGATGTGGATGCCGATTGCGTATTGCCGGCACTGTCCGAGACTTCGGCAGTCAATGCGTGGGTCCCCTCACTAAGAATACCGTTTGTCGCAGGGAAGACGGCGGTGGCCAGGTCGGAGACGACAGCCGAATTTACCGTAGAACCGTTGTCCCAAAGAGTCACGACACTTCCGATTACATCCGTTGAGGTGGATAGGGTAATGTCGAATTGACCCGGGTCACTCGTGCTGTTGAGGGGAGATTGATTGGGGGTATTGAAGGTCAAGCTGGGGGGAATGGTATCCACCGTGGGTGCGTAATACAGGACCCCTGAAGCTGGAGGGGCGGGAGACGGGTTTCCGGCGCGATCCGTGATTACGGCGTAGATTTGTGCCGGACCCTCGTTCAAGGTTACCCCGGTTTCAAATTGAAAACTGGAGATTGGTCCCGATCCGGCCTGAAGCCCGTCGGCAAAGACGGTCGCGGATCCACTGGCTTCTGAGGATTGGACCTGGACCAGATACTGACCACCGGCCGCCTGCAACTCATTAAAGTTGAGCGTGTCGGTAGGTACTTCTGTGTCCGACAGCGACAGTAGGCCCACCACATCCGGACTGATGGTATCCACAAAGATGTGCCGAGATCGTCCATCCGGGATGGGCGAATCCAGGCTTGAGACCGGTGGTATTCCCGGTGGAAGGGCTTCCGCGATCAGGTCATGTAAGCCGTCCGCTACCGTCGTTACGGAGAGGGCCTGCGCCGGTCCAGAGGTGGTTCCCTCCGCGACGACCTTGTAGCCAAGGGTATTGCATTGCGCGGATCCGGCGGGGGCGTTATTGCTGCATATGCGCAGGTCGGTGCCTGTTGGAATGCCCTGAAGCAATACGGTCAGAGTCATACCGCTTGCGGCGTTCCAGGGGGTTGCACACGCGCCATCCTCGCAGATGGCTCCGATGGAGGAACAGTCGCTGTCTACGCTACAAATGATGTTTTGTACGTAGGCGGGTTGGGTGACCTGTACGGCCGGTTGTTCGGACAGCACTTCTACGATGGTGTTCAGCGGGCTCGCTGAGTTGCCAGACGCGTCCGCCACGTCTGCACGTAGGGTCAAAATCCCCTCTGGCAATGTGACCAGATCGGAACTGAACACCTGGTTGGAGGTGTCGGGAACGGTGCTGGTTATCGGGATCGTGAATCCTGCCACGGGCAGATTATCCTGGATGGCTGTGATGGACATCACCTGACCCGATTCCACTCCGGCTACCCGTACGGAAAGATGTGTTTGAAGTCCAGGAGCCGGGTCTTCGTCATTGGTGAACGTAAGCGCAGGTTCGCTTGGTTGCACGAACTGCTGGAGCACGGGCGAGAGCCGGTCAACCGTAATGGCGAGCGGATCTGTATTGGTGTTCTGTCCCGCAAGATCGGTTGCTGTGGCCGACAGCTCGCAGGTGGTCTGATCGGTCAGAACGACGCCATCGAAATACAATCCATCCAGGGCTTGCGTGGAGTTGTATATGACCTCGTTATTCGAATCGCATGGAGTCGCCTGATCGCAACATACCGTCAAGGTCGCAGGACTACCTGTTTCCAATTCATCGGAACTCAATTCGACTCGTAGGGAGCAATCGCTTGGACCCGGTTGGCAGGCGGCCGTTGTGCTGATGATGACCGCGCCTTCGTATGGATAGAGGAAGCCGATAGTCGGTAGGGTTGTTTTCTGGACGACCGTAATGGGTTCGGAGACACCTGTTTCCGTGTACCCTTCGGCGTCGGCATGGGCGATCAGCACATTATTGTCTGGAGAAAGGGTGATCCCTGCGACCAGGTACGTACCATTACCCTGATCAATGGCACCGGAGGCCTGGATGATGCCGTTATTCTCGACCGTCACGGTGGCGGTCGTAACTGGACCACCCGTATTACTGTCCTCCACTCGTATCAGGACGTCAGCGGTCGTTCCGATGGTGACTGTACCGGGACCTGGCGACAAGATGAAGACCTTGGGGGCGTTCAAAACGAGGGTGATGACCAGGGGATCTGCCTGTCCCAGATTCCCAGACGCGTCCGTGGCGGACCAGGTCAGGGAATTGGTCCCGGGCTGAAGTGTTACTGCGGCGAATGTGGCCACACCCGTTTCGCTGTCGGGGGTCACGCAGGTCTCTACACCGGAGTTGATCTGGATACAAACCTGTACTTGATCCAGCAATGACTCACCGGTCACCTGGATCTGAACCGTTGTCTGGTATCCCGCAAGATCCGGGTCGACGTCGGCGGCGTTCGGGTCGTTATTGGGGTCGAGAACCGGCACCGCAGGGGCGATAAGGCTCAGAGACGGAGGCGTCTTGTCGACGCGGAATTCGACGCTATAGGTCGAAGCCGGGTTGTCTTTGGCGGCATTCCCATAGAGGTCGTCTGCGTTGAGTTCCAGTGTGTAGGGTCCATCCCCAAGAGGGATACCATTCGTTGTTTCCAGCGCAATCTGGTTGGCCAAACCGCCGTTCGCGAATGTGGTAGTGATTATCAGTTCGGAGATCGTTTGCCCTCCACTATCGAGGATTGTTGCAACGGGCGTTATTCCGTCCAATCCGGAGGCGGACGCCGTGATGTCCAGAACACTCTGATTTGTGGAGAAGTTTGTTGTTGGCGCAACGATAGTGAGACTTGGAGCGGGCAGGGCCACTGTAAGTTGGACCTCCTCGGACGTGCTCGGAGTTGGGGTCTGGTAGCGCGCGTGGCAGTTCTGCCCGACACCAAGAGATTCGCGATTCAATACAACATCCACGAGATATCTATCGTCGGGATCGGCTACGTCGAGCAGGGTGTTACCAACCTCTACAAATACGCCGGGTGTTGCCACATCGGCACATTCGATACTGAGGTCATAGCCGAGAGGAATATCTCCAGTCAGGACGTCAAACTGTGTTTCGTAGAAGAGCGTGGTTGCAGGAACGCTGTCATCGACGGCCAATAGCGTGGAGTTATTGGTTGGACTCATGATGGTCAGATCACTTGGCGATGGGATGATATCGAGGATACGACTGTCTGTTCCCTCATTACCGCAGCTGTCTGTGACGACGGCCGAGAGGGTAAAGGTCCCGGCTTCTTGAAATACAGTGTCGAGATGGAAATTTCCGTTGGCCTGCGCTGCGACCAGCCCGATCTCCGTGGAATCCAGATTTAACTGAACCTCACCGGTCGAGTCCCCCGACACGGTACCTTCGATAAAGGTGTTCAGGCCATTGGAGGGATCTCCATCGAGATCGTCACCAAGGCTCAGGATTGACTTGTCGGGTACGGTGATCAGTACCGTTGGGGCAACTGTGTCCAGGGTATATATCAACGGATTGGTGGCCCCAGTCCGGCTGGAGTCCTCGCTGTCATATACCTGGGCGCTCACTTCGATAGAGAGGCCGTCCACGTCCGCTTCATTCGATACCGTGAGGACGAATGCAGCTTGTCCGCTTGCGTCGAGGTCGGATTCGAAGGTCTCGGCCTCAGCCCCGTCAATACTGACGGTCAGGCTTGCTTCATCACAGTCGGCTTCTGCGTTGATGATGGTAAGTTCGATCTGCAGGCCCACGTCTTCGCTGGCATCTTCGGTGATACAACCCGTATTGGGGGGCAGAATATCAACCGAGCAGAATCCGGTACTCACCTGGGCAGTCTTGGCTTCTACAGCGGTTTCACCGTCCTGATTGATGGTTTCGACTCGTATCTCGTAGCCCTCGGTGTCGTGCCCCAGGGTGACGGCTTCGAAGATGGCGCTACCCTCGCCGGCACCCGCGTCTAGCAGTACCTGGGTCTCATCGACAAGCTGGTCCTTGACGTAAAGCTGTATCGGCTGTCCGTTTTCCACTTCACGCGTCTGTACAATGATATCGACCTGGAAGTCGGGATCATTCTTGTATTTTTCGAGTTCGTCATCGGCTGTGAGGATAACATTGGATTCACCAAAGCCGGTTTCGCCATTGGCGGTCGCAATTGCGAAGTCAACGAAGACCCCTCCACTGATCGAATCCGAACTATCCGAATCACTGATGTCGGAAACATCGATCAGGGGACCGGTGCCATCACATCCACCGGTGCAGCCGGCCTGGGCCGCAAAGAGGACCAATGCGGCAATGATATGCCCGCAAAGGCTTCGGCTATTGAGCCGTGGTGTGAATGAAAGTTTAGATGAAATGGCAGAAAGAACAAAACGGGTCTTCATCGAATACCTCCGGGCACATAAGGGTCAACCCGAAACATGGTCCACAACAACGTGATTCCGTGGATCTTGATAGAAAATGGCAGCATGATCAAATGAACCACACCCAGAACTGGCCATCAGACAGTGAAACAGATTCGCCAATGCCAATTGTTGAGTGCTTACCTCAAGATCCTCGGATGTCTCCAAGATAACTTGAGGGGTGGCTATCTGGATGGTCGAATCTTCACGGGTGGTTTGCAATGATTAAGCCCTGCTTCGCTAGCACACCGAAGAACTCCGCTACGTCCTGGGCCGCGTCCTGGGGCCCCACGTTGAAGTTCTGCACGACCACTTCCGTCAGTTGGTCTGGTGAACATGCCTTTTTATCGAGTGTACACCAGAGAAGTTGGGCCACCGGTCCTTCCAGAACATGTAGCGATCCGCCAGGTTTGAACACGAAGACGTCACTGTCTACATTTCGCCAGGCGAGTCCATCGCTTACGAAATAGGCAGTATCGGACTTGATGTGGTTCATTTCTGGCATCAATGCTCGTATTCGGTCCTGGCAGGTTTACAGACTAATACCCGGGCGGATTCTACCGCTGCCCAAATTCCCTCCTGGCAAGATAGCAGGACAATCCATTCGGGACAACCGATCCATCCATGAGAAGTAGGTGGGGATTTGGTTAGCCGTCCGGGGAATCGAAGTAGGCCAGCACGCCTTTGTCAGTAGAGGCAGACCGTGCGCGGTAGGTGGCCCATTCCCGCATCTTCCGGATCTCCTTCTCGTGGGTGCGCACAAGAGGGACGGTCTGGCTCACGACATCTACCAGGAGTTCCGTTGTAAGCGGGCTTGATGATAATGTTGCTTCGATTTTTGCTTCACGAACGATTGCTTCGAGTTCGGCCCCCGTATACTGGGTCGTGGAATCGATAAGCTTTTCTATGTCGATAGCGTCCGCATCCTCCTCCACCGCGTGCATATGTACCCGAAGGATATCGGCCCGCTCTGTGCGGTTGGGGAGATCCACAAAAAAGATCTCATCGAAGCGCCCTTTTCGGACGAGTTCGGGGGGAAGCATATCCACCCGATTGGCGGTCGCGGCGACGAACACTTCCGTTTGATGCTCCTGTAGCCAGGAGGTCAACGTTCCCACCAGTCCTTGATTCTCCCGGTGGGTTTCGATCGTCCCCAGGGCGTGATCGATTTCATCTAACCATAGAACACAGGGGGATGCTTTTTCGGCTTCGGCCAGGCAGCGAAGGAGTCGTCGTTCGGGGCCTTCGGTGCCTCCACGAAGCCGGCCGAACTCGAGCCGGAGCAGGGGGACCTGGAATACGCTCGCGCTTACCTGTGCGGCCAGGCTCTTACCGCAACCGGGAACGCCCACAAGCAGCATGCCACGGGGTGGAGGGACGGTCCGTTTCAGGACACCGAGTTGTGTGGCACGGCGCCGTCGGTGGAGCCAGCCCTGTAGTACCTCCAGACCACCGATCTGTTCCTCGGCCGGTGGATTCTCAACCATTTCCAGGAATTCCAGGTCATGGAGCTGTTCACGGCGGGCCTGTTGGACCAGCTCGTGTGCTTCATCTCCCAGCTTTGGATCGTGTTTGGCGAGTCGTTGGACCGTTCGATCCAATCGTACGAGGGATAACCCGTGCATCATTCGGACAAGTCGAGCGAGCCGGATCGGGAGTTCTTTGTCGGTACTGGTTTCTTTCCAGCCTGTGTTCTTTAAACCCTTGATGACGCGCTGAATGGTATCTTCAATGGATGGCACCGGTAATTTTACGAAGCGTATATAGGGTTGAAGGGCCGGCGCGGGCCTGGGAGCGTCCACCGCGATGATCAGCACCGGTCCATCCGGTACTGCTATGAGCTGAATCAGTTGCCGTGCGAATACGGGGTCGGATATGTGATCGGCGAGATCAAAGGACAGGATCCAATCGGTTTCATTCTTGTCTATCTGCTGATGCAGACTATCGAGGGGATCGTTCGCCGCTCTGGTTGAACCCAGGTCCCAGGTTGTCCAGGAATGCCCCAATTGTTTGGAACAGCTCTGTATAGCTTCCTGGGCTAAGCGCTCATCTTGGACCTGTAGCAGTATAATGCGATCGATATCGGATAGAGCCTGAAGAAGGTCGTCGTATACGTGCATCATCCCTGATGACCTCTGTGTCCCCGCCGCTTAGAAGGAGTCGTCGTCGTCAATCTGAATTCTCTTACGGGGGGGACGACGAGTCGGTCGCTTTTGTTTACGTGGTCTTTTGCCGGTTCGTGAACGCTTTCTCTTTATTCGGGTTTTTGTTGTCGCCGGCTTGCCCACGGTCTCCGTGGCGTTTGGTCCGCCATCAGAGAGGGTTTGGGCCGTCTCTACGCCGTCACCCGTCGCGTCGGACTCCGTCGCTGCGATATCTTCGGCTTTCGTGGATGTAACGTCGGTGGCTGTAGTGTTGGGGACAGCCTGGTCTGCGGGAACGTTCGGTTCTTCTGGGATGGGTTTCTTTGTTTTGGGGAGGAAGACGACAGCTGAAATCGCCACGATGGTTGTCAGCGCGATAATAGCAGCCATCAGCCGTATTCGTTGTTGACCAAAGCTGAGGTCATCGGCCGGAACCACTCGTTCGGTTGACGCATCCGGGGAGCTGGTGTGCATGGACCCCATCTCCGGTTGATTCATGAGCTGGCTCTGACGCTTGCGGATGGCGTCCTCGCGCTTCTCTAACAGATCTTGTCGCCGGCGTTCCAGATCGGCACGTTCCTGCTCCGCCCGGTCGTCGGCCTCGGCCTTGAGCTTCGCTTCGATTTCTTGCCGTTCCCGCGAGGCGTCGGCTGTCGCACGTTTCAGGATGTCATCCAGACCGTCGTTTCCGCTGGAGCCGTTTTGGTTGTTGTCGTCCGTCATAGGCGCTGGATTATAGGGAGGAGGATTCCGATCGGTCAACGCAACAAATTCTGCCTTCTTAAATTATGTTGTAGCCGGCAAAAGTGCGCTTTACTTCGGAAGCAATGCGTAATTATTCTGGGTTGCAATTCTATTCAGCATAAGGTTGTGATCGCATGCATGCCAGGAAATCTATATAAATAGATGATGGCACAAGCCAGGTAGGTCGCAGTCGATGATTAAGGAATGGAACCACAAACCCGAGGGTCAGGATTGGCTTTCCGACGTGGTTCTGCGTGAAGCCCGGGAGACCGACGCAGCTAGTCTGCGCAGGCTGAAGAGGCGGGTGTTCACGGAAACCCACAACCTTCTACAGAGCCTTGCCGATTATGACTATGATGTGGAGGAGGAGCGCCATTTGATTCGGCGCTACCGTTACCTGGACAACTCCTGCTTATTACTTGCCCTACGCGGACGAGATGTTGTGGGCTTTGTGACATTGCAGGGCTCACCGCTGGCGCGAAACCGTCATGTGGTGCAACTGGGAGTCGCGGTCCAGAAAGAACTCTGGGGACTGGGTATTGGTCGGGCGTTGATGGACCGTGGACTGCAGTGGGCCCGTGAAAACCCGATAGTCCGCAAGATATCCCTCCTGGTGTATTCGGATAACGACAGAGCCATTGAAATGTACGAAAGATACGATTTCAGGACAGAGGGGATTCTGCGGAAAGAGGTCTATATCCAGGAAATAGACAAGGTCCTCGATCTGGTAGCCATGGGGCTGTTGGTGGAAGATCTCGGATGAGGAATTGGCACCGCGTTGTGGTTCTGGTGGTTCCCCTCTTGGTTCTACTGGTGTCGGCCAGCTTCTTGAAGCGAGCCAGGGACGACCATCAACGGCTTGTAACCGAACTAACGGACCTACGGCGGTCGACGGGGACCTCGCAGGAGGTTTCGTCGGAAGCCGTCGATATCTACGAAGTTCGCTACCTGGAATATCAGGCGGTCGGGTCCGAAAAGGCCTTCTGGACGTTTGCCGTTGTGCTTGCGTCCTTTTTCGTATTGTTGGCGATGGTCTTTGTGGTTCTTGAACGCAACCATAGTCGTAAGCGTACCGAGTTGATCCGGTCGTTCGATGACGACGGCCTCCAGCCGCTACCGTGGACTGAGAAACTCGATCTCGAATTCAGCGACCCTTCTCCGGAGCCCGTTGAGGGCGATTC
>CAUZEG010000173.1:0-8933 GCA_963578775.1 Myxococcales bacterium
GCCGATTTAGACATCCAGATTCTGGCCTCGGACCGAGATGAAGGTGCCCTGGCCATCACCCAACGCAATGCGGAACGGGCGGGTGTGGCCGACCATATTCAGCTACGGGCGTGCAGTCTTTCGGACGTCGAGTTGCCGCCTGGTCCCGGCCTCCTGCTCTGCAATCCGCCCTATGGGCATCGTGTTGGAAAGAGTGACACGCTCCGAAATCTCTATGCGGCCCTCGGTCAGTTTATTCGACCCCGACTCGACGATTGGAAACTTGGGCTTATCACCTCAAGCGAGGCCCTGGCGCGCTACACCGGTCTCCGGCTACCGCGTCAAAGTGCGCCCATACCCCACGGCGGACTGAAAATCCGGGTGTATCAAAGTCGCTGAGCGGGCCTCTCACAAAAACGGACCGTGACAATCCGACGCGCGCACGATAGGGAGATTCGCCTGCTACCGGAGGGACCCTATGACAGCGAATGTGGATACAGCCTCAGAGCCTAGTTATCCTGAGCCCAATCTGGCCGTACCCCAGTTTACCCTGCGTGCCATTCTTACTGGGATGCTTCTTGGTGGGGTTCTCTCCCTCTGTAATATCTATTCGGGTCTCAAGATCGGCTGGGGCTTCAATATGTCCATCACGGCGGCTCTGCTGAGCTACGGCTTCTGGCAAAACCTGAGCGCGCGGCGGGGCACTCGTGAGTGGAATATCTACGAAAACAACATCAACCAGACAGCCGCCTCGGCTGGTGCGTCCATCTCGTCTGCGGGACTGGTGGCTCCCATACCGGCCCTGACCATGATGACCGGCTACGAGTTCACCTGGGGGATTCTAGCGGTATGGACCTTCTCGGTAGCTCTATTGGGGGTGATTGTAGCGATCGGTCTCCGTCAACAGATGCTCTTACGCGAAAACCTTCCGTTCCCCGGTGGGATCGCCACCGGCGAAACCCTCAAGGAGATGTACGCCAAGGGTAGCGAGGCTATGGCCAAGATCCGCATGCTTTTAGCTGCGGCTGGATTGGCCTCTGCCTTGATGTACGTCAACAAGGTACTCATCAAAATACCCAAGCTATCGCTTCCCTTTTCGGTGGCCGTGCCCGCCGCCAAAGCCAAGGGCGTGGCCGTAAAAGCCGCGTCTATGAAGAATCTGGGCTTTAGCCTCGATCCCAGCCTGCTCATGATCGGTACGGGCATGATCGTCGGGATGCGAGCCGCACTGTCCATGCTCATTGGCGCAGTCATCGCCTGGCTCATCATGGCACCCTATATTATCAGCCATGGAGCCCTGCCGGACAAACGAATGGAGTGGATCGCAGCCAACCCTGATGCATCGTGGTTTGGCCCCCTGGTTCAATGGCTCCTCTGGCCCGGCGTGGCCCTGATGGTCACCGCCTCCATGACGTCCTTTCTTATTTCCTTCTGGCGCGCCATGAAAAAGCGCAAGGAACGTAAAGAGCAATCGCAGCAACCGGTCGTACCGGCCGCGACAAATGTTCCTCGAAAATGGTTTCTCTGGGGAATTGTATTCGCGCTGATTTTCTCCATCATCTGCCAAAAAACCCTATTTGATATCCCCCTCTGGGTGGGTTGCTTCGCGGTGGCGCTCACATTTATCCTGGCCATCGTGGCCGCTCGTGTCTCCGGTGAAACCGGTATTACGCCCGTCGGAGCGATGGGCAAGGTGACCCAGTTGAGTATTGGAGCCGTGCACACGCCAGCCCAGGCGGCCGATGCGGCCACCTCCAATCTTATGGCGGCAAACGTAACCGGCGGAGCGGCCAGCCAATGCGCCGATATGCTCCACGATATGAAAACCGGCTTGATGATCGGGGCATCCCCCCGGTTTCAAACCCTGGCCCAGGTCTTTGGGGTGCTGGCAGGAGCGCTCGTGGGGGCAGCAGCATATCTGGCGCTGATCCCCGACGTGCTGAAACGTGGGACGGAGGGCAACTTTGAACTCCAGGCGGATTGGGCCGCCCCAGCGGTGCAGCAATGGAAAGCGGTCGCCGAGCTGTTGACCCAGGGCTTTGGCAGGCTCGCCACCGACTATCCTGGTGCCATCGAGGCGATGATCGTCTTTGGGATCCTGGGAGTCGTATTGGCCCTGATGGAGAAGTTTCTTCCAAAGGAAAAGGTAAAATGGGTGCCCAGTGGGGCCGCCATGGGGATCGCCTTTTGCATTCCCACCTATTATTCCATCTCCATGTTCCTGGGCGCACTGATTTCTCTCATCGTGCTTCGCAAAGCTCCCAAATGGCACGGACGATTCATGATCATCATCGGCGCTGGCTTTATCGTAGGCGAGAGTCTCACCGGCGTAGGCTTTGCCTTCGTGACAATCATACAGAACTTCCTGCATGAGAGCGGAGTCGATATCTTCCTGGAATTCACCCAGGCCTTGCAGTGGTTCTTCGGAATCTTTGGCTTTTAGAGTCGGCCGGTTACCAGCAGGTGGCGATCGCTGATCACCTTGCACTGCAGTTGGGATAGATCCGCCTGCTCCAGTTGCGCCTCCACTTCTTCGGGTCGAAAGGCTGCAAGCAGAGAGTTGAAGAAATCCACCTTCAACACCTCCGGCTCGTCGGCGGAGTAGATCTCGACCAGGTCGGCTGCCGCCTGCTGCGACTCGGGGCGCATCAAGTCCATTACAAATACCGCCGTCCCCGGGCTACCCAGGGCCCGAACCGACTTCCAAATCACGCTTGGATCATGAAGATGGTGCAATAAGCTGTTGGAGAAGATGACGTCAAAGGTTCGACCCGGTGGAAGATCATCGGGAATGTACCCGGTCATAAAGCGAATGCGATCGGCAACACCGCTATCTTCCAGGGCTTGCCGTGCTAATTCGATCATAGCCGGTGAGCCGTCGATCGCGACGATCTCCAAGCCGCCGAATCTACGACAAAATCGGATGGGGATATCGCCGGGCCCACAGCCCAGGTCGACCATATTCCCTTGCACTGCCTCCGGAAAACAGCCTGTGAAGCGTTCGATGATGCTGGTATTTACCTCTTCAAAGTCAGCATTGGCATACGCCATCGACTGGTCCAGACCATCCATGATTTCCGGTTCCGGTATGCGGTCCATTGATATCCCTCGTGCCGACTGAAGATGTCCCAAGGATACGGATCTTAGCCGGGGCTTACAACCCGGATTTCGTTCACGCTTTATGCATAACAAAAGGATAATCCAGCACAGATTATCAAAAGGATTCTCCCTCCAGGCTTCCCCAACCGGGTGCCAGTCCTGTGGGAGTCACCTGATAACGGCGGACCTTTGTTCCATGTTCGCCGGCTCGTCCCAGGCGACGTTGGACCTGGAATTGACAGGTTCCACCATCGGAAATCAGAACCACATTCAAGTCCGCTTTGGGGGGTGCAGTCGTCCCGGCGACTGGCGCCGGCTTGGGGTAGGACAGCGAGTTCGACGTCAACTCCCCATCCGCAAATCGTCCCAACCAGACCCGAAACCACGTGTTCGACTCGAATAGAAGAACGGTATATTCGGCCGATCCATCGGCTGCCAGCCAGGTCTTGGCAATGGTAAAACCAGCCGGTAGAGCGATACCGCCTTCAGCGGCCGGATCAGGGAATTCATCCAGCTCTAAACGGCTCTCTTCTTCCGATAGACGCAAACGCCCTTCCCGAACGCCGTGTTTGCCAGAAAACGAAATTTCCACGGTTTGAAGAGCCTCGTCCTGCCCTGCATTGGGAACCTCGGCCGTGGCGGGCTCAACGGAGTTCGCCTCCTTGGAATCCCATAAGCACGGTTGCGGGGCTGCATCCACATCCCCGACGCTCCGATCCCCGATTCGATAGCCAACCAATGTTCTTCGAATATTTCGCCGATATCTATCCTGCATTCGCTCTTCACGAATCCAACCCAATTCGGCCGACAGGGTTACCCGGTGGACACTATGTTGACCCGTGAACTGATGCACCTGTCGATTCAGGATGGTGTCGACCATCCAATCACCGCTCCGACACCAGCGGGGCTGATTCCCCCCTATGTTCTCCATATGTACCGCACTCTCCAATTCGACACAGTTATCGCCGACTCGATAAATACGGCGACGCGGTGGCAATAAACCACCCGTTTCGGTGAGGTATACCCGAACGCCATTTTCGATTTGTTCCACATTCGTGATAACACGACGGATCCGATATTCCAGGGGAGCCCCTTCATCATCGATTCCACCGCCTGGACGTCGTTCCACATTGAGTACCCAGATATTTCCAGCCTGCCAGAAGTCGAGTTTATCCAGACGATCAACCGCTAATTCGGCAAGTGGCTCGGTAGCATCCGACTCGCGTATCTCCTGAATATCCGCACCAACCGGATTCGGCCGTTGGGTAGATTCGGCCTTGCGTTCGCGCCACCAGGCAAAGATCAGCACCAATAACGCCAGCGCAACAAGGCTCATGATCTGGCGCTTCCCGGCTGGTTCAAAAAGACCCGTCTCGGTGTTGATCGAGGCTCCCGTATGGTCCCCAAGACGCGTGGGTCGAGTTGTGGTGCCCTGCGCCCGGACCGTGGAGCCCCCACTGTCGCGCTCAATCCGCTCACGCTCTTCTTGCAGTTGGGCTTGTTCGACCCGGAGGCGCTTTCGTTCCTGCTCGATACTCTGTCGCTCACGGGCCAGAACTTCCTTCTGACTTGCCACCTCTTCAGCCTGGTCCTGGGCAACAAGTTCACCCATCTCGGTCTCTGCAAAGATCAGTTCCGGAGCCCCTCGTAGGCTCTGCACAGCTATCTCAAGACCCACTTTAAACTCGGCGACCGTTCGAAATCGATCTTCGGGCGCGATACACAAGGCCCGCGAAAAGAACGACATAACCGCATCCGGTAGGTTCATATCGGCAATCCGGGCCGTCGGATCGAAATCCGGATCGACTTTCCGCGCCATGATCTCGCGATGCTCCTCGCCCGGAAAGGGACACCGCCCGGTCAACAGCTCATACGCAACCACAGCCAACGAATAGAGATCGGTCCAGGGCCCCAACTTTTTCTGAACGATCTGCTCCGGCGCCATATAGACGGGCGTCCCCATCACAGAACTTGTTTCGGTATGATTCTCAACGAATTTGGCTAGACCGAAGTCCAGAAGCTTCACGAAGTAGTTGTCGTCCAACACCCGCTGAAGCATGATGTTTTCCGGTTTGATATCCCGGTGAATGATGCCCTGCCGGTGGGCGGCTTCGAGAGCATCCAAGGTCTGGCCGATGATATGGTCTATCAGCGCAACGGGCATCGAGGTCTTATTCAAAACCCGTTCAAACAACTCCATCTTAAGATTCCGGGCTCCCTCCACATATTCCATCACCAGAAAGGGCCGGCCTGAATGGGTTCCATATTTGAGCAGACGCACAATATTGGGATGGGTCAGCGTCGCCAGGGCCGAGGCTTCCCCTTTGAATTTTCGGATCACAACCGCCTGCCGGTTGGCTGGGATCTTCTCCATGGTCAAGATCTTCAGGGCGGTTTTCAGCATAATCGGCAGCTGGAGCGCCAGATACACTCTCCCAAAGCCCCCGCTACCGATTCGTGTTACCAGAAGATAGTCGTCCATTTTCTGACCCACGAGTGGATCAAGATCGAGCCCGGTGTCCGCCTCCTGCAACTGCAGGAAAAATGCCGGCACATAATGATACCCACGCTTGCTACAAAGCGGATTCGGACAGGCGGAACCTATCGAACCTTCTTCTTCGCAATGCGGACATCGACCACCTTGTTCCGCTTCGTTCACCACGGCCTCTGCGTTCGTCCTATCTACCCGACAGATATCGTGCCACAGAGTTCAGCTCAACTGTACCCAAAAAAGCGACGGCTCGCGCAGCAGCCAGGAGAAAGAGGCGTAAAGTGCTCTATTCTTCAAAGGGAGCAGGATCGAAGGCCCCAATCTTCTCCTCATCCTGGGCAACATCATCGGCTCCAGGAAGGGCATCTTTCTTGGCATCAATATTGGGCCAGGGCTCGAAGTCGGAACCGTTGGCCGCATCGATGCTGCTCTGTGGCCAACCTTCGGTGTCTGCTTCATCCATCTCCATGGCGCCAGAGAATACTGCGTTCAACGAGATGTATGGGTTCCACTTTTCCGGCAGATCGTCTTCCTCGAAGATTGCTGTCGTAGGACACTCAGGCTCACATGCACCGCAATCAATGCATTCATCAGGATGTATCGCTAGAAAATTTACACCCTCGTAGAAACATGAAACGGGGCAAACATCTACGCAATCAGTGTATTTACATTTCACACATGGGTCGGCACAGATATAGGCCATCAGAGTCTCCTGGGCTTCGAAACCGGGGTTACGCGGACTTCTATACCCGAGCACCTCGAAAATGTCACGTATAAGGACGTTACAGTGGTATCTTGCGGAGAATAATGTTGCGCAAGTCCGTGTTTGCGTGATTACACCAGTCCTTGCTTTCCCTATGACGTGTAAACGCAGTGTACCGGGCAAATCTCCGGTTTTCAAAACTTATCTGTCCCGATCGACCCGCTCCGAGACTATATCATGTCTATTTCATTCATTCGTCGCACCGTCGTACTTGCTACAACTCTTATCGTCTTCCCTTTACTCGCTTCCGCCGGCGAGCTGGGAATGAGTGATATCTTCTCCACCCAGATTCAAAAGGAAGCGACCCTGGGCAAAGGTACACCGACGATCATGCTCCGGGCCAATATGAATGTGCGCAATGTTCACCTGGTCCTCACCTCTGATGGCCTCCAACGCTCCTTTTCCGCTCGAAAAATGCGCCGTGGACAAACAAAGACGTTCAAGATCAAACACCCAGAAGGGCGCCGCTCCTGGGCGGCGGAACTCACGGTTACGACCTCTGAAGGAACGGGCTCGTTTCAATTTGGCTTCGACACCTTATTGGTCGGCCCACCGACTATCAAAGTCGAAAAGAAGGACGTCGACCTGAAAGAGCAATGTGTAGATGTTCATCTGTCCCATCGGATCGCCCGCATTGAGATCGATGTTCGAGCCGACGGAGGACTTCTAATCGATCAGGTGGATCAACGATACGAAACATCCGATCGAACCCAGCGTGCATGTTGGGATAAATCAGGCGAGGTCTTGGAGCTGATTGACATCAAGGCCTACGACACATTCGGGTATTGGGCGGGCATTCAGGTGATTCCGTTCGAAATCGATATTCCCCACGACGATGTCGTCTTCGACACGGGAAAATGGAATATCCGTCCCTCCGAAGAGCCCAAACTGACCGCATGCCTGCAGGTACTACGCGAAAAACTCGCCAAACACGGGCGATTCGTGCAGCCACAACTGTATGTGGCCGGTTGTACCGATACGGTTGGCTCAAACGGCGACAATGCCACATTATCGATGAACCGTGCTCGATCTATCGCTCGCTGGTTCCGGAGACATGGAGTCCCCATTCCGATTCAATTCGCCGGTTTTGGCGAGGATGTTCTGGCCGTGTCCACCCCAGACAACACCTCCGAGGAGCGAAACAGGCGTGCCATTTATACCTTGAGCAACGGCCTTCCGACGACCGGAGGCAAAGCCAACGTAAACTGGAAACGGCTCAAGTAGGGACTGCCGATGGATTCCTCGTCACAAACTTGTGAACAGCTTCTAAGCCAGAAAGAAAGCCGCTGGCATCTGGTCGGAATTGGCGGCATTGGCGTTTCTGCAATTGCACGCATCCTCATAGGCCAGGGCTACCATGTTCAGGGCTCCGACGTGCGCGAATCCCAGCTGACACTCGCCCTTCGCCAGGAAGGTGCCGATGTTCGAATCGGCCATGCCGCGGCACATCTCGACGGAGTCGACATCGTTGTGGCGAGCACAGCCATCCCAAAAACCAATGTGGAGTTGGTCGCCGCTGCGGAACGACAGATTCCCATCGTTCACCGAAGTCACCTTCTCGGGGCTCTGATCCAGCAGTATCCAACGGCCATCGGAATCACGGGAACCCACGGTAAAGGCACGGTCAGCTCAAGTATCGCCCACATTCTTTATGCGGCCGGCCAGGACCCCAGTTTCCTCATCGGTGGCCTTCTACTGAACCACGGTACAAATGCCCGCCTCGGCCAGGGCGCACTTCTCGTGGCCGAAGTCGACGAGTCCGATGGGACGCACGAAAATGTACAACCCACCCACGCCGTTCTGAACCAACTCGAGATGGACCATCTCAACTATTATGATTCCTGGTCCAAACTCGAAGATTCCATGGTGGGATTCGCGGCGAACAACCCACGGCTGCAACGTTTTTATGTGAATCTGGCCGACCCGGGGATCCAGAAGATCCTACCTCGACTTCAGTCGGAGGACGTCCCGGTTCGTAGCTATGGTCTAGAATGTGAACAGGCGGATATCTGGGCCAGCCAGCTTGAACCCCGAAGGCTCCCTAATGGTCATCTGGGCGGTGCCATGACCGTCATATGTGGACAGCAGGAACTAGGCCGCGTCGAAGTTCAATTACCGGGGCGTTACAATCTGTCGAATATGCTGGCGGCCATCACCGTATGTCTGGACCAGGGTATTGATTTCGAACAAATCCGAACCGCCCTGCAAGGTTTCCTGGGGCTGGAAAACCGCTTTACTGTGGTTGAGGCTGGTCCCAAATTTGTGGTCAAAGACTACATCAGTCATCCAACCGGTATTCGGCGGGTCCTGGAAGGCGCATCCTATTTCAAGAAGCGGCCTATCGTGGCGGTGTTCAAGCCCTATCGCTTTACCATGATCAACTATCTCCAGGATGACTATCGCGATGCGTTTGCCGGCGCAGACCACGTCCTTATCACTGAGCTCTATACAGCCGGTGAGGTGCCCATCCCGGGTATCGACACCGAGTTCTTATGCAATAAGATCCGCGAGAGCGGCACGGAAGTCACATTCGTTCCCGATATGGACGATATCAACGATCATCTGCATGCGAATCATGCCGGCGATGGAATGGTCATCTTC
>CAUZEG010000174.1:0-8680 GCA_963578775.1 Myxococcales bacterium
TGAATTGCCGTTATAGGTCCCTTTCCAGACAGAAGGTAGCATGGCCAGTGATTTGGCAGCATTGGCCGTGCTGACCCGCAGTTGGAACATAGACGGGTACTTTCGTGCGTGGGGCAGCATCTTCATTCCATAGCCAAAGTATGGCGTGGTTCCCGCAGCGACCATGGATACCGGGCCTTCGTAGATGGTCTCGCCCGTATTCACGAATTCCTGTACCAGGCCATTCTCGCCTAGAACAAAGGCCTGGTCGCCGGTATTTGTAATACGGACGGACAACCGCTTCCCCTTCATTGCCTGACCACAACGTCGCGGAATCGTACGGGAAAAGGCTGCCAGAAAATAGCCGGCTACGTTCTTCACCAGCGGGCCAGCATATTGGCCAGCCCAGCCGTCTTTCATCTTGTTGTAGTCGTGGAGTACCTGTGCATCCAGGCCGGCCCCTGCGAAGGGCGACAGTAGCCCTTCGTCGTCGCATAGCAGCGAGATGGGCATATCATCCCGTTGTTGCTGTGTAAGGAAGCTACGCAGGTCATCCTCAGGCGAGGACGATGATACGAGATGCGCCAACGCATTACCGGTACCCAGTCGAAGCATACCAATTCGTGGCCATGGACGACCGTCAGCAACCTCTTCGAGGCTGTTGATAAGCCCTACAAAAGTACCGTCTCCACCCCCCGCAAATACGTTCTCATACCCCTTATCAAGGATATCCCGTACCGCGTCCGTGGACTCTTCCGGACTTTGGGTGGCATAGATCTGATGCTCGGGAACCCATTCATGAATCTGGTCCATGAGCTGCTTGTTCACACGACGAGCATTTTGATTTATGAGCAGTGCGACTTGTTGTCGTTGGTGCATAGAAACATCCATAAGCAAAATTCAAAATCTGCCTGGGCAGCTAGAACAGGCGCTATAAAAGCAAGATCTATACCAGGCATAGTTTCTAATGAATTCAGCATGTTATATAATCCAAAACACCCGCAAAGCGCGTATTTTTTTTCGCACTGCGTCAAAAGGGTGGCAGTTGGGCCGATCTTGAGGCAGGAATGGATCTCTTAATTGTCCGGTGCAGAGCTTATGGGATACCAGCGCAGCCGACCCGTATGGGACAGGCTGTACACGCCTCAATTCGTTGTCTAGCTCTGATATGGGCGAAGCCGGTCTTGTCGACTGCGGCCACAGTACGCCAGGTGCCTTTGTCGGTAGAGGAAAAGGGCTGCCAATCTTCGGTGGTGCACGGTGGCAGTCCATGGACGCGGATGGCACATGAGCTGGTTTTCGCGAGCTCGTCCAGATGACCGACGACCGGGTTGGAATTTCCATCCAGGGGGGCATGCTCAGGAGTATCGACGACGACCTCAAGAGTCTGGATGGATGGGTCCTGTGCCCAGGCCTGAAGAGTTTGACGTTGCTCTTCAGATTGAAAGAGTTCGCTCGAGGCCATCACTGACGTTCGGATACCGGAACGTCCCAACCATTTTATTGCCCGGGAAATGGAGGTGCGTCGTTCATCGGATAGGCAGTCTGGTTCTGGACCGAGTTCCAGAACGAGCCATTGCAGCTTCATTTGGACGAGAAATTCGAGCACAGCCTTTCGTAATAGCTGCGTTCCGTCTGTGGATAGGCCGACAATCTGTGCAGTGCTACTGTGCATTGCTTCGAAGAGCTCGGGTAGCTCTGGATGATCCAGTACGTTCTTGCCATAGAGGAAGGCTCGAGAACGTGGTCTGGAAAGCTGGTTCAGTTCGTCTACGAGTTCGGTCAGGCTTCGCATACCGGTGTCTGTGTTCGGATCGTCCACCTGGATGATGGTAGGCATGGCATCGAGGTCACGCATGGCCTGCTCAAACGAACCACGCATCGTTTTCAAGACCAACGGGTCGAATTCATCTCCACAGATGACGCTGTCTCGATAAAAGAGTGACGAGACATCGCGTTCACGGTCGTCCGGATCGGCCCATCGGTCTTCACTGTCCACTACGCGAAACAGCCGTGTTCCACGTACGGGGGTCGCGTATTGCACCAGGGCAATCGCGCCGTGGTCCCGGCGCATGCGGGCGGCGTGGAGTAGGGTGGTATTGATGTTGGCGCGTGTCTCCCCCGGGAAACCGATCACATAGTGGACCTGACACGGGTAATCGAGTTCATGGGCGGTCTTTGCCGTACGATCGATATCTTCAATATTGAGTCCTTTTCGAACGATGCGGTCCAATACGCCCTGATCGGCGCTTTCGGCACTTACGGTGACCTTTCGGTTTCCGGCCTGTTTCATATTGGACACAACTTCTGGATTGAGTCGATCGGCTCGAAATCCGTTAACGGCATCCCAGGCGAGCTGAATATCCGCCATATGTCGGGTAAAGGAGCGGAAGCGCTCTCCATCGAGATTCATGAGGTCATCCAGGAAGAGGATTCGATCCACCTGATAACGGGATTGCAGGGAGCCCATGATGTTGGCTAGCCGTTCTGCGGAATACCCCCGCCACGACAGATCTAGAACCTGCTGGGTGCAAAAGATACACGCGTAGGGGCACCCTCGACTCGACATGAAGGGTAGAATCCGTTCTCCGGCATGATATTCCGGGATCAGATTATTGCGCTGGGCCTCGTCCATAATGTCGAAATAGCGCTCCATGGGGAGGAGGTGAAAGGCAGGATCCGGAAATTCATCGGGATGCAATGGGAACTGGCCACTGGCACGGTCGCCACGTTGGTAGATGGGCTGGCTCAATTCTGAATCACGGCTGAGGCCTTGGATCACAGCGGGGAGCATCGCGTCGGTTTCGCCCTGGAGTACAACCTGGATCCCGAGTTCTTTGGCCACCGGCTCTGGTTCGTAGTCGAAATAATTCAGCCCGCCCAGGAACATATCCGCCAGAATACGCGGCGTGTTCGGTGCCTGTTCGGCCAGGGTTTTTGAGAGAGCAGGCAGAAAGCTCTTCTCGAGATAGCGGGGGTTGGCAAAGAAAGAGGCGTGTAGAACGATTACATCCGGCGAGGAGGCAAGGACCATCGCAGCCAATGTTGTGACATCCAAGCCCAGGATGTCTTCGGTTTCACCTCGAATAAGGGGCAGCGAGGGGGCAGAGAATACTGCGTCGACGACCGAGACTTCTGCGCCGAGCTGTTCGGCCACGGCGGCGTTGAACAGTAATCCCAGATTCATGAAGGTGGGATAATCTATAAAATCATGCGGTAGTCGGAAGGGAGGTTCGACAAAGGTAACCCGGACTCCCGCGAGGTCGATATTCGGTAGAGAACAACCGCGTTGGCGGTCGTCGGATGTATGACGAAGTCCCTTCATTGTCCACAGGCTATCATATTGTAGTCGTAGTCACAGAAGTGAAAGGGGCTAGAGCGTGGCTATACGGGCTGCGAGAGCCGCATCTGCCAAGACCAGGAGTAGCATCGATTCAATCATGGGGACAGCTCGAGGAAGCACACATGGGTCATGTCGACCCGTTGCCGTAAAGGTCGTAGCCTCGCCGTCGGTGGTCACGGTCTGTTGGGGGAGAAAGTGTGTTGCCACCGGTTTGAACCCCACCCGTGCAAGTATTGGCATACCATTGCTGATTCCCCCCTGAATCCCGCCGGAATGATTGGTCTGTGTGCGAATGGAATCGTCTTCCGTCGTCACAAAGGCGTCGTTATGGGTGGAACCGGTTGCTAAACAGGCAGAAAACCCACTGCCGATCTCTACTCCTTTCGCGGCGGGCAGGGACATCATTGCGGCGGCGATGGTTGCATCGAGTTTTTCAAAGACCGGTGCGCCAAGGCCTGCGGGAACGTTCCGTGCTACGACTCCGATAACCCCTCCGACTGTATCTCGGGCTTTACGAGCTTCTTCGATATGGATCTGCATGGCCTGTGCCGCATTTTCATCCGGGCAGCGAACGGGAAATTTATCTACGTCGCTCCGCAACACTTTGTCCGTATCGACGGATGCCACCAACGTACCGACCTGATCCACCCAGGCGACCACCTGAATAGAAGACATCTGATCGAGAAGTTGCCGGGCCACGCCACCGGCCGCGACACGGGCCACGGTTTCTCGTGCGGAGGCCCTTCCTCCGCCTCTGGGATCCCGATGACCAAATCGAGCGGCATATGTGTAGTCGGCGTGGCTCGGCCGGAAGACTTTGGCAATTTTGTCGTAATCACGGCTGCGCGCATCTTTGTTTTTCACAAGCATTGCGATCGGAGTGCCCAGGGTACGGCCTTCGTATACACCCGACAGGATTTCGAGCTCGTCCGGCTCGTTTCGTTTTGTTCCAAGGGTCGTAGAGCCGGGACGACGACGATCCAGATCCGCCTGGATGATGTCGGTGTCGAGGATCATCCCGGCAGGACATCCATCTACAATGCATCCCATGGCGGGTCCATGCGATTCTCCAAAGGAGGTGATTCGAAACAGATTTCCAAATGTATTACCGTAGAGCATGCTTGATTCTTAGCGTTCCCAGCCAGAACCCTCAAGTCTCGTTTTGAGCCGATTGGAAGTGGTTTGATATTCTCTTTCGAAATCGGAAGCTTGATTGACACGGTCAATGCGATATCTACGATAGTAAGGCACGAAAAAAAAATGTGGCCAAGAACAGAGGGAACTATGAAGATCATGCGATCGCAACTGCAGGTATTGGGCATTCTCGTTATCGTGGGACTGGTGGCGTGTACCGCCCCTTCGCCACAAACACAGGCGTCGTGTTTGACGATTGATGATTGTATAGAGCCAACCGATCCCTGTGTTGTGGTCTCTTGTGAACAGGTCTACTACCCGAGCGCTGCCACATTCGTTGGTACCTGTGTGTATAACACCCTCGATGATGTATGTGGCCCGATTCCAGATGTGGCGGATACGTCTGTTCCCGATGTGCCCGTACCGCAGGATGAAGGTGTCGACATCGGTACCGATACGAATCCGCCGGAACCCGATGTTACGGACGACAGTACCGTAGATGCCGACGCGTTCGAGGATCCCTGCACGGGTTTGTCCGACGGTGCGGTCTGCCAGGGAGCCGACCAGTGTTTCAGCTGGTCTTGCCAGACTGGCGTCTGTGTTGCCGGCGATCCGATCATCTGTGAGGCACAGACCACGGAGCCTTGTATGGATACTGTATGCGATTCCGTAGCGGGTTGTAACGTAGCACCACGGCCCGATGGTACGACCTGTGAGTTGGACAGTGATGCGTGCACGGCGGACATCTGTGTTGAAGGAAGTTGTCAGCATATAGCACGTGAGGGTGTACTGGCGGACGATTCTGCGGTGTTGTTCTCGTCCATAATTCGCGCCCCCGATGGAGGCTTTTTCCTGGCCGGGTACCAGACGGGTACCGACTTCAATTACGATGTCATTGTGCAACGCACCAATCCGGTCGGACAGGTCTTGTGGGAAAAAACCTATGGTGGCGAAGAGATGGACCAGGCCCATAGCATTGTCGATCTCGGCACGGGTGTGTACGTGATTGCCGGTGATACCCGTTCCCAGGGAGCGGGACTGAAAGATGCCTGGATCTTTGCGATTGACGAAAACGGTGAAACCCTTTGGGAGAGGGTCGACGGGGACAATCATAATGATTCGGCCTTTGACGTGGTTCCTTTGCCATCGGGTGGGGTCGCCGTAGTCGGTGAGACTCGAATACCGGGCGCCGGAGTTATCAAGTCCGATGGCTGGTTGATCCTTTTGGACAGTGATGGACTTCCCACTTCCGATGTCTCCTTTGGATCGCCGGAGGGCAATGATGTTTTGAACGCCATCAAAGTACTGGAGAATGGAAATCTTGCGATGGTCGGTACGCGCGACACGGCTCTTTGGTTACTTGTGACCGACGCCCTCGGCGTTGTGCAGAGCGAAAACCTGTTCGACAGTCCGACAGAAGGAGAGACGCGAGGTGAAGACCTGGTGGTGACCGGACCAGACCGAGTGGTGATGTCGGGTCGGGCCGGTAGCTCCGGTTGGCTCTTTGAGGTGCAGGTTGGGAGCACAGACCGTGATTGGGATTACTTCACGGGTGGTGTGGAACAAGGACTCCTGACGAGCATCGCAGTTATCCCCTCTGGTGGATATGTGGTCGGTGGATATCTACAAGCGGTAACCAATAGTAAGAATGGCTTGATAGCTCGATTGAATATCGCCGGAAACATCCAGTGGGAACACCTCATGGATGTAGGTTTCCATGACGAGATCCACGATGTGATTTCCGTCGGCGAGGGCGGTGTTGCGGTGTCCGGAAGGTTTGGCGATGGTCTTGCTGGCTGGGCTATCTTCAATGCCAACGGAGATCGCTGTGAGGTGCCCGAAGAGCCGCCTGCGGAAGATCCCTGAGATCAACCCTGGAAGTCAGTCCTACGGCTGGAAGAGTTGGTAGCGCGGAGCGCTAACAGGGCCAGGATCAACCACAGGTAGTCGGTGCCTGGGACCTGGCTGTGGCTACATCCAGAGGATTCTCCTGCGGACCGAAACGCGTTGTTGGCCTGTGTCGTCTCTGACTCTTCGGGATCGTCCGGGCGGATACGGTTCCACAGATATGTCTCAACCGGGGGCAACTCCAATGGATCGGGGATGGTTGGCACGATGGCCTCTGCAAGAGCCCCCTGCCAGCCTGGGGGCAGGAAGTTATAGGGGTACGATAACCCGATCGGAGCGCCATCCGATAGAACGGAAAAGTTCAATAGAGCCGCTTCAATGGGGTGATTGTATTTGGCTACGTACCATCCTCGACCTACGTATCGTAGAGGGGATAAAAGCAGGGATTCGCTGCCCTCGATATCCAGGTCCAAGCCGGATCCGATCATATTGCCGGCGCTATCTCTTGGTTGGACGACCAGGTTTAAATAGGGGCCGGCCCGATAGCTGAAGATGGTGGATTGTTCAATGGAGATGTCGGCGATTTCGGTTGGCTCCGTGACCTGGACCAGAGAGGATATACCGCTGGGGGTATCTCCGATCATCACTTCGCAGGTAAAGTTACCCCATTCAGTTCCAGCCTGTATCAGTGAACGGAAGATCCAGGTGGCGGGTAGATGGTATTCGCTGACGTCGATCTCGTGGATGCCTCCACCACACGCCAGCGATATGTCATATATGCTCGGATCACCGACGGTCACTCCGTTCTGGGTCTGGATTACCATGGCCATGGGAATCACGTCCGCGCCATTACCGATCAACGTGGATACCGCCAAAAGCGACGAATCGTTCAGGTTGAGCTGATCAAGGAGAGCCTGGGCTGAGTCGGGCGGTTCCAATAGATGTTCGTCTACGACAAAGAGACCCAGGCCATTTTCATTCAGATCCACAACAAAAGACACAGGTGGAGGAGAGTTGACTTGGAGTGCGAGCCGGGGCCCCACCACATCGAGATGATAATATACGGGACTGCCATCGTCCGAGGCGATGTGTTCTACAATTCCACTGGACTGTGTTGGGCAACCTTCACCGTCCAGGATGAGTTCGAGATGAACCTCTCCCATGGCAAAGGGCATCAGATCGTTCCAACCGTAGACCGCATGGGTACGTTGTGAGATGACCGAGCAGGTCTTCTCGGTCGTACCGAGACTGGCTTCAAAGTCCGGTCCGTCTCCGACTTGTATGGTCACCTCTGTTCCCTCTTCCCCAAATACCACAGGGATTTGAATCAGATCGGATCCGAGCCGAAGTGATTCTCCCTGGCTCAGCACGCCTCCGACTGTAATGTTGGGAAGTGGCTCCACGTTGACTCCACTTCCCTGGACGTAGGCAAAGCCTTCGAAGCCTTGCGGAGCTACCGGTGGTTCCAGCCAGGCGGTGAAGTGTGTACTGACGTTAGTGCCCCGGGCTCGAGGACGGGTTGACAGGATCGTGTCCCCGACCTCGACCTTCACCACAAAATACTCGTTGGGCCCGGTCGCAGGCCGGTCAAAGATGGCAATATGGGTGTCGGATATTGGATCACAGGGCGCGTCAATACTCTGTTCCGAAGCCCCGGTGTTGATATGGACTGTAACCGTCTCGGAGGAGCAGCCTGGTTGGCCGGCTGTGGTTTCACTGGGTGCGACCCGCAGAGTGCTGGTTGTTTCATCGGTTTCGCTCAGGCTCATCCATTCCGGTTCGACGATTTGTACCTGCTGGTCCAAGGCAACGCCGGTGACGGTCTGCACATAACCCGATGGCCAATTTACGGTAATGTCTACCGGCTCATCGCAGGAGCCTGTACCCACATGTACCCAGCCCCGAAAGCATCCCTGAGCCATAGCGCAGTCTTTCAGGTAGCGGCGCCAATCTTGTTGTCCGCAGTGTACCACCACCGACCCTCCCGATGCTCGTGGGATCGATACAGACGGCTCCAACGCGATACTCAATCCGTGGCCGGCCGGTTCGAGAAGATTCGCCAATAAGAAGGGATCGCCATGTCTTGGCCAGGCGATAAAATCGACCCGGCCGTCTCCATCCGGATCAATGGGTTCGACCGCACGGATCAGCTCGATCTTCAGGAACTGGTGGGTGTTTGGGTGAAGGATGAACTGCCCATCTTCCGTTCCCTGGTAGACCAACAAGCCTTCTGCCATCGCATCGGGTAGACCGATAACCTGTGAATTCACCCCGAAGCCGGGGACGACCAGGTCGGTGAATCCGTCAAGATCCAGATCGGCGAAGATGGGAGCCCATTTCGTTCGAAACGCATTCCGGTCAAAAGGGGTCTCCGTT